>CAIOKP010000203.1 GCA_903858875.1 uncultured Sphingomonadales bacterium
CCGATGCTGGCGCTCGGCACGCGGCGGGCGAGTGAGTGGAAGCTGTCGAGCACCAGCCCGATGTTGGGATGATCGACGTCGCGCACCAGCGCCCAGGCGTCGCGGTGATCGGCAATATGCTTGCCCCATGCCAGCCCTTCATAGCCAACCCGCTTGCCATGCGCGGCGGCCATTTCGCCCAATTCATGCAAGTCATCGAGCATCCGCTGGCGATCATCCAGCGCATTGGGGGAGCAGTTTGAGCACAGCAGCACAAGATCGGTGCCGAGTTGATCCATCACTTCGAACTTGCGCTTCATCCGCTCAAACGCGCGCGCGCGCAGATCGTCGGGCAGGCCTTCCAGATCGCGGAAGGGCTGGAACATCGTGCAGGCAAGGCCGAGATCGCCCATGATCGCGCCGATTTCCCGTGCGGTCTCGGGCGCGGACAGCAAGTCGTTCTCGAAAATCTCCGCCCCGCCATAGCCGGCCTCGGCAATGGCGCGCAATTTGTCGACCAGCGCCCCGCTGACCGAAACCGTGGCGATGGAGGTCTTGAAGCGCGCGTTGATCATGGTCGTTCCCTTGGGCTCAATCCGCGGTGTTCCGGTGGGCATAGGCGGCAAAACTATCCGCCATCCGCGACCGGTCGGGCGCATGGCCGGTAAAGATCTGAAAGGCATCGGCGGCCTGTCCGACCGCCATGCCGCGCCCGTTGAGTGTCCGGCAACCGAGCAATCGGGCGGTTTTTAGCAGTTCGGTTTCGAGCGGAAAATAGATGATTTCGGACACCCAATGTCGCGCCTCGATAGCGTTGGCGGCGATGGACATGCCGGGAAATTTCGCCATGCCGATGGGGGTTGCATTGACGATGCCGTCGACACTGGCGGCAGCGTCTGCCGGGCAGGGCACCACCGACACACGTGCGTCGCCATAGGTCGCGGCCAATTGCTGGCGCAGCGTTTCAGCGCGCGCGGCATCGGTGTCGAACAACACAAGGTGGCGGGCGCCAATGGCCGAGAGCAAGGCGTGAGCCGTCGCCGATCCGGCGCCGCCGCAGCCGACCTGCAATACCCGATCGAGGGCTACGCCCGAAAGCCCGACCAAAAATGCATCGGCAAAGCCGGACACATCGGTGTTGAAACCAATCCGTCGACCATCACGAAACGCGACAGTGTTGACCGCGCCAATCGCGCGGGCGCCATCCGACAATTCGTCGAGCAGGCCGATAACAGCTTGTTTGAAAGGGAATGTGACGTTCAACCCGGCAAAGCCAATCCGCTGGGCGGCATCGAGCAGCGCGGGCAATTGGTCGTCAGACCAGCCACGGTCGTTAAAATCGAACAGCGAGTAGACCATGCGCAACCCTTGCGCGTCGGCTTCGCATTCATGCATCCAAGGGGTGCGGCTTTCGGTAATGCCGCGCCCCACCAATCCGGCCAGAACCCGGCCCGAGCCTATCCCCACCGGGGTGATTGGCGCGAGCGCAGAAGGGCTGAGATCGGACATGGCGGTGGGCTTACTCCAGTAAAAAAAGACCGTCCCGGGCCTGGCCTTGCGGCCGAGAACCCGGGACGGGGCAGGGTGGATCTTAGAACTTCGAGCGCAAGCCGACGCTGACAACACGGCCCAGCGGGTTGGCGCTGAACGAGTCATAGGCGACGCCGCCGTTGGTGGATGTGGTGTTGACGAAAGGCGGTGCCTTGTCGAACAGATTTGTAACATCGACGAACAGATTGGTGCTCTTCATCACGCCAACGTTCTTGAACGTATAAGCGGCATGAAGATCAACCGTGGTGAACGCGTTGACCGCATCGCCGCCACCGACCGGAACGCCGGCCGAATTACGCACGATCGGGTTCATGACGCCTGCGCCCCACCAGGTGTAACCACCTTCGTAGTTGATGCCCAGAACCGCGTTGAACGGACCCTTGTCGTAACCGATGTTGGCCCGCCCTTCCATCTTGAGCGAGGGGAAGGTGGTGTTGAACCCTGCCGTGCCCAGAACGGTGAAGTGGGTGCCATCGGCGCCAAACCACTGTTCAAACTTGGTCTTGCGAGTGAACGAGCCGTTGAGCGTGAAGTTACCGACATTGGTGTTGAAGCGATAGAGCGCTTCAAAGTCGATGCCCGCAACGTTCAGGTTGAGCACGTTGTTCTGGGTGTAGTTATACATCCAGTACGCCGTGGTCGTGGCACCCGATTGCGGCAACACGCCCTGTGCCGCTGCGAGTTGTGCAGGGCTTGCGCCGGCGGGGTAGAGCGTCAGCAGGTTAGACAGGCTGGCCGCGCCAAAAGCGTAGGTGGTGGCAGGCGCCGTAATGCCATTGCGCAGAGCGTCCGACCAGTAGGTCACGCTGAGGCGCAGACCGGGGACCTGAACAGGCGTAAAGTCGACGCCAAGGCTCCAGTCCGTACCGGTCTGGGGCTTGAGGCCCGACTGGCCGCCCGACAACATCACGCCATTGACGCTGTTAAGGTTGCACGACGTCGCGTTGCAAACTGCGCCGGGGATCGACGCGGCCGAGGGATAAAGCGACAGTGGCACGTTGCCGAGCAGGCCGGGAACGGCGCTGCCAGCCTGATAGGTGAAGGCCGATTCACCGGTTTGACCCGATGAATTCGCACCGATGCTCATCAGCGAGGGGGCGACGAACGACTTCGACCAATTGCCACGGAACTTGATGCCGCGCACCGGCTCGAAATTGGCGGCCAACTTTGGATTAGAAGTGGTGCCGAAATCGCTGTAATGGTCGATGCGCCCTGCGATGTTGATGTCGATCGACTTGACGAAGCCATCCTTGACCAGCGGCAGGTACAATTCGCCATAGGCCGAGGCCACGTTGCGGCTGTAGGTCAGCGGAATGTAGACCGACGAACTGCTGGCACCGCCAAGGCCGTCCAGCGCGGTATGGGCCTGATCAATGCCATAGCCCAGCAATTCGCCGCCAACGGCGACCTTGGCCGCGCCGCCTGGCAGATCGAACAGCTCGCCGCTGATCTTGGCATAGGCGTTACGCACTGTCTGCTTGGTGGTGTAATAGGTCGAGCTATCGATCATCGACTTCAACGTGGCCGCAGAGGTTTGGCCATTGAAAGGATCGAACGCATTGAGCGCGGTCAGGGGCACCTGCGTGAACTGGGTCGCGCCGTTGATCGAGGCAGAAGTATAGCCATTCACCGCCAGGTTGAACGTCGCCGCGTTCAGCGTGCCTTGGCTGATGATTTCCGAATGGTCACGGCCGACCAGCGCACCAAAATTCAACGACCACTTCGAAGTCAGGTCATAGACAGCATCGACATGGGCATAGAAATCTTCGGCGGAACCGGTGCTGGTGGCGCCGGGGCCAAACAGGGCGTTGCCGTCAAAGTTCAATACCGTCGACGTCGCGGTCGCAAAGAAAGGATTAACCGAACGACCGGTTGGCGGGGTCGAACCCGTGCCATAGATCGTGGCCGTCACACCGCCACGCGATACATTCTGCACGTCCTTGCGGAACGAATAGTCGAAATCGGCCGTCACGTGCAGCTTGTCGCCGATATCCTGACGGTATTCCAGATAGGCGTTGTGGCGCGTTTCTTGCGGCAACAAATCCCATGCCGTGGGCGAATACGTACCGTTGCAGCTAACCGTCGAACCGCTGAGTGCGAACTGGGTGCACTTGTTGGTGTTCTGGTTGGTCCCACCGAGGCCGGTCAGGTTGAGGCTGCTCGAATAGGGGCGTGCAGAGGCCGCCAGATTGGAACGGTCCGAATAGCCGTAAGCGGCCAGGATCGAGCCTGTGTCCCAAGTCTTGCCCCACAGCAGCGAGGCGCTGTTGGTGTGATACGAGCTGCCAAATCCATGCTGGATGTCGGCTTCGAAACCATCATAGTTCTTGCGGGTGATGAAGTTGATGACGCCGGCAACAGCGTCCGAACCATACACCGACGACGCACCATCTGCCAGCACTTCGACGCGCTCGAGCGCGATGGTGGGAATGATGTTCGGATCGGCCAGAACGTGGTTGGCACCAGCCGTCGGCAGGCGGTGGCCATTCATCAGGATCAGCGTCGAGTTAGAAGCCGAAGCACCCAGGCCGTGGATGGTCGGGGCATTGGTGCCCGAGCTGTCCGACGAACCATAGCCACCCTGGCTGGGAGCCATCAGGCCGGTCACGGCGGGCGCCGACTTCAAGACCTGCTGGATCGATTGGGCCGCGGTGTTTTCAATCTGGGCGTGGCTCAGCGTGGTCAGGTTCGAGCCGACGGGCGCGACGCCCTTGATGCTGGAGCCAGTCACGATGATTTCAGCCGGAGCTGGCTCTGCATTGGCGGCCTGCTCTTCGGCAGCCGCCGCGGCGGCCCAACCCAAGGTGATCGCGATAACGGAAGTATGCGCGACGAATCGCATCTTTCTGGTCATATTAAGCCCCTCCCAGAGGTATTCCCCGGCCCTCTGCCGGTGTTTGTGAACTAACTGGTACATACAATAAGAGCGCCCGTCAATCACGTCGGGCGCCGCCGATGAAATTTTCACTTCAATCGATGCGCACGCGCTCCACCGGGCCCAGCACGAAGATATAAGCGGCGGCCCCGATCAGCCCCAACGCGCCGATATAGGCCAGCGCGCCGACATACCCGCCGGTCGCGCCCACCACAAAGCCGACCACCAGCGGCGTGACGATTCCGGCAAGGTTGAGGAAGAAGTTGAACACGCCCGCGCTGAGCCCCAGCATTTCGGGCGCCGCAACATCGGCCAGCAACGTCCAGCCAAGCCCGGCCAAGCCCTGCCCAAAAAACACCAACGTCATCACGGCGATGACCGCGGCGTTGGTGTTCAGCACGTTCACGCTCAACATCGAGGAGATCAGCAGCAGGCCCACGATGATTGGCGCCTTGCGGCCGATCGTGGGGGACCCTGTGCGGCGGATCAGCCAATCCGAAATGGTTCCGCCGACCAGCACCCCGACCGACGCGCCGAGATAGGGGAGCGATACGAGGAAGCCACTCTTGGCGAAGCTCATGCCCCGTGATTCAAGATAGCTTGGAAACCAGGTGAGGAAAAAAACCAGCGTTGAATTGCTGCAAAACTGCCCGATTGAAACGCCGACAATCTGGCGTCGTGTGACCAATTTGGCGACATTGGCCCAGCTGAACGGTAGCGCCGCGACCGAGGCAGAGACACCGCCGCCCGCCTTGATCAGCGCCAGTTCGCCCGCGTTGATCCGGCTACTCTGGTCCGGATCGCGATACAGCGTATGGAAAATCAGCGAGAAGGCAACGCCGATCCCCCCGACGATGACAAACAGCGTCCGCCAGCCAAAATGGGTCAGCAACCAGCCGAGGACCGGCAACAGCGAGCCGAGCCCGACATATTCACCGACGGTGTAAACGCCGGTCGCCTTGGCTCGCTCGTTTTGCGGGAACCATGTGCTCAGCACCCGGCTATTCGCGGGGAAGCACGGCGCCTCGGCCAGCCCCAGGGCCAGTCGCGCCGACAGTAGCCCGGCCACACTGCCCATCGCGGCATGGAGCGCGGTAAAAGCTGACCAAAACCCAAGCGACAAGCTGTAGGTCAGCCGCGTCCCCAGCCGATCAAGCACATAGCCGCCTGGAATTTGCGCGAAGGCATAGGTCCATGAAAAAGCGGAGAAAATCAGCCCCATTACTTCGGGCGAAATATGCAGGTCATGGGTCAGCGCCGGCTTTGCCACGCCCATCACCGATCGGTCGAGATAGTTGATCAACGTCGCCGTGCTGATCAGCACCAGCACCAGCAACCGCGCCCGCGTCGGCTTTTGCGCCACGCTGCTCATCGGCCGCGCCCGCCGAGCCACAGGCAGTGGCGCACGGCCAGCGGATAGCCGTTGACGCCAAGGCCAGAGATGATCCCGGTGACCACCTGCGTCATGATCGAATGCGACCGCCATTCGGCCTCGCGCCGGTGGATGTTGGTGATATGCACCTCGACCACTGGGCAATCGACCATCTTCAACGCATCGAGGATGGGATAGGCGGCATAGGTAAACGCGGCTGGGTTGAACACGATGCCAGCGTAGCCCTTGCGCGCCTGCTGGATCCAATCGACCGCTTCATGTTCGGCGTTCGTCTGGCGGAAATCGATGGTGTAATCGGTGCCTGCGACCTCAGCCCGGCACATCGCTTCGACATCGGCCAGCGTGTCGTGGCCATAAATCTGCGGCTCACGCTCGCCCAGCAGGTTCAGGTTGGGCCCGTTGAGGACCAGAATAGTGCCGCTCATGGCGATGTGCTCTCCCAAATGTTGGCTTGGGCATAATCGAAATCCCTTGCCTTGTGAACAGGTATGTACGAGTTAGTTCACAATCATAATGGAGAGCGTGATGCGGATCGGATTTGCAGCGATGGCGGCGTTTCTGGCGTCCACTGGATTGGCGCCGGTCGCAATGGCCGATAGCCAGCCGGGCGGCGCTGGCGATTGGGCGACCTATGGCCATGACAAGGGCGGCCAACGCCATTCGCCACTGACCCAGATTACGCCGGGCAATGTCAGCACGCTGGCCCCGGCATGGGTATATCACATGCGCCCGGCGCCGGCTGTGGCCGCAACGCCCGGCACGCCCGACGCCAATGCCGAGGCGCAACGCATGGCCGAAGGGCTGGGCGGGGCGCCCGCCGGGATCGGGCCGGGTGCGCGGGCGCGACGCAACCGTTTTGCCGGATCGCAGGCGACACCGCTGGTCGTGGGTGGCCGGATGTTCGTGTCGACGCCCTATGGCCGGGTGGTGGCGCTCGACCCCGATAGCGGCAAGGA
>CAIOKP010000204.1 GCA_903858875.1 uncultured Sphingomonadales bacterium
GGAATGCTTTGGCATTTCGCGGAATACGGCATTTGCCCTAATGTCAAATCCAGTTTCAAACGAACGCTCGTACCCAGCACTCGTTACAATACCCCAGAGGTTTCTATCCTTCGAGCCCAGTTGCAGCGTGAAAGGATTGCCTGTCCCCCGTCAGCACCAATGGCACAGATTTGAGGTTGTGATTTAAGGAGGGTTGGGGCTTCGTCGTAGTGACGAAGGAACGAAGATGAAGCCCCAACCCTCCTTGAAAAAATCGCCAGTGAAGGCCCCTGCCGAGCGGGTGGTGAAGGACATCCGCCGGCAGACGCGTCGGCATTTCTCTGCCGAGGACAAGATCCGCATCGTGCTCGACGGCCTGCGCGGTGAGGACAGCATCGCCGAGCTGTGCCGCAAGGAAGGCATCGCGCAGAGCCTGTATTACACCTGGTCGAAGGAATTCATGGAAGCGGGCAAGCGCCGTCTGGCCGGCGACACCGCCCGCGCCGCAACCACCGGCGAGGTGCAGGACCTGCGCCGTGAGGCCCGCGCCCTGAAGGAATGCGTTGCCGACCTGACGCTCGAAAACCGCCTGCTTAAAAAAAGCATGATCGCGGATGGGGGCGACGACGAATGAGGTATCCCGCATCTGAAAAGCTGGAAATCATCCGCATCGTCGAGCAATCGCATCTGCCCGCCAAGCGCACGCTGGACCAGATCGGCATCGCTCGCCGGACATTCTACCGCTGGTATGACCGCTACCTTGAAGGCGGCCCCGAGGCGTTGGAGGATCGGCCATCGACACCAAACCGGGTGTGGAACCGCATCGCGACCGAGGTGCAGGATCAGATTGTCGAGATGGCGCTGGAGCAGTCCGAGCTGTCACCGCGCGAACTGGCGGTGCGATTTACCGATGAACGCCAATACTTTGTGTCTGAAGCCACGGTGTACCGCCTGCTGAAGGCCCACGACCTGATCACCAGCCCAGCCTATGTCGTGATCAAGGCCGCCGATCAGTTCCACACCAAAACCACGCGGGTGAACGAGATGTGGCAGACCGATTTTACCTACTTCAAGATCATTGGCTGGGGCTGGATGTACCTGTCGACCGTGCTCGACGACTTCTCGCGTTACATCATCGCCTGGAAGCTGTGCACCAACATGCGGGCCGAGGATGTCACCGACACGCTCGACCTTGCCCTCAAGGCCTCGGGCTGCGACAGTGCCACGGTGTTGCACAAACCCCGGCTGCTCAGCGATAACGGCCCGAGCTACATCGCTGGCGAACTGGCGGAATACATCGAGGCCAACAAAATGAGCCATGTGCGCGGTGCCCCGATGCACCCGCAAACTCAGGGTAAGATCGAGCGCTGGCACCAGACCCTGAAAAACCGCATCCTGCTGGAAAACTACTTCCTGCCCGGCGACCTTGAGGCCCAGATCGAGGCGTTCGTCGGGCACTACAACCACCAGCGTTACCACGAAAGCCTGGACAACGTGACGCCCGCCGATACCTACTTCGGCAGGGCCGCCGCCATCATCAAACAGCGTGAAAGGATCAAGCGGCAGACCATCGAACATCGGCGCTTGCAACACCGTAAGCTCGCCGCCTAAAACACAACCCCAGACGAGGCCCGCCCTCCGCTAATTTACGCCGCAAACTGTGCCGAATGTTCTGACGACGGACACTCCAGCGCATATTCCATCCGTTTTGGCAGTTCGCCGAGCTGGATCAGAGCCGCATCCAGGAGCATCCGTTGGGCCGACTGCCATGACTGCTTGGGCACCAGATACCAGGCAAACGGGAGTGCCCGCGACAGAGCAAACACCGCGTGGCGAGCAGCCGGCGGTGCACTCAGCATCATTCGGGCCAAAACAGTTGGCCGAGCGTATAGCGCCTTGAAGATCTCAAACGTCGAAGGTGGCAACCCGCGAAGAGATGCGGCCAGATCGACTAATTGCATCACATGGGTGTAGGCTTCAGACGCATCGCCTTCCGCAAAGTCGAGAAAGTCGCGGATTGCGCGCGACAGATCAGGTCCGAGTGGCAAAGCCATCACCTGCCCCAAGGTCCCGACAGGGGGCAGCTCAAAACCAAGGCCGGGAATATATTGAGGCCGGGTCAACACGCGTTCGCCATCGCGAAGATAGACGAGCCATAACCCTCCTATGTCCTCAGGCAGATGAATCGGACGATGGTTTGCCTCATGCAAAAGCGAATAGGTGCCGAAAACCCTTTCATTTGTGGGGTCGCCAAACCGTCGACCACACAGTTGAGTGTTAGGTGCCACAATGGCGGGGTTGGCCACAATGCCTTGGCCTTCACGGCGCAGTGACACTGCAAACTGACGAACGTTCCAACAAGTTGCGAGCCCATCATGCATACCCAGACGGACCGAGCTTTCCAACGAGTTCGATTGGAGCATCAGGTCGACCAGATCATCGGCAATGGCCGAAAGTGGCATGGACTGGTCAAACAACCAGTTCATCTCCGCGCTCGCACCCCGGTCTCCACGCAGTTCTCCAATCAGTTCCATTGCCCCTTCATCGACTGCGACAAGATCCGCGAGGTCATCCAGAGTCACTGTCGCATTGTTGGGCAAAATATGGCCATCCCAACGAGCGATGGAGGCCGCGCAGGGGAATTTAATCGACACCTGCAACGGTGGGCCATCGCCCCAGTTCAACTGCGCAGTGAAGTGATGAACAACCGGCGCATGGGTGTCGGCCATCCACTGGCCATCGACGGTCAAACGAACTGGGGCACCTTCATCAGGAGCCAGGGTCACCCGGCCGAACCCATTAAGAGTAAATCGCGCAGCGTGACCTCGACCGCTGCATTGCAACTCGGCTTCTTTCGGAACGACAGCGATCCGTCGCCGATCAAGCAACTCCTTGCCCTTGCGCCAACCCAACTCGTAACGCCCGATTGGTAATTTATGTGGTGCCTTGAGCCACGTGCGCGTGCCAATTTCGCGCATGACAAGCTCGCCCACATTTAGTGCTGTGACATTGGGCTGCCCTTGATAAAGATCGATGTCGCCCGACACTTCAGCCCAAGGCACATGATCTCCGAGCAAGTCGAGGCGATAGGTCTCATCCGCAGATTGACCGCATCGCAGGCGATAGAGGTCGCCCGTATCGTCCACAACGGTCGCACCGCCGGACAGGCGCCAGATGGACTGGCCCTCGGCGCATCGACCTAAATCAACAGCCTTTTCCTCTCCAACTGTTTGAACTCGCCAATCAGATGGGATGCGGATGAAGATCGGGTCGGCGCGATAGACACCGGTTCCCGAACCAACGACTCGAAGTGCCGTAGGCGTGTCTTCACCACCCGCCTCATGTAAGGCAACGAGGATCTGACCGCGTCGAGGCTTGCCAGACTTCGGCTCGAATCGCGACACGATCCTTTCCCCAGCACGCAAATCAAGCGTAACGGGGACCGCAAAAGGCACCTTGTGAGTCGCGCGCCCAAAACGCGATGAGCGAACCTGCCAATCCTTGTCCCCCAGCCCAGGAGGGTCAAAAATAGCGAGTTCACCAGTTAGATAGCGGGCCAAGAAGCCCGCCGGAAACGCCCGCAGTCGACCATCACGAGGATCGGCCATACCCATTGCCTCGCCCCGCACAGTCCCATCCAGGCCGAGTATCAACCCCTCCTGCCAAGCGCCCCCTTCATTGATCAACACACGTGCCAACTCGAGCCCCCGCCCTGTGACTGCCTCCACCTTGAGCAGATATTCGACCAGCGCCTCGGCCACCTTGTCGCCGGTTGTGAGCGGCAGTTCTTGTGGCCAACCAGGCCGGTTAAGATGCAACCACGCGGCAACCGGCAATTGCGCTTTTGCCGCTTCCGGCTCCGCTTCACGTCTCAGGCGCACAATCGACAAGGCCAAGTCAGCGCAAACTTCGAGAAAGGAATCGTCACGGAAGAGACCAGGAAGACGATCGGAAGTCGTTTTGGCCAGTTCAAGCGCCAGCTCAGAGTCAGGATCACTTGCCCCCAGCAGGGGGCCTACAATTTGTTCTAGGACGTCACGCGCCCACCCCCGCCCACCATCCTGAATGGCGCCTGCTGGAAAACCACCTTCTCGGGCCAGCGTTCCAAGAAATTGCCTTGCGCTGGTTAAGGACAGAATTTGGCGTTGCCATTGCTGCAAACCCTTGCGGGTTATATCTCGAAGCCTCGCCTGATCCGCAGGTAGTGCCAGAGGCCTCACCAATTCAGCCCAGGTGAAGAATCCTCCCTGGTATGCACGCCGGAACCATTCGGCCGCCCAAAATACAAACAAGCCAGGTCCGAAGCCGCTCTCGACAAAATCGAGACCCTTGCCGCAAAGATCGTTCGTCAGTTCCGCAAAGCTAGAATCGCTAAGGCGATATGCATACAGCGGCCTGCCATCGGGCGCCGGCAAACCATAACGGGCAGCAAAAGGTGCTGCTCTCAGCTTATTCGCCGACACCTTAGATTGTGACAAGATCTGTTTTTTATGGATAATTTTCAGACGCACCTGACCGAAAATTCCGGTGGGCAAGCTAGCGGCTTCGTTTTCCAATCTAGCCAATGCTTGGAAGTCTGCTGCCTCATCAACCCGAAGATACCAAATGCGCTTGGTCTCATTTCGTGCAGCTTCATCCATTGCCTATCCCCGCCGTGGCGCATTCATGGCATCCCTGCTCGTGAGTTACGACTGGGAGGTTACTAGCGACATAATTTTTGCCCAAGTTTATGAAAAGAGTAGCCTGTAGCTGTTGCCACTGCAATATTCAAAACTCTGATGATTATGATGCCTGCGGCCGATGTTCGGCGCGAAAAATGATCATGGCCTACTCCGAACAGGCTTTCGGCAACATCGCAGTCAGCCATGGACGATGCTGGGAAACCGTGGTCGCGGGCGCGGGCCCGAACACAACCGTTCGATCATCAACGGCATCCTCTGGCGGATGCGCTGTGGAACCTCATGGCGTGATGTACCGCCGAAATACGGAAACTGGAACGCGATCTATCGCCGGTTCCGCCGCTGGAGCGAGGCCGGGGTCTGGGAAGCGGTATCGGTGACGCTGGCCGAGATCATGGCCGACACCGGCCACTACAGCATCGACAGCACCACGCTTCGCGCGCATGTCTCGGCGGCGGGGGGAAAAGGGGGGACTTGTCGAAGAGCTCTTGTCCGCTCGCGGGGCGGGTTCACCGGTAAGCTTTATTGTCTGGCCGATGCCCGAGGACGCCCCATCGCCTTCCACCTGACGCATGGTGAGGCCGCTGATTGCACCGCCTTTGCCAGAACCCGAACGCGCGCCCAAAGCCTTGCTGGCTGATAAGGGCTATGACACGAATGCCATTCGTGCTGACCTTGCGCGCCGTGACATACAGGCCGTTATCCCGGCCAAACCCAACCGGCGGGAGAAAATCGACCATGACCGGGTCCTCTATCGCCAGCGCAACGGCATCGAACGCACATTCGGCAGGCTGAAAATCAACCGCGCCATCGCCACACGATACGACCAGATGCCTTCAAGCTTTCTCGGCATGGTCTATCTGGCAACAATCAGGTTCCGGCTCAAATTCGTCCACGCCGCCTAAAAGGCCACAATCCATTGGACTTCATGGCCACAGCAAGCATTCGTGCTGTCGGAAGCAGCGCTGTAATAGAGCCCTGACCAGCGCGACTGGCAGGGCTTTGGCCAGTGGCAGCGCCCCCGGATTGGCCGGGGTGCCGCACTGCCGTGGACATCAATCCATGATAAAGACAGCTATGATCCGTCGCCCACGCCGGATGGCCCGGGACGCAGAATTTATAACAAGCGCCAGCGTCAGTGCTGAACATAATGCCAACATCGCTAATTCTAAGCGATCAATCCCAGGCGCGGCAGTGAAGGCTCAAACCAAGGCGGGCCTGGTCGAGGGACTGCTTCGCCGCGACGAGGGCGCATCGGTTCAAGAACTATGCGAGGCAACCGGATGGCTGCCGCACACTTGCCGTGCCTTCCTTACTGGCCTTCGCAATCGAGGCATCGCGCCGGAGAAGGCGAAGCGCAACGACGGTGTCACGTTCTACCGCCTCGAGCAGCCAGGACTCCCAGTATGATAAACCGCCGTCAATACATGACACTAGAAAGATTGGCTGTGTTGGAAGGTGATTCTCTGAAGGAGGAGTGGGCCCGCCGTTACGGTGCGCCCGCTCCAAACCTATCACCAGAACTTCTGCGGCTAGGAATAGGCTACAAGCTCCAGGAACAGAGGCTGGGCAGCCTAAGCCGTTCTACCCGGAGTTTCATTCGCCAGTTGGCCGCACGCGCGGCTGAACCAGTTGAGAATAGCCCCGTACCGCGCAAACTCACGCCCGGCACGCGGCTGGTCCGGGACTGGCACGGTGTGGGCCACACAGTAGTCGTACTCGAAAATGGCTTTGAATATGATGGGCAGAACTGGAGATCGTTGACCGCGATCGCCAAGGCGATCAGCGGCACCCATTGGAACGGGCCGAGGTTTTTCGGCCTCTCGGTGAGTGCAAAACGGTGAAGCCGCTGCGCTGCGCCGTCTATACTCGCAAGTCGACAGAGGACGGGTTGGAGCAGGAATTCAATAGCCTCGATGCCCAGCGGGACGCGTGCGAAGCCTACATCCTCAGTCAGCGCCATGAGGGCTGGAACCTTGTTGCCGGGCGGTATGATGATGGCGGATTCTCGGGCGGCAACATGGAGCGCCCCGGGATGAAGGCGCTTCTCGCCGACGTCGACACGGGGCTGGTCGATGTCATTGTCGTCTACAAGGTCGATCGCCTGACCCGTAGCTTGGCGGATTTTGCCAAGATCGTCGAACGGCTTGATGCCAAGCAGGCAAGCTTCGTGTCCGTGACACAGGCGTTCAACACGACCACCAGCATGGGGCGGCTTACTCTCAATGTGCTGCTCTCCTTCGCCCATTTTGAGCGCGAAGTCACCGGAGAGCGAATTCGCGACAAGATCGCAGCATCGAAAAGGAAGGGCTTGTGGATGGGCGGGCCGGTGCCCCTCGGTTATCAGGTGGTCGAGCGCAAACTGGTGCCGGTTCCGGAAGAGGCCGAGCGGGTGCGTTATATCATGCGCTGTTACCTTGAAATGTTCTCAGCTCCGCGGCTGCTCGCGCGCTTGAAGCAAGAGGGCGTGTTGACGAAGGTCCAGCACCGGGTAAGCGGCCCGCATCGCGGTGGCATCCCGTTCCGGCGGGGCAGCCTGTTCTACTTACTGAAGAATCCGGTGTATCGGGGAAAAATCGTTCACCGAGGCACAGCCCACGACGGCGAGCACGAGCCAATCGTTGACCAAGAGCTTTGGGACGCCGTGCATGCGCGGCTCCGGGAAAAGGCACCCCCACGCAAGCGACCAAAAAATGACAGGCAGAGCGCCTTGTTGATGGGGCTGCTAGCTGACCCACAAGGGCGCCAGATCGTGCCGACGTATGCGACCAAAGGAACTCGCCGCTATGCCTACTATGAAACCCGCAAGGATCTTGCCCGACCGCCCGAGCCACCTTCCACCCGGTTCGGGCAGGGTCTGCTCGACGGGCATGTCCTACATCACCTCGGCACGCTGCTCGGCGATGACCATTCTTTGCGGCGGTTAGCGAACCTTGACGAAGCCGATCTTCTCCGCACCATTTTCGAGTGTGCAAAAACTCTTGAAGCTCGCCTTAAACAGCCGAGCGAAGCGCAAGCCGCGATCCGGTCACTCGTCGCGCTGATCAAGGTTCGTAAGGATGGTCTTGAACTCACTCTCAAGTCTGAAGCACTCGGCCTTACTGACCGACCATGCTGGCGTTGGAACATCCCGCTTCCGGCTCACAAGCCGTTTCGCGAAGCCAAGGTCAGGATCGACGATCGGAAGCCCAGCAAGCCGGTGAATGACAGTCTACTCTCCTTGCTGGCGGACGCACGCGCCGCGCTGGACCTGGTTCACGACAACCCCGAACTCAGCCTGCACCAGATCGGCAAGCGTGAGGGGCGCTGCCGGACCCATCTCGCCCGCCTGCTACGCATCGCCTGGCTCAGCCCGCGGATCGTTGAAGCGATCACTGAGGGTAACCAACCACGGAAACTTAGCCGCCAAGCGCTCCTTGGGACGAACTTGCCGATCGACTGGGCGGAACAAGAGCGACTGCTCGGCTTCGCCGACTGATCGCACAACCATCAAGCAAAAAACAGTGAAGCCGGGTTCTTCAGGACAGAGAATCCGGCCGTTTTTGTGCCGCTGACCGACGGCCGAATGGTGTCTCTGGCTTCAGGCCAGGAATGATGCGAGGCGAAACCTCGCGGAACCGCGCCGTTTCCGGTATGAGTGCCCCCAAGGGGGTCATTCCGGTTTGCCTAAAAGA
>CAIOKP010000205.1 GCA_903858875.1 uncultured Sphingomonadales bacterium
CATAGACTACGCCCTTGTTCGCCAGATTTTCGCCGCCGTAATTGGCCATATTGGCCGACCCGACGTTGAACCCGCCGCCATAGATCCACACGACCACAGGCAATTTCTTGCCCGCCGAACCCGGTGGCGCCCAGACGTTGAGATAGAGGCAATCCTCGCTGATCGCCTCATTGCCGAAATAGTGGTTCATCGTGCGCGACCGCAGCGATTGCAGGCACATCGGCGCAAAGCGGTCGGCGTGATAGGTGCCCTGCCAAGGCGCCACGGGCTGTGGCGCGCGCCAGCGCAAGTCGCGCACCGGTGGAGCGGCGAATGGCACGCCAAACCAGCCTTCGACGCCGCTGGCCAAGGTCTTGCCGTCGACCATACCGCCATCGACGGCGATGGGCGCGGCCATTGCGGGCGCTGTGCTGGCCAACAGAAGCGAAGCGAACAGGCGGCTAAGGACGGTACGGCTCATTGGTGCGCTCCCTTTGTGGTGGCATCCAGTGTCTGGTGAAAGAAATCATAGGTGGCGTTCATTGCGCGGAGCGTTGCGGTGCGGGTTTGCGCCGGTGTGCTGCCGATAAAGCTATGATCGACGCCGGGGATGTAGATGGCTGATACCGGGACGCCCGCCGCCTTCAGCCGGTCCTCGGCCAGATGCGATTGGGCGACGGGGACGGTTTTGTCGGCCTCGCCATGGATCAACAGGAACGGGGGATCTTTGGGGTCGATATAGCTCACCGGGCTGGCCGCGGCATATTGCGCTGGCGTGCAAGGCCCGGTGCAGCCGAGCAATTTGCCCGTCGCCGGATCGGACCCGCCGGGGCGGCTTGCCGACAATGCGCCAAAGTCGAACACGCCGTACCAGATCGCGGCCGATTGGACGCATTCGCTGCCAGGTGCGGCATGGGTGCCGGGGACATCGAGCGTGGTGTCGCCACAAGACAGCGCCGTCAGCGCCGCCAAATGGCCGCCTGCTGATCCGCCCCAGATGCCAGTGCGGGTCGTGTCGATGCCATACTGCGCTGCGCTGCCTTTCAAAAAGCGCAGCGCGGCGCGGGCGTCCTGTACTGGCGCGGGGAAGGGGGCCTCGGCCGCGAGGCGATATTCGAGGCTGGCCACGACAAAACCTTCGCTGGCAAGGCGCGCGAGCGCCGCGGGGAAATTGGCCATCGGCCCTGCATGGCGCGTGTGGCCGCTGACCCAGCCGCCGCCGTGGATATACAGGATCAGCGGCTTTGGCCCGGCTTTCTTGGGCGGCATATAGATATCGACCACCATCGGGCGATAGCCGGGAATCGTTGAATAGGTCACATCGGCAAGGCTGGTCACGCCGCCGGCCCAATGCGTGATATGCACCGGATAACGGTCGTCCAGCACGGGCTTTGCCTCGACCTGAAAGTCGCGCGGGGGGCTTGCCAACGCGCCCGTTGCTATCGTTACGCCAGCCAGTGTTGCCGCCAGTGCGAGCCTAGTCGGCTTGCCCATCAACCTCTCCTTTATTGTTCTATGAACTGGATAGTACATAAAACACCGGAGTGCGCAAGTCGCCCAAATCGACCCGCCTTAATAGCGGCGCGAGGATCAGCCCTTTTTGACCCAGGCCATCACGCATTCGATGATCTGTACCCGGCGGCGCGCGCGCGAGGCGGGGGTGGCAAAATCGACGCCAAAATTGTGGAGAAACGTATAGCGGTTCGACACATTGTAGAAACTGAGCGCGCTGATCGTCATATGCAGGTCGACCGGATCGATGCCTTCGCGGAAAATGTCCTGCGCCACGCCCTTGTCCAGAATGGATTGCAAGGATTGGATCACAGGCCGGTTGCGCGATTTCATATTGGCGATCTGGGCGATGTGTTCGCCCATCAACACGTTCTCGCTCATCACCAGACGGACAAATTCCGGGTGCTCGTAGTGGTAGTCGAAATTGTGACCGATAATCGCGCGCAACGCCTGATCGGGCGGCAAATCTTCGAACCGAGCGGCCTGTTCCTGCGTGCGAATGCGGTCATAGGCGCGTTCCAGCACCGCCTGATACAGCCCGTCCTTGCTGTTGAAATGGTAATAGATCATGCGCTTTGAGGTCTGCGTCTTTTCCGCGATCTCGTCGATCCGGGCGCCTGCCAGCCCTTTTTCCGAAAACTCCTTGCTGGCGACATCCAGAATGTCCTCGCGCGTTTCGATAGCATTGATCTGGCGCCGGGTCAGGGCGCTGGGCTTGTCGTTCACCCCGGATACTCCGCAAGGCCGGGGCAGGACGCCGCGGATGATTTGAGCGTAGAGGGACCAGGCGCTGGCATCAAGGGGGGCTGCGCCTAAGCATTAGGTCTAAGGATCGGTTTCGATCCCGGATAAATCCCTAATGACCTCGCACCGCTTAATTAGGCAGTATTCTTGATAAAGCCTGCACGGGTAGCAGCGACTGACGGCCGAATTGCGGTTCACCATAATGTACGCTGCGGTCAGGCAAGGGTTTTGATGCGTATTCTATTCTTTCTCCCGGTGATTACACCTTGGTGGTTCGACCACATTGTGACGCCGATGTTGCGCCGGTTGCACGATCACGCAGACCTTGCGGAAATCCATGTGATGGTCGCGCCCTTGTGGCGCAATACGGGCATTGCGGGCGAACAATTGGCACCTATCGCTGGCCTTTCAAAATTGCGCTGGCACATCATCGACGAGGCGGACCCGGAAATGTTCCGCCGGGCGGCACATAAAATCCCGGGCCTGCTCGATAGCGTGGCGGCGATTGCCCCAAATCTGACTTTGGCCCGCAGTGCGGACTTTGACACGCCGGCCCGCTTTCCGGGCATCGTGCGCTATATCATGGAAGGCGCCGCGGCGCCGTTCGTCACCGATCCGGCTTGGGTTGTGTTGGAAGAACGGCCGTTCGAATATGGCGCAATGCCGGATGATATCGCGCTGACCGGCGCCTGTGTCGAGCGTGTGGCGCCCGTGTGGGACCATGCAAGGGCGGCGGCGGTACCGCGCGAGGTTGGTCGCGCCGAACTGGGGCTGCCCGCGGATCGCGCTGTGCTGGCGGTGCCGTTGCAATATGAACATGGCGAAAATTTCTATCTAGAGCATGCTGCTTATCCGGGCGGCATTGCGCTGCTATCGGCGTTGCTGGATCGGGTCCCGGCCGATGTGTTGATCGCGGTTAGCGATCACCCGCTCAACCGGTTGTATGTGAACCGCACGGCGCTGGACTATTTCGCGGCCAGCCATGCTGACCGCATTCGCCTGATCACAGCGGACAACGCTACGGCCCGGTTGACGCTCGCCGCCGATGCGGTGCTGACGGATCTCAGCAAGACGTGGTCGCTCGCCGCCTTTGCTGGCACACCATTGTTGCATGTTGGGGCCTATCCGGTGGCCGGCTGGTTATGGGCGAACACCGATCTGGCGGCGATCGGGCAGGGCGGCCTGTTGGCGCCGGATACCGATGCGGTGCGCCGTTGGTTTGCGTGGCATTTGGCAGGGCGGTTGCTGCGACCCGAAGCGGTCGATCTGCCATTATTGCGCCGCCATGTTGCACAGCAAGCCACGCTCGCCGACTTGGACGCCAATGTCGCCGCGCTGGCCAGCCTGATCGGGGAACCTGTATGATCCCCGAGGGCCAAGCGCAATTCAATCAAGCGAATATAGCGGCTCTCGTCTCCAGCCCCACGGTCGAATGGGCGGTCGATGTATTGCGTGGCGAAGGCGCGGCCATTGCTGCTGCGGTGGAAAATCCGCCCGCTGGCCTGTCGGATGCGATCCATGCGATTGCCGGTACGCGATTGCCGTTGCTGTGCTGCGGCGTCGGCAAATCAGGCCTGGTGGCCGCCAAGATTGCCGCCACGATGTCGAGCCTTGGCACGCCTGCGTTTTCGCTCTCCGCAGGAGACGCGGCGCATGGCGATTTGGGCGCGGTCAGTCCGGGCAGCATCGTCCTGCTGTTTTCGAACAGCGGTACGACATCGGAATTACTGCGCACCATTCCGGTCTTGCGCACGCGCGGGTGCCAGTTGATTGGCCTGATCGGGCGGGCGGATACGCCCTTGGCCCGCGCGGTCGATATCGCGATCCTGTTGCCGATCGAACGGGAGGCCGATCACCTTGACATGGCCCCGACCGCCAGCACGACGCTGCAAATGGCGATGGGCGATGCCATGGCCGTCGCGGCAAGTCAGTTGCGCGGGTTTACCCGTGGTGATTTCCTGAAATGCCACCCCGCAGGCTTGCTGGGCCAGCGCGCCCAGTCGATTGCCAGCGCCATGCATACCGGTGACGATTTGCCGACCGTGTTGCCGGACATGGCATTGGCCGAGGCGATTGCGGTGATGTCAAGTGGGCGGATGGGGGCTGCCTGCGTTGTCGATGCAGACCGACGGTTGCTCGGCCTTGTGGTCGATGGCGACATTCGCCGGGCAATCCAGTCGCGCCACGATATCTACACTGTCAGCGTTGCCAGCGTGATGCGCCGCGACCCCCGAACGTTATCCGAAACCGCGACGATTGGTGACGCGCTCGATCTTATGCGCGGCCATGGCGCCGGTCTGCTCGTTTTGCCCGTGACCGACGACGCCGGTCGCTTGATTGGCTTGGTGCACAGCGTCGATTTGGTCCAGAACCTATGAACGCGATCACCCCTATTCCTGCCCGCCCGCGCATCGCCGCCTTTATGCCGGCCAAGGGTAGCAGCGAACGCATCACCGCCAAGAATACGCAGGTTCTGGATGGTGACCACCTGTTCCGCCGCAAATTGCGGCAATTGCTGGCCTGCGCCTCGATCGAAACGGTCTATCTCGACACGGAATGCGATGTGGTGGCCGGCCTGGCCGGGGATTTGCCGGTGAAGCGGTTGCAGCGCCCGGCAGAACTGGCCAGCAATGCCTGCGATGGCCATGCGCTGTTCGCTTGGGAATGTAGCGCGGTGGCGCCCGCCGATTTCTATGTTCAGGCCCTATGCACCGCGCCGTTTGTCACTGCCGATACGCTGAACCGCGCCATTCAGGCGTTGATCGACCATCCCGACGCCGATAGCCTTGTGGCCGTCAGCCGGGCGCGGCAATATTGCTGGGGCGATCAGGCCGGGACACAAGTCCCGCTGTACGGCACAGGCCGCATCCCCAACAGCGTCGAATTGCCTCCGACGGTTGTCGAGGCGATGAGCCTCTATATCGTTCGCCGCCGCGAGGGCGAGGGCGCACCGACCCGCCGTTTTGGCCGCAATCCCATCCTGTTCGAACTCGACCCCATCGAGCAGGTCGACATCAACAACCCGTCCGATCTGGCCATGGCCGAGACGCTCTGCGCTGGGCACCGGGCGCATGAGGTCACGCGGTTGCGTGCGTTGCAGCCCTATCTGTCGTCGCCCGTACTGGCCGATATTTCAAAGGAAATGGGTCTGCGTGCAGTATTGCCACAGTCGATTGGCGCGACCAGTCCCGGCAAGATGCTGGGCCGCGCCCGCACGCTGCAACTGGTGGCCATCGCGCCCGAAGAACGGCAAAGCGACCGATGGCGCGGTATTTACGATGCGCTCGATTCCTATCGCTTTGTCCGCCCCGGCTGCGTCATCACCGTCGCCAATGAGACGCCCGGCTTTGCCTATTTCGGTGATTTGAACGCGACACTGGCGATCCGGTCCGGCGCGGTGGGGGCGGTGATCGATGGCGTGACGCGCGATAGCCGCGATGTCTCGCTGCTGGGCTTGCCGGTCTATGCGCGCCGGTCCTATTGCGATGACATCAAATATGAGGGCACGCTGGGCGCGATGAACATTCCGATCCGTATCGGCGATGTCAAGATTTGCCATGATGACATGGTCTTTGGCGATGAAAATGGCGTGGTTGTCATCCCCGAACATCTGTGGCCGCAAGTGGAGGAGGCCGCCTGGGATGTGTTGTCGAACGAGGCACGCATTCGCATCATGGCAGCAAGAGGCCGGTCGGTCGAAAATATTCTGGCCG
>CAIOKP010000206.1 GCA_903858875.1 uncultured Sphingomonadales bacterium
GCACAATGCGGCGACGACGGCGGCGACTTCGCCCAGTTCCATCGGCACATCCCCGCTGTCGAAGCGCACCACGCCGTCGCGCTGGCCCAATAGCGCAAAGACGAGGCTCATCACTTCACGGACGGCGACATAGGCGCGGACCACCTCGCGCGGCGACCGGACCTCGATGGCGCGCCCGGCCAAGGCGTCAGCGATGAAGCTGGCGATGGCGTAAGCCTGCGGCTTGTTGATGCGCGGGCCGGCAAGCGCATAGAGCCGGGCGATCACCGCGCGGTGTCCGGTGCGCCTTGCCCAATCGGCAAAGGCTGCCTCGTCATCGCGCTTCATCGCGCCATAGAGGCGCATGGCGGGGCTGGCGGCTGGGTCATCGGCTTTGGCCGCGGCGCCGGATGAGGCGACGAATACGCCCTCCGCTCCGATCGGCCCCAGCGCGTCCAGCACGGTTTGCGTGATCGCGCGATTGGCGGCGCGATAGTCCGCCTCGGTCATGTCCTCGGCGCGGTCCTTGGTCAGAAACGCGGTGTGCAGGACGAGCGTCGGCGCATGGGGCAACCACGCCATATCGGCCAACGGACGTTGCAAAATCGGCGTGCCATCCGCCAGCCGCAGCGCCCGCGTGGTCGAGCCAAAGCACACTACCCGCTTGACAAAATCGGCCCCCAATGCCGCCGCCAGCAGGTCGAGCGTGGCCAGCCCGATCCAGCCCCCCGCCCCGGTAATCACAATCCGCCGCCCATCGGCGACCAACGCCTCGGCCACGTGGGGTTCAAGCATGAGGCGCGCCCGTCAGCACCGCATCGGTCAACACGCCAAAGCAATCATAGCTGAATGCCGGATCGGGGCAGTAAGCGGGATCAGCATAGCCATGGGTCAGGAACAGAAACGGCATCCCTGCCGCGTCCGCCACCGCGTGATCCAATTCGCTGTCGCCGATAAACAGACATTGCGCCGGCGCCACGCCAAGCTCAGCCAACACCGCGTCGAGCAAATCTGGCGCGGGCTTGGGCTGCAGCTCTGCGCGTCCACCGACGACCGCGCTGAACAGCGGGGCCAAGCCGGTATCGGCCAGCACCTTGTCAACCAGATTCTGCGGCTTGTTCGAACAGATCGCCAGCGTGTGGCCCGCGCCATGCAGCCTGACAAGACCGTCTTCGACATGGGCAAACAGCGTGTCGGCCCTCGTTTCGCGTATCGCGTAGCGGCGGCGGAACTCAGCCAATTCCTCGGCCGGGTCGCCACAGGCCGCCCCCAGCAAGGCCACAATCATCCGCAACCCGCCATGGCTCATCCACGGGCGGGCCGCGATGGGGTCGATCCTCTGTGCGACGCCCCGTTCCGCCAGCATTTCGGACAGAATATCTACGCAGATCGCACAGCTGTCGATCAAAGTACCATCGAGATCAAAGATCAGCGCGGAGTGCACCGAGCCCCTCAACGCAGCGTCGTGCAGGGCGCCATCGCCTCGGCCAATTCCGCATCCGACAGGAAGGGCGACAGATCCTCCAACGGGGCGGACACCATCGAGCCATCGGGCAGGCGGCGGCTCGACAGTTTGGGTTCAAACTGCTGCGCCTTGTCGATCATCACCTCGCACAATTGTGGGCCGGGGGCATCGATGGTCGCACGAATCGCGGCGGATAGGTCCGCATCCTTCTCCGCCC
>CAIOKP010000207.1 GCA_903858875.1 uncultured Sphingomonadales bacterium
CGACCAGCCCAATATACGTTTCGGCATAGGCCTGCACCGCATCCGCATTCAACGCGATCTCGCAACCGCCACCCAGCGCCATGCCAAACGGCGCTGCGACCACCGGGAACGGCGCATATTTCAGCGCCTTGTAAGCATCCTGCCCCCCGGCAACGAGTTTCTCGACCTCGCCCCACGCGGCAATATTGATGGCAAAGATCGCGAGGCCCAGATTGGCGCCCGCCGAAAAATTCGACCCTTCATTATAGACGACCAGCGCCTTGTACCGCGCCGCGATCAACGGGATCGCCTCCCCGATCAGCTTCATCACGTCGATATCGAGCGCATTCATCTTGCCGGTGAATTCCAGCGCGACCACGCCGTCACCAATATCCCACAGCGCTGCCGACGCGTTCTTGAGCAGCGGTTTCGACGCCGCCTTGATATCCTCCAGCAACAGCACGCCATCGGGGCGAACCACATCGTGATAGGCGCCATCAATCCCAAGGAACTGCCGCTTGCCCGCCTCGACGCGATAGAACGAGCGCCCCGCCGCGACGGTCAGGATCGCCGGGATCGCCTGACCATCGGCCGCCAACCGCTGTGTAAATGCGTCGACGCCGATCCGGTCGATCAATTCGAACGGACCGTATTTCCAATTATAGCCGAGCTTCATCGCCGTATCGATGGCGAGAATGTCGTCCGCCGCCGCCGGCAACAGCCCGGCCGCATAGGCCAGCGTCGCGCCGACCACATCCCAGGCGAACGCCCCCGCCGCACCCGGCAGGCCAATCAAAGCGCGCAAATCCTTCTGCGCCGCCGCAGGGATCGAGATCGGTTTTTTCGCTACATGGTACTCGCCAGTAGCCAGGTCGATCGCCTCCTTGACCTTGCCCTTGTCGCGATTGATCCGGTAAAAACCGCCCTTGCCCTTGCGCCCGGTATAGCCATCCGCGATCATTCGATCGATCAACGGATGGTCCACGGCAATCGCCTGATAGGGGTCATCCTTGGCCAGCGTACTGGTCAGGCTGACCTTCAAATGCGGCATCAAATCAATGCCGACCAAGTCGATCAACCCGAAAATCCCGGTCTTGGGCACACCCATCGGCTTGCCCGCAATCGCATCGGCATCCTCAACCGACAGGCCCCGTGCCATCGCCGCATTGATCGCGCTTTGCAGCCAGAACGTGCCGACGCGATTGGCGATAAAGCCCGGCGTATCCTTGGCATGAACGATGCTCTTGCCCATCGCGCGGTCGGCAAAGCCGCTGACCTCCGCCACGAGGTCGGCCGAGGTTTCCGGCCCCGTCACCACTTCGAGCAGCCGCATATAGCGCGGCGGATTGAAGAAATGCGTGATAAGGAAATCCCGCCGAAACGCCTCCGACCGCCCCTCGATCAACCGGTCCAGGGGAATGGTCGAGGTGTTCGATGATACCGCCGTACCGGGCCGGCGCACCGCCTCCAGCTGCTCATACAAGGCGTGTTTCAGGTCGATCCGCTCAATAATCGCCTCGATCACCCAGTCGCATGTCGCGACCTTGGCCAGATCATCCGCGATATTGCCAATCTCGACCAGCTTGGCGGCGGATTTCGACATAAAGGCCGCAGGTTCCGCCTTGCTCAGCCGTTCGACCGCGCCGCGCGCCACCGCATTACGGTCCGCCGGATCGCGCACAATGTCGAGCAACAGCACCGGCACGCCCGCATTGGCGACCTGCGCCGCGATCCCGGCGCCCATTGTCCCTGCGCCGATGACGCAAACCTTTTTGATGGTCATCCTACGCGCTCCAAAATCGTGGCGATGCCCTGCCCGCCGCCAATGCACTGGGTCGCCAGCGCATATGTGCCGCCGTCCCGCGCCAGCAAAGCCGCCGCCTTGCCGACGATCCGCGCGCCAGTCGCGCCCAGCGGGTGGCCGATCGCAATCGCCCCGCCGTCAATATTGACATAGGCCATATCCAGCCCAAGCTCGGCAATGCAGGCGAGGCTCTGGCTGGCAAAGGCCTCGTTCAATTCGATGACATCCAGATCGGCCACGGTAATCCCGGCGCGGGCCAGCGCCTTGCGCGTTGCCTCAACCGGGCCAATGCCCATGATTTCTGGCGCGCAACCGCTGATCGCCACCGATTTGATCCGGGCGAGGATCGGCAAACCATGCGCGCGGGCGTAATCCTCGGACGTCACCAGCACCGCGCTGGCCCCGTCGGTCAATGGCGAGGCGGTGCCGGCAGTCACCGTGCCGGTCGCGCTGAACGCCGGCTTCAACCCGGCCAGCGTTTCGGCGGTGGTGCCGGGGCGCGGCGTACCATCGCTATCGACGACACCGGCCTTGGTTGGGATCGGCACGATCTCGGCGGCGAACTTGCCGGCGGCTTGCGCGGCGGCGGCCTTTTGCTGGCTGGCGACGGCGAAAGCCTCCTGCGCGGCGCGGCTCAGGCCATATTTCGTCGCGACATTTTCGGCGGTGTCACCCATGCCGATATAGGCCGCGCTCCGCTGGGCGAGCGCCGGGTTGGGCATCGGGTTAAAGCCCATCATCGGCACCCGGCTCATCGATTCAACGCCGGCACAGACGAACACCTCGCCCGCGCCCAACTGGATCTGCCCCGCAGCAATATGGATCGCGCTCATCGACGACCCACAGAACCGGTTGACCGTCATGCCGCCCACGCTGAGCGGCAAATCGGCCAGTTGGCCGACCAGTCGTGCAACGTTAAACCCCTGCTCCCCCTCGGGGAACGCACAGCCCAGGATCAGGTCCTCGATATCCGCCGCCGCAACGCCGGTCCGCTCGATCAGAGCGCGCACAACATGGGCGGCCAGATCATCGGGCCGCACCCGGGCCAGCGCGCCCTTGCCCGCCAGATGAAACGGAGACCGGGCATAGCCCACGATGACCACGTCGCGCATCACAGATCCTCTTTGCCAAAATGTGGTCGGGAATCGTCGCCTCGACCGCTTGCCCCTAATGGTGCCCAAGTTTCCCTATACGTCAACTAAATTTTGGGGCATACTCTGATTCGTCGGCGGGACATTCCGTGCGGCAATGTGCAGACCACCCGGCACAGGGGGGCGCATCGGGAATGAGGATGAAATGGCAAGGATGATAGTCCTTCTAAGCATTTTGGCGAGCAGCGCGCTGGCCACTGGCGGCCCCGGCGACAATGCGATCGGGCGGTGGCAAACCGAAACCAAGCACGGCATTGTCGAGGTGTCCGCCTGCGGCGCTTCGATCTGTGGTCGCCTGCTGGAATCGGACAAGATCCGCGCCAATCCGCAATTGCGTGACGAGAAAAACAAGAACCCTGCTCAGCGTGACCGCGTGCTAAAGGGTTTGTTGATGCTGCAAGGGTTCAAGGCCCATAATGGCGAATGGACCGGCGGCACGATCTATAACGCCGACGATGGCGGTACCTATCAAGCCACGCTCACGCCGGTCGACCGGGATACGCTTAAGGTCAAGGGCTGCATCGTCTGGCCTTTGTGCAAAAGCCAAATCTGGAAGCGCGCGAAATAGCGCCACCCATAAATATATCATTTCAATCGGAGAGGCATATGTCGACACTCACTTCGTTCCGCCGGGTTGCATTGGGCACCTCGTTGTTGCTCGGCCTGGCGCCGGTACAGGCGATGGCCAGCGGCTTTTACATCATCGAACAATCGCCCAAGGCCACCGGCCGCGCCTATTCGGGCGAAGTGGCCGATACCGGCCCTGAATCGCTGTGGTGGAACCCGGCGTCGATCGTCGGGCAACAGGGCGTGGCCATCAGCATGGGCGCCAGTGCGATCCTGCCGCACGCCAATGTCGATAATACCGGCACACTGATCGTGCGCCCCGGTCAGGCCCCGGCGCCGGTCGGCGGCGATCAACGCACGACGAACCCGATCAACAATGGCGTCGTGCCATCGGGCGCGATTGCCTATGGCATCACCAGCAAGGTGGCCGTCGGCCTTGCCATCACTGCGCCATTCAACTTTACCACCGATTACCCCGCGACCAGCTGGGCCCGCTATACCGCGCAGCGCACGTCGCTCCGCACGATTGATATCCAACCCTCGATCGCGGTCGAAGCCATCGCCGGCCTGCGGCTCGGTCTGGCGCTTAACGTCGAACATACGACCGCATCGCTGGGTAGCGCCTTGCCCAATCTGTCGCCGCTGCTGCCCGATGGCAGCCAGGTGTTGAATGGCAAGGGCTGGGATGTCGGTTTTTCGGCTGGCGCACAGTTCCATCAAGGGCCGCTGACGCTCGGTGCCAGTTACAAATCGCAGATCAAGCACAGCCTTGACGGCTCGGTGACGACCGCAGGTCTGCTCGGGCCTCTGGCGGGCAATAATGGCTCGATCGCCACCACCGCCAGCTTCACCACCCCATGGCAGGCGATGGTCGGCGCGCGCGTTGCCGTAACGTCGGCGATCACGCTCAACGGGCAGGTCACCCGCACCGGCTGGGCAAAGTTTGACGCCATCACGCTGGGCGCGCCAATCAATGCGGCGATCCCCGAAAACTATCGCAACACCTGGGCCTATGCCGCCGGTATCGATGTCGCCCTGTCGCCCAAATGGACAGTGCGTACGGGTGTTCAGCGCGACCTGACCCCGGTGCAGGACAACCAGCGCGATGCCCGCGTGCCCGACACCAATCGCTGGACCTTTGCAATGGGTGCGTCGCATCAGGTCAATTCGCATATCGCGGTTGATTTCGCAGCAAACTACCTTTCGCTGTCGAGCGGGCCGATCGACCGCGTGACCGCCGCCTTTGCAGGCACCGCGGCCCAGACGCCGATTTTGGTCAATGGCAACGTGAATGACGCGCATGTGTTCATTCTGGCGCTCGGCGGACGCTTCAACTTTTAAGCGGGACTGAGGCGAAACCATGGCTGTGCTTGCCGCCACGATCGATACCGGCTGGACCCCGGGCGAACGACTGCTCACCGACTTGCTCGATGGCGCGGTTGCCCGTTGTCCAGACCGGGTGGCGGTCGATTTTCTCGGTCGCACCTGGCGTTATCGGGACATTGGCAGCATGGTTGACCACGCGGCCCGGGGTCTTCAGGACCTCGGGCTGCGCAAGGGCGACAGGTTTGCGCTGTGCCTGCCCAATATGCCCTATTTCATCGTGCTGTATTTCGCCGCGTTGCGGATTGGTGCGGTGGTCGTCAATCTCAACCCGCTGTACACGCGGCGCGAGATGGATCACCTGATCCGCGATTCCGGCGCAAAGATGATCGCCATCCCCGATCTCGCCCTGATCCATGACAAGGTGCGCGAAGTCGGCCCGCCCGCCGGCATCGAGCGGATCATCATGTGCAAAATGGCCTCGATCCTGCCGCCGCTGCAATCGCTGGGCTGGCGGTTGTTCAAGCGCCGTGAACACGCCCATTTTACCGACGACGGGCTACACCTCGATTTCGCGTCGTTGATCGCGGGGGCCGGCGTGCCCGATCCGGTCGCGGTGTCGCCGCATGACCTGGCTGTGCTGCAATATACCGGCGGCACCACGGGCCTGCCCAAAGGCGCAATGCTGACCCACGCCAACCTTGCCGCCAACAGCGCGCAAATGTTGCGCCACATCGGCCATGACATGACGGTGCCCGAAAGGACGCTGGGCATCCTGCCGATGTTCCATGTGTTTGCTTTGACTTCGGTGCTGAATTTCTCGATCGAGATTGCCGCCGAAATCGTCCTGCTGCCACGCTTTGATCTGGCGCAGATGATGAAAACAATCCGCCGCAAGCCGCCAACGATCATGTTTGGCGTGCCGACGATCTTTGTCGCGATCAACAATGGCGTCACGCCCGCCGACGCGCCCGACCTCAGCCACCTGACCGCCTGTGTGTCGGGCGGCGCGCCATTGCCGTTGGATGTGCGGCAAAAGTTCGAGGCGCTGACCGGGGCGACGGTGGTCGAAGGCTATGGCCTGTCCGAGGCCTCGCCAATCATCACCTGCAACCCGATCAAGGGGGTGATCAAGGACAACAGTTGTGGGCCGCAATTCCCCGGTACGGTGATCGAAATCCGCGATCCGATGAACCCGGCCACCCTGATGCCAACCGGTGAAAAGGGCGAAGTCTGCGCCCGCGGTCCACAGATTATGGCCGGCTATTGGCACAAGCCTGAAGAAACCGCGGCGGTCTTTGTCGATGGGGCGCTGCGCACCGGCGACATCGGCTATCTGGACGCCGACGGCTATCTGTTTCTGGTCGACCGGATCAAGGATGTGATCCTGTGCGGCGGTTACAACGTCTATCCGCGCGTGATCGAGGACGCCATATATCACCACCCTGCGGTCGAAGAGGCCATCGCCATCGGCATCCCCGACGAATATCGTGGCCAAAGCCCCAAACTCTTCGTCAAATTGCGCGCCGGCAGCACGGCCACCGCCGAGGAACTGATGACGTTCCTAGCGGGCTATGTCAGCAAGATCGAGATACCCAAGGAAATCGAATTCCGCGACAGCCTGCCCAAGACGCTGGTCGGCAAATTGTCGAAAAAGGAACTGGTCGAAGAAGAGCGGGTGCGGCGAGCCAATGCGCAGGCGACATAGCTCGCCCGATAGACTTAAGTGCGCTTGATGGGGGCCATCGAATTTGGTCCACTCCGCAGCCAGATGACACAGGACAGGCAATGCACATTCCCAAGCAAGGCGGCATGACGGTGACCGCACCCGATGCCACCGCGCCAGCGACACCGGGCAAAGACCCCGCCCTAAAGGGCATTCAGGAGGTCGCCAACCAGCTTGATGTCACGCATCGCACTCTGCGATTTTACGAGGACAAGGGCCTGATCGAACCGCAGCGCGTCGGCAACACCCGGCTCTATGCAAAACGGGATGTCGCCCGGATGCAAGTCATTCTCCGCGGCAAAAGGCTTGGTTTTTCGATCAAGGAAATCAAGGAATTCCTCGACCTGTATGACGCCGACCCCACGCATATCGAACAAAAGCACATGCTGTTGAAACGGGTGCGTGAACGGCTCACGCTGCTCAATACCCAACGCCTGGCTATCGAGGAAACGGTGGCCGAGTTGAAAAAGATCGAAGCCGAGACACTCGACAAAATCGCGGCAGTGCGAAGCTGACGCCAACCTGACCATATTGCCGTTGTCGAGCCAAGCGCCTATCCGATCCGACCATCACTTGCGGGCGCGCGCCTCGCGCCCAACGAAAAGGCTGACCAGATGACCGACACCGCACAATGGGCCGAGCCACGTATTGCATTGGTGACCGGCGCAACCTCTGGCTTTGGTCGGGCGGTCGCCTTGCGCTTGCTGGCGGCAGGCGCGCGAGTGATCGCGACCGGACGGCGCGAGGATCGGCTGGCTGAACTGGCGGCAGAGGCCGGTACCGACCGCCTGTTGACCTTGGCGCTCGATGTGCGGGCGCCGAATGTGGGCGAAACCTTGCTCGCCGCGCTGCCGGAGGATTTCCGCGCGATCGACATCGTGTTCAACAACGCCGGCCTCGCGCTGGGCCTTGAACCGGCGCAGCGGGCGACGCTGTCGGATTGGGAAACGATGATCGACACCAATGTCGCCGGCGTCGTGCGGATTGCCCACGCTGTGCTGCCCGGCATGGTCGAGCGCGGGCGCGGCCATCTGATCAACGTCAGTTCGGTCGCGGCGAGCTATCCCTACCCCGGCGGCAATGTCTATGGCGCGACAAAGGCGTTCGTTCGGCAATTCTCGCTCAACCTGCGCGCCGACCTGCTCGGCACCCCGGTCAAAGTCACATCGATCGAGCCGGGCATGTGCGAAACCGAATTTTCGCAAGTCCGCTTTCGCGGCGATGCCGCGGCGGCGGCCAAGGTTTATGCCGGCGTCCAACCGCTGTCCGCCGATGACGTTGCGCAAACCGTCGAGGCGATCCTGCGGCTGCCCGACCATCTCAACGTCAACACGATCGAAATCATGCCGGTTGGCCAAGCCTTCGCCCCCTTTGCCGTGGCGCGGGAAGGCTGATGCGCGCGACCGCCGATACTGTCACCGTCCGGCTTTATCATCTGGATGGTGGGCCGGAGGGCGGTGCCGCGACCACGCTGTTTTATGGCCCTTTGCCCGAGGCGATACGGCTGGGCGAATTGGAACCGGTCGAGGTGCAGGAGCACCTGTTTATCGCTACCGACAATGATGTAATCGGTTTTCTGGATTTGCTCGAAGGGTAACAGGGAAGGTGCAAGGGCCATTGCCCTTGCGCTCCCTATCGCCGGACGACGCCATGGGGGGCAGGGAGCGATGGCCCCCTGCCCTGACCTTTACGCTCAAGCCGGCAAGAAACCGATCACCGACTTCACCTCGAGGAATTCCTCAAGGCCGAACTTGCCGAATTCGCGGCCATTGCCCGACTGCTTGTAACCGCCAAACGGCATGTCCATCGCAAGCCCACCGGCGTTGACATAGACCGACCCCGCGCGGATCTTGCCGACGATGGTCTTGGCAACCGCCGGATCGCCAGCGATATAGGCGCCCAGGCCATAGGGCGTGTCATTGGCGATGGCGACCGCTTCGTCGAGGTCGTTGTACGAGATCAGCACGAGCACCGGGCCGAAGATTTCCTCGCGCGCGATGGCCATGTCGCCGGTGACATTGGCGAACACGGTCGGCTTGACGAAATAGCCCTTGTCCATGCCTTCTGGACGACCGAGGCCGCCGGTGACCAGCGTTGCGCCTTCTTCAATGCCCTTGGCGATCAACGCCTGGATCTTGTCGAATTGTGCCTTGTTCACGACCGGACCGATGTGATCGCCGGGGGTCAGCGGGTCGCCAACCTTCTTGCCTGCGAAGATTTCACCGACCATCTTGGCCGCTTCGTCGTGCTGCGACACGTGGACCAGCATGCGGGTTGGCGCCACGCAGCTCTGGCCGGAGTTCAGCAACACGCCGCCGCAACCGCCAGGCAGCGCCTTGTCGAGCGGGGTGCCCGGCAGGATGATGTTGGGCGACTTGCCGCCCAATTCCTGCGCGACGCGCTTGACGGTATCGGCGGCCGATTTGGCAACCATGATCCCGGCGCGGGTCGACCCGGTAAAGCTGATCATGTCGATATCGGGGTGCGACGAGATCGCATTGCCAACGATCGCGCCATCGCCCTGTACCAGGTTGAACACGCCAGCCGGAACGCCAGCGGCAGCCAACACTTCGGCAAAGATCGCGGCGCAAGTCGGCGCTTCTTCCGAAGGCTTCAGCACCATGGTGCAGCCAGCGGCCAGCGCCGGGCCAACCTTGGCGACGATCTGGTTCATCGGCCAATTCCAGGGGGTGATCAGGCCGACGACGCCGATGGCCTCGCGCACAACCTTGTTGTCGCCAACCTTTTCCTCAAACTCATACTCGCTCAGCGTCTTGAGCGCCTGGCCCAGATGGCCAAGGCCCGACCCTGCCTGCGCGGTGCTGGCGATCGAGATTGGGCAGCCCATTTCGGTGGCAATCGCTTCGGCGATGTCAGGAATACGCGCTTTATATTCCTCGATCACGCGGCCCAGCAGGGCAACGCGCTCTTCCTTGGTGGTTTGCGAGAACGTCGCAAAGGCGCGGCGCGCGGCGGCCACGGCGGCGTCAACGTCGGCGACGCTGCCCAGCACGATGCTCGACGACGAAGCCTCGGTCGCCGGGTTGGTGACGGCGTGGGGCGTGCCACCGATGCTGTCGACCCATTTGCCGTCGATGTAATTCTGCGGATAGCTCTTCATGTGTCTGCCTTTCGAGAGGGATCTATGCGAGGCCGAGTTCGGCGTCATTTGCCGGCTGGCCCCATTTGTCGCGGGGCGGCATGGGGCGGGTGTCCCATGCCGGATCGAGGGTGAAGCTGGAGATCTTGCGTCCTTCGGGGATGCGGCCATTGCCGCCGCCTTGGGCGTAATCATAATACAGCGTCATCAATTCGCGATGCGTGTGGCGCGGTGCCACCGCCGGATGCGCGAGACAAGCCTCGCGCCAACGCAGCAGGCGCGTAAGGTGCTGTGGCACGGTGTAACCCTCGTAATATTCGAGGAACCACAGTCGCTTGAACATCGGGGCGAAGGCAACCTCTGCCCAACCGAACCGGTCGAACAGAAAATCCCCTTCCGGCGCGTAATAGCGCAGGAATTCATCCAGCCGCGCATATTGTGCATCGACCTCGGCACGCAGCGCGTCCCGTTGCGCCGCATCGCGGTTGAGGATCATGCGATAGCCCGCACCGGTAAACGCGCCGTCGGTGGCGCACAGCATCTGTTCCACCGCATGTTCATACGGATCGCTGCGTGCCACGCGAACCTCTGGAAAACGGTCGTCGAAGTAGCGCAGGATGACCATGCTCTCCTTCAACGTCTCGCCATTTTCCAGTTCGAGCGCGGGGAGCGCCGTCGTCCCCCGCGTCTTGCGCAAAAGCCATTCCGGGCGCGGCCGCGAAATATCGATGTCGTGATGGGCCAACACTTGGTCGAGCCCTTTCAGCGCCAGCAATATCTCCACCCGCTCCGAAAAGGGGCAGCCGGGGATGTGATACATCCGCAACACGCCACTTTCCGGCTCAATCTCACCGCTGGTGTTCATCACGCTCACGCCTCGGCCTTCTCGGCCTTGCCGGTGATGTGGTCGGTTTCGGCGCGCGTGCTGGCCGGGCCAGTGTTGCGCTTGACGAGGCCGGCAACGAGCGACGGCCCCTTGGCAAACGGCTCGGGGTCGCCTTCGCGCAGCTTGAGCCCAAACAGCGGGCTCATGCCCGCGATACGGCCAAGGCCGCCGTACAGGTCAAAGCCGCGATCGATCCAGTCACGCAATGGGTCATCCTCGGTCATCGGCGGAATGTCGGCCACGCTGGCGCACCACAGGAACACCGCCAAAGCACGATAATCGGCATAGTTCGGCGTATCGCCACCCAGCCACTTGTGCTGGCCCAGAATACCACGCAGCAATTCGAGTTCCGGCAACACCTTGGGCAAGCGATCCTCGCGACCCTTGGCGATATCTTCCAGCTTTTGGTTGCCGAACATCCGTTCACGCGATTCGGTGATGTACTGGTGGTCCTTTTCCATCGCGCGACTACGATATTCGAGGATATAACAGGTCATCCACGGCCCGATCGCGGTCTTCCACAACCAGGTTTCGAGGAACTGCGCCAACACCTTGACGCTGGGATCACCAATCAGTGTCGGACGATCCGGATATGTCTCGTCCAGATATTCCGCGATCAGCCAGCTGTCGAGAATCCACTCGCCATCATCCTGAATCGCCGGCAACCGCTCGGAATGGCCCTGTGTACGGTCGAGAATGCCGGTAAAGCCGCCCGGCACAACATCCAGATCGAACCCCTTATGCTTGATCGCATATTTGGTCGCCCATACGAAAGGGCTGGTCGTGCACCCGCTCTCGTGATTGAGGTCATAGAAGGTGATCTTGTTATCTTTGGCCATGGCCGCCTCTCCTAGCTGTCGCACGGGGTGGCCCCGCATCGGTTTTGCCCATACCTGCTTTTGCCCACATCATTTTGTATGTGTTACTGCCATTTCTGGGGTGTGACTAGCCATCTGCCAAGTGGGGCAGCAATACTATCAGCGAGAATACCCGCCATGACCGCAAATTTGCGGTGACCGCTTCTGCCACTCGCGAAGCTGTCACTGGCAATGATAGCGGGACCAGTGGCCTTGCGCCGCCCCCTCGCGCCTGCTTGTGCATGGCCAAACGCCGCCTTGCGGGCGGCATGGGGAGCGATGCGATGCTGGAACTGCTGACGTCCGAAACGCCGAATGGGTGGAAAGTCTCGATCCTGCTGGAGGAATTGGGTGTGCCGTACACGGTCACGCCCGTCTCGCTGACCAATCTGGACCAGAAACAACCCGGTTTTCTCGCGCATAATCCCAATGGCAAGATCCCGGTTCTGGTCGATCATGAAGCTGACGATTTCGCCGTTTTCGAATCGGGCGCAATCCTTGTGTACCTTGCGGAAAAATTCGGCCGTTTCATCCCCGCCGATACGCAGGGGCGCAGCCGGGTGCTGCAATGGGTGATGTGGCAAGTCGCGGGGCTTGGCCCGATGATGGGACAGGCGACGGTGTTCAACCGCTACTTCCCCGAAAAACTGCCGCAAGTGATCGAGCGATACACCCGCGAAAGCCGCCGCCTGCTCAGCCTGCTCGATACAGAATTGGCGACCCGCGACTATTTGGCGGGCAAATATTCGATTGCCGACATGGCGTGTTTCCCTTGGGTGCGCGGCGCCGAATGGGCCGGTATCGACATTTCCGACCTGCCCAACCTCCTGCGCTGGCGCGATGCCATCGCCGCCCGTCCGGCCGTACAGCGCGGCCTGTTGATCCCGACGCCCCCGACGGCGGAGGAAATGGCCGCCAAGACCACCACCCAGGGCAAGGCGATTTTGGCATGAGCGACTTCACCGCCTTTCTCACCCGCCAACACCGCATCGAATGGGGCCAGTGCGACCCGGCCGGCATCGTGTTCGCGCCCCGCTATTTCGACATGTTTTCGGAAAGCGCCGTCCTCTTGTTCGAAGCCGCCGGTCTACCACCAAAGCGCCAGATGCTGGCGGAACTGGGCGTTGTCGGCTTTCCGCTGGTCGACATGTCAGCGCGGTTCATGGCGCCAACCGCCTATGGCGATATCGTCGCGATCGAGGCCGAAGCCCCCGATTTCGGCAATTCCAGCTTCACGATCCGCCATCGCCTGACGTTTAACGGCCGCACTTGCGTCGAATGCACAGAAAAGCGTGTTTGGTCGATCCCCGACCCCGACAAGCCCGGCCGGTTGAAATCAGCCCGCGTGCCCGATGCCATCCGCGCGCTGTTCGCCGCTGGCCCTCGCCCATAGGATGCCCGGAACTGATGTAACGGAAACCGGGCACAATCCCCGCACCATCGCGCTCGTCGTGGCGACGGTGATGTTCATGGGTATCCTCGAAGGCACGGTGATCGCGACCGCGCTGCCCTATATGGCGCATGATTTTGGCGTGGCGCCGGTCGGCCTGTCGGCGGGGATCACTGCCTATCTACTGGTCTCCGCCGTCTTTCTGCCGATCAGCAGTTGGGTGGCCGAAAGGCTGGGCACGCGCCGCGTATTGGTGGGGGCGATTGCCGGTTTCGCGCTGTCGTCGCTGCTGTGCGGCCTGTGCATGGGGTTGGGCAGTTTCGTCGCCGCCCGCGCGTTGCAGGCGATGTTTTCCGCGCTGATGGTGCCGGTGGGCAACCTCGTCCTGCTGCGCCTGACGCCCAAGCGCGATCTGGTGGCGATCACCGCGATCAGCACGACGCCCGCGCTGATCGCGCCGGTGATCGGGCCGCCGATCGGGGGGCTGATCACCGCGGCGCTGGGCTGGCGCTATATCTTTTTCATCAACCTGCCGCTGGCGATGCTGGGCATTGCGCTGGTGTGGCGGTTGGTGCCAGATCTGCGGCGTGACGATTCGCCGGTGTTCGACCGCAAGGGCTTTGTGCTGCTTGCCGCCGCGCTTTCGGGCATTGTCTATGCGCTCGACCGGTTGGGCGCCAATCCGGCGGCTTGGCCCGAACCTGTGGTGTTGGGCCTCGTCGCGCTGATGCTGGGCGGCTGGGCGATGCGGCATATGCGGCGCGTGGTTGAACCGCTGGTGCCACTCGAATCGCTGCGCCACCTGACGTTTCGGGCGATTGCTTTTGGGCCGGGATTTCTGATGCGGCTGCCATTCATGGGGCAATCCTTGTTGCTGCCGCTGTTCCTGCAAGTCGGCTTTGGCCTGACGCCATTTGTCACCGGGATGCTGCTGCTGGCGCAAAACGCGGGCGACCTGATGCTCAAACCCATCGCTGGGCAGGCGCTGCGGCGGATGGGTTTCCGCGTGGCGCTGACGCTGGGCACGGCGACGATGATGGCGGCGATGGGCGCGACCGCGCTGTTGCAGCCCGATTGGCCGCTATGGGTGCTGGGCGCGGCGATGGTGGCGACCGGCATGGCGCGCTCGATTGCGTTTACCGGCATGATGTCGCTCAGCTTTGCCGATGTCGCGCGGGATGAACTGGCCGGGGCGACGGTGGTCAATAATCTCGCCAATGCCCTGTCGGCGGCGGCGGGGATTTCGCTGGCGGCATTGCTGGTCAACAGTTCGGCCGGGACGGGCATTGCCGCCTTGCACGATTATCGCTTGGCGATTGTCGTGCTGGCCGGGATCGGCGCTCTGGCGGTGCCAATGTTCGCCCGGTTGCCACGCAATGCCGGGGCAGAGGTCAGCGGCCAAAGGATTTTTGCCGCCGACCTCCACTGATCCCTCATCCCCCCGCGCGCACCTCATCGGCGACGCGGCGCAGTTTTTCGGCGCTGGTCGGGTCGGCGGGGGCGAACAGGATCAACCGTTGGCCCGGCACTTCCTCGATCGCATAGGATGTGTGGTGAAAGCCGATTTCCCCCACATCCGGCAGGGTCGCGGAATTGACATCCTCGAAATAGCTGCGGATTTCCGCCTCTTCCCAATATTCGCGGAACAGGTCGGATTGCTCCTTCATGTCGGCGATGATCACGTCGAACACTTCGGGCTTGGCGGTGCGGCTGTAATCCCACTTGAACCGCGCGGTCAGCCGCCGCGCCATCTCGCGATAGCGTTCCGGATCGGCGCGATAGCGATCGTTGACCATCAGGATGCGGAACAGGTTGCGCTCGATGCGCGGCATAGCGGAATAATCGCGGAACAGATGCGTCACCAGCGCGTTCCAGCCGACGACCGTCCAATCCTCGACAATCACCAGCGCCGGGATCGACAGGCTGTCCATCAACGCCTGCGTGCTCGGGCGCACCGTTTCATCGGGGGAGGACGACAGTGGCGGCGGGCGATGCTGCGCCAGCGCGAACAGGAACTCGCGCTCCTTGGGGTCGAGCCGCAGCGCCCGGCCCAGCCGCTCGATCATTGCGGAGGACAATTGCACCTCGCGCCCCTGTTCGAACCAGGTGTACCAGGTCACGCTCATCCCGGCCAAGGTTGCGACCTCTTCACGCCGCAGCCCGCGCGTCCGCCGCCGCTCGCCCGCGGGCAAGCCGACATCAGCAGGCGCGAGTCGGGCGCGCGCTGCCTTCAAAAAGCGGGTCAATTCCTCTCGTTGTGCCATGTTCGCTCATCTATCCTGTCGCGGGCCAGAGCGCCAGAGCGTAGCTTGCCCATCGGTCAACCCTTACACTATACGGGGCGGCGCGCCAGACCCGCCAGCCTGTTACTTCCAATACTGGCACAGGCAGAGGTCTGTTCAACCCCCCCGGCATTTGCAACGTTGTGCGCCAATAGCAAACCAGAACACCAATTTGCCAAGGAGAGGTCACATGGCCGACAAGATCTTCATCACCTGTGCCGTCACCGGCAGCGCCCCGATGCCCAAGCATCCCAATTTCCCCTTTCGCCCGGAACACGTGGCGCAAGAAGCGCTCGACGCTGCCGCCGCGGGGGCCTCGATCATCCACCTGCACGTGCGCGATGCGCAAACCGGCGCCCCCAGCCAGGCGCTCGATGACTATCGTGAAGTCGTCGGCCTGATCCGCGCAAAGAACTCCGATGTGATCCTCAACGTCACCACCGGCCCCGGCTGCACCTGGATCCAGAGCGAGGAAGACCCCGCCCTGCCCGGCCCCGGCACGTTGATGTTCACAGCGGAACGCCGGCTGGAGCATATTCTCGACCTGAAACCTGACATGTGCACGCTCGACATCTGCACCATGAACCTGTGGGGCGGCGCGGCGATCAACCTGAAGCCGATGGTCACGCGGCTTGGGCACATGATTCAGGACGCCGGTGTGCTGCCCGAAATCGAATGTTTCGAAGCGGGCGATTTCGTCTATGCCGAAGACCTGATCGCCGAAGGCGCGCTGCCCAAGCATTCGCCCTATACTTTTGTGCTGGGCACCAAATACGGCCTGCCCGCCACGCCAGAGGCGATGCAATATTCCAAGAACCAACTGCCGCGCGGCGCGACGTTCACCGGCTTTGGCATCCAGCGTCATTCCTTTCCGATGGCGGCGCAATCGGTGCTGCTGGGCGGCCATGTCCGCGTCGGGTTTGAAGACACCACCTATCTGCGCCGGGGCAAGCAGGCCGCCAATAACGCCGAAATGGTGACTTGGGCGGTCGATCTGATCGACCGGTTGGGCGGCGACGTCGCCACCCCCGGCGAAGCGCGCGCCATGCTCGGCCTCAAGCACTAAAAACAGGCATCAGGACAGGACCTATGGCAAACACAACACCGATGGCCGACGTAAAGGGCCGCACCGCCTTCATCACCGGCGGTGCCAATGGCATTGGCCTTGGCATCGCGCGGGCGCTGGTCA
>CAIOKP010000208.1 GCA_903858875.1 uncultured Sphingomonadales bacterium
AGCCGGGTTGACCACATCGTTGGCGCCGATCACCAGCGCCACGTCGGCACTGGCAAAGTCATCGTTGATGTCATCAAGCTGGAAAATCATGTCATAAGGCACGCCCGCCTCGGCCAGCAGCACATCCATCTGGCCCGGCATCCGGCCCGCGACCGGGTGGATCGCGAATTTGACCGAGACTTTTGCCGCCAGCAGCACTTTCACGAATTCGTAGAGTGTGCCCTGCGCGTGGGCGGCAGCCAGGCCATAGCCGGGCACGATGATCACTTTGGCGGCATAGCGCATCTTGATTGCGGCATCGGACGCTTCGGTCGGGCGTTCGGTGCCCTTGATCGCGCCCGGTTTGCCTTTGGCCACAGTGCCGAAATTGGTGAACAGCACGTTGGATATCGAACGGTTCATCGCTGTGGCCATGATTACCGTCAGCAGCAGACCGGCAGCGCCGACCACCATGCCCGCGATCATCAAGGCCGGATTTTGCAGCACAAAGCCTTCGAGACCCACCGCAAGCCCGGTGAATGCGTTGTAGATCGAAATGACCACCGGCATATCGGCGCCGCCGATCGGCAGGGTCATCAGCACCCCGAACACCAGGGCGCAGGTGAAAAACACCCAGATCCATTGCGGGGTGGTCAGGACCAGACCACCAACGCCCAGCACCGAGGCCACGACCACACCGGCCGCAGCAATTGCCACCAGAAACACTGCGGCATTGACATATTGCTGGCCCTGCACGCGCAACGGCGCCTTGAGTACGCCATCGAGCTTTGCCCAGGCGATCACCGACCCTGACAGCGAGATTGCGCCGATCAGCCCGCCCAGCAGCGTCACCACCAGCTGGGTTACCCCTTGTGTGTGCCCACCGTACAGTTCGACCGCAGCAATCGACCCTGCTGCGCCGCCGCCCATGCCGTTATAGATCGCCACCATCTGCGGCATCGCGGTCATCGCCACGGTACGTCCGACAAACCAGGCCCCGACCCCGCCAATCACCAGCGCGACAAGCGCCAGCCCAAGATTGACCAGCACGTGCGGCTGCGCCGCAGGATTGACCGAAGCGAGGTAGAAAAAGCTGGCCAGCACGGCCGCGACCATGCCGAGCCCGGCGACGCGGATGCCCGATGGCGCTGTGGCCGGAGACGACATCCGCTTCAGCCCGAACAGGAACAGAAAAGCGGCTGCCAGATCGGCCGCGCCGATGACGATTTGCGAGACAAGGACAAGCATGGCAGGTCTCAGCCTTTCTTGATCGGGTGGACCGAGGCACGGTGGTGCGCGGGTTTGGCGTGGCTGGTCTTGAACATCGCCAGCATGCGGTCGGTCACGGCATAACCGCCTGCGGCATTGCCGGCGCCAAGCAGCACGGCGAAAAAGCCGATCGCCTGCTCTTGCGTGGTCACGGCATTGAACAGCGCGTAAAGCCCACCGACCACAACGATGCCGTGGACGAAATTCGATCCCGACATCAGCGGCGTGTGCAGGATGGCCGGCACATTGCCGATGATCACCCACCCGGCAAAGCCCGCCAGCATGAAGATGTACAGGGCCACAAACCCGGTCATGATAATGGCGAAAGACATGATGGTGTTCCGTTCGGTGTCAGGCAGCAGCGGCAGCGTCAGGCTTTTTGCCCGGCGCGGCGTCACACAGCTTTCCGTCGTGGGTCAGCGCGGTTTTGGTGATCACCTCGTCGGTCCAGTCGATGGTGATGACATTGTTGGCCAATATCAGCGCGAGCAGCGCAACCAGGTTCTTGGCATAAAGCTCGCTGGCATCCCGGCCGAGCAGCGACGGCACGTTGATCGGTGCAACGATAGTCACTGCACCCACGACACTGGTCTTGTCCGGGACAGTATCGACACAGTTGCCCCCGCCCTCAGCCGACAAGTCTACAATGACCGCACCTGACTTCATCCCGGCGACCTGGTCCGCACTGATCAGCTTGGGCGAGGGCTGGCCGGGGATGGCGGCGGTGGTGATGATCAGATCGCTGGCCTGGATATGTTTGGTCAGCACTGCATCGACTTTGGTCTGTTCTTCGGCGGTCAGCGCGCGCGCATAGCCGCCCTTGCCGGTGGCATCGACGCCCGTGTCGACAAACGTGCCTCCCAGCGACAAGACCTGCTCTTTGGTGGTGGGGCGCACGTCATAACCTTCGACCACGGCGCCCAGACGCTGCGCCGTGGCGATCGCTTCAAGCCCGGCGACGCCCAGCCCCATCACCAGCACTTTGGCCGGGCCGATGACACCAGCGG
>CAIOKP010000209.1 GCA_903858875.1 uncultured Sphingomonadales bacterium
TCTTGCCCGGGACAGTATCGACGCAGTTGCCGCCGCCCTCAGCCGACAAGTCGACAATGACCGCGCCTGACTTCATCCCGGCGACCTGGGCCGCGCTGATCAGCTTGGGCGAGGGCTTGCCGGGGATGGCGGCGGTGGTGATGATCAGATCGCTGGCCTGGATATGTTTGGTCAGCGCGGCATCGACTTTGCTCTGTTCTTCGGCGGTCAGCGCGCGGGCATAGCCGCCCTTGCCGGTGGCATCGACGCCCGTGTCGACAAATGTGGCGCCCAGCGACAAGGCCTGCTCTCTCGTGGCGGGGCGCACGTCATAGCCTTCGACCACGGCGCCCAGACGCTGCGCGGTGGCGATCGCTTCGAGCCCGGCGACGCCCAGCCCCATCACCAGCACTTTGGCCGGGCCGATGACACCAGCGGCAGAGGTAATCTTGGGCAGCACCCCGGTCATGTTGATCATGCCCAGCGCCACCGCGTAATATCCCGCCAGCGCCGACTGGCTCGACAGTGCGTCCATCGATTGCGCGCGCGAAATGCGCGGCACCCGTTCCATCGCAAAACAGGTGATCCGCCGCGCCAGCAAGTGCCTGACCAGATCCGGCTCGTTGGCGGCATAGATGAAACTGATCAGAATTGAGCCCGGCCGCATCGCGTCGATCACGTCCAGCGCGGGTGGCTGTACGGCCAGCACCACATCGGCGTCGCGCACCATGGCGAGCCGGTCGTGCGCAATCGCGACATCTTTGAAAGCCATATCGGGCAGCCTGATGGCAAGGCCCGCTCCGGCCTGCATATGCAGCCGTGCGCCCAGCTTCATCAGCTTGGGGATTACCGAAGGAGTCAGCGCGACGCGCCGTTCATGCGGCTGCGTTTCGCGCAGCACCGCGACGTTGACGTACATGGCTTGTGTCCGATTTTCAGCAGGAGGCCGGGGGGCACCGGGCGGCGCCCCCGGAGCCGGGTCAGACCGGTGCTTTTTCGTGCACGCTGCGCACCAGCTTTTTGTTGACGAATTCCTGGATGCCCATGTCGCCGAGCTCGCGGCCATAGCCCGAATCCTTGATGCCGCCGAACGGCAATTCCGGATCCGACCAATCGATGTTGTTGACGAACATCATGCCGGTTTCGACTTTGCTCGCGACCTTGTGGCCGCGATCGTGGTCCTTGGTCCAGACCGAGCCGCCAAGCCCGAAATCGGAATCGTTGGCCAGGGCAATCGCGGCAGCTTCATCCTTGACCCGGAAGAACAGCGCTACCGGTCCGAAAAACTCGTCGCGGAATGCGGGATTGTCGGGCTTGATATCAGTCAGGATCGACGGTTCCATATACGATCCGGGACGATCGATGCGCTTGCCGCCCAAGAGCAGTCTTGCGCCCTTGGACACTGCCAGTTTGACCTGGCCCAGCAGTTGCACCAGCGCAGCTTCGCTCGACAGCGGCCCCAGCGTGGTCTTTTCGTCCATCGGGTCGCCAGCCTTCAGCAAACTCAAGGCTGCCTGGAAACGCTTGATGAATTCGTCGGCGATGGAATCGACCACGATGAAACGTTTGGCGGCGCAACAGGTCTGTCCGCAATTGTACATCCGGCCCCACACGGCCCACGGGATGGTCAGGTCGAGGTCGGCGTCTTCGAGCACGATAAAGGCGTCGCTGCCGCCCAGTTCCATCGACGAGGGCTTGAGATTTTGCCCGGCTCGTGCGGCAATGCTGCGGCCCGCTGCCACGCTGCCGGTCAAACACACGCCTTTGATACGCGGATCATCGATCACCGAGTCCGACTGCTCATGCGAAATGAACAGATTGGTATAGAGCCCTTCAGGCGCCCCGGCCTCGATCAGCAGGTTTTCGAACGCCAGCGCGCACTGCGGCACGATCCCGGCATGCTTTACCACCAGGGTGTTGCCTGCCATCAGATGCGGCCCGGCGACCCGCGCCAGCTGATAATACGGAAAATTCCAGGGCTCGACCGCGAAAATCACCCCGATCGGGCTGCTTTCCATATGCGCCTTGCCGTTCACCGGCTTGAGCTGCACCGGGGCGAGGAAACGCTCGGCATGCTTCGCGTAATAGGCCAGAATTCGCGCACTGAATTCGACTTCGCCGCGCGCTTCGGAAATGCGCTTGCCCATTTCCAGAGTCATCGTGTGGGCAAAGGCATCGGCCTGTTCGTGCAGCAGTTTCGACGCCTTGTGAATGATCGCCGCACGATCGGCGTAGCTGGTGTGTCGCCACGTCTGATAACAGGCATGCGCCTTCGCCAGCCTGGTCTCGTATTCACCTGAGGTAATGTCGGGAAAGCCCTTGATAAGTTTGCCGTCGAATGGGCTGAGGCTCTGATAAGTCATGACGCGTCCTTTGATGATGCAGTCGCCCAAATGCGAAATTCCCGGACCTGAGAGTCCGCAGATCCGGTCATTTGGGTGGCGTTCTAGCTGGGCGTCGCACCTCGACCTGTCAGCCGACGGAAATTACCCATCGCCTAATGTGGCACCAGATTCGCGGTCTTGGGTGATTTCCGATTCTGCATGCCCATTGCACCAGTGGTGTAGCGTACCTCGCCGACATGCGCGCTTTACCTGCTTCGACGACGTCGAAAAATGCTTCGCCGAGCACGTCGCCAAGGGCAGGATGATCATGGTCACCGGCCGCATCCATGACACCAGCTGGACCGACCAGAACGGCGGCGAGAACATCGCCGAGCAGGTCGATTTCCTTGGAAAGGCCAAGGAACCAGCGCCGATTGAAAGCACCAAGAGGCTGCGCTCGAAGTAGCGCCGACATTATCTGATTGGCTAGCTCAAAGCCCCGGGTCCTGTTTCCCAATCAGGGGCCTTCGCGAGTTCATAATGGTGATTGGCGCATGCTAGTTACCAGTCTGCGGGGCGGTCTCAGCTGAATGCAGATCGCGCGTCTGCAGTGGCCATTTGCTTCCGTAATGCGCAAGTTTAGCCGAGTTCCCTATGCACGAGACCTTCCCCTCAAACGCCCGATGGGCTAAAATTCCTGCGGGTTTGAAGCTCATTTGCCTCTGAATTTGGACTGGCAATTCCTCGGACCCAACGCGTACAAAATAGGAACAAATTCAGGCACACCGTACGCAATACATTGCAGTGGTGCAAAGGTCTGGAATTACGGTGAAAACGGGCGATTGATGGCCGTCATGCTGTTTCCATGCACAGTGATTTGCTCGCGGTTGGCGCAAATCGAAGTGACTTGATCCGGCTGAAAGGCGCGGAAATCCTTACGCGCAATGTTCTTGACATGTTCCGTTTGTCGATTTAACCCGAGTGCACTTTCGCAGTGCGTCCAGGCTTCTTTTATTGAGGAGTCGGTCATGAAATCCAATGTGCCACTTCAAGCCTATGTCACCGGCAACATCGCCGCCTGGGTCGAAGGGCAGGCGCGCAAGGCGGCTGTCAGTCGCAGCCAATGGCTCGGCACCGTGCTCGCCGATCTGTACGAAGGCCGTGTGCGTGATGAGTCGCTGCGCAAAGGGCAGGCACAGTTGCAGCGCCAGTTGGTGTTCGTCACTTGCGCGCTCGACGCCATGCTTGTTTCCAACCCGGACCCCGCTTTGCGTGAACGGGTGCACGAGGCTTTCCGCCGCAAGGTGGCTGCCCTGGACGTGGAGGCGGGCCAATGATCCGCCGGACCACCAACGCTGCAGTTCCTGGCGGTGCGCAATTGGGTCTGCCGTTTGCGTCACCTGTAAAACCGACCGCTGCGTCGCCGCTGCTTGCGCTTGATCCGTTGACGGTGCGTATTTCCGAAGCGGTTCGGCTGACTGGCCTGTGTCGATCGAAGATCTACGTGATCCTAGTTCTGATTCTCCCCACTTAAGAGTGGGACTTTACTAAAGGGCGAAACCAACGGTGACAAAGAAGGAGCA
>CAIOKP010000210.1 GCA_903858875.1 uncultured Sphingomonadales bacterium
ATCAAGCCAGGAGCAGAAGGCAATCAACGAAGAGGCACTCTCGGTCAACGAAGAGTTCCAGTCGACCAACGAGGAACTTCTGACATCGAAAGAGGAATTGCAATCCCTCAACGAGGAACTGACTGCGCTCAACAGCCAGTTGCAGGAATCCCTCGAACGCCAGAGACTGACCTCAGACGATCTGCAGAATGTCCTCTACAGCACCAATGTCGGAACTCTGTTTCTGGACATGGATCTCAAGATTCGTTTTTACACACCTGCCATCAAGTCCCTGTTCAGCATCATCGCCGGGGATATTGGCCGGCCGCTCGCTGACCTGCGACCAATCTCAAATGATCCCGATCTTTTGGTAGATGCGCACCGTGTCGCAGTCGATCACGCCTTGATCGACCGCGAGGTCAGTGGTCCTGGTGACGCATGGCACCTTCGTCGTATCTTTCCGTATCGCGCGCACGACAACCGCGTCGAAGGCGTCGTCATCACTTTTGCGGACATCACGGATCGAAAACTGGCGGCAAAGGCGCTTGAGGCGGCAAAGCTGGAGGCTGAACGCGCCAACCTCGCCAAATCACGTTTTCTTGCCGCCGCCAGTCATGATTTGCGTCAGCCCCTGCAATCACTGACCCTTTTGCAGCAACTGTTGGCCCAATCGACTGACGAGGAAAAGCGCCAGAAACTCCTGGTTCGTTTCGAAACTACGCTGGGGGCCATGTCGGGCATGCTTAACGCGCTGCTCGATATCAACCAGATAGAAGCCGGCGTAGTTGAAGCCAAGGCTAAGACGTTCCCCATCGCCGAAGTGCTCGACCGCTTGCGTGACGAATTCACCTATTTGGCGCAGACCCGTAATCTGTCACTGCATATCCTCTCGAGTAATGCCGTGGTGAACAGCGACCCCCGGCTGCTGGAGCAGATGATCCGCAACCTTCTTGGCAACGCGATCAAATATACAAAGCGCGGAAAAATCCTGCTGGGTTGCCGGCGACGCGGCGATAGCTTGCGCATCGAAGTCTGGGACACCGGCATCGGAATCCCAGAGGATGAGCTTCATGCCATTTTTGACGAATTCCATCAGGTCGGCAATGTCGCACGCGAAAGTGCTAAAGGACTGGGTCTCGGGCTTTCCATCGTTCAACGGCTCGGACGCTTGCTCGGGCATGACGTCGACGTCCGCTCTGTACCGGACAAGGGATCAATCTTCACGGTCACGCTGGGTCTTGCGGCGCAAGTAGAGCCCAACCATCCTGTGGCAGCGCCACTTCCTTTGGGAGCGCCCGAAGATGCAACCAACGAAGCCCTCTCGCGCCACCGATCCAAGATAGTAGTAGTGGACGATGATCCCGATGTCCTCGAACTGCTTGAGCAGCTGCTCAAGGCAAATGGCCATATCGTCAGAGTTGCATCCGACGCGAGTGCAGCGCTCAAGATCATCGCGGGCGGAGCGATAAGACCGGAAATCCTGCTCACCGATTATAGCCTGCCAGGCGACATGAGCGGGCTCGACTTGCTTGTGCAGCTTCGCGCCAATCGAGCCGAACCGTTGCCGGCGATTGTCCTGACAGGTGACATTTCTACTGAGACATTGATGAAGATAGCCAGCCAGGATTGTGTTCAGCTGAGCAAGCCGGTCAAGCCGAAGGAACTCATTGCCGCGATCAATCGACTTTCCCCCGGCGAGTCGCTGCTCGTTCCGGAACAGACCAAGGCCAGTACCGTCAACACCGAGGCAGTGGCCTACGTAGTCGACGACGACTCGGGAATCCGTTCGACGATAAGAGAGGTGCTCGAAAGTGAAGGGCGCGTGGTCCAGGATTTTGCAAGCGCCGAGGAATTCCTGGCGGTCTATCATATGGGTGGGGATGGATGCTTACTGCTTGATGCTCATATGCCCGGCATGGGCGGTGTCGCCTTGTTGGAAAAACTACGCGCACGAGGTGATCATCTACCAACAATCCTGATCACGGGTAGCGGTGATATCGGGCTGGCTGTCCAGGCGATGCAAATCGGCGCATGCGATTTCATCGAGAAGCCAGTGGGACGCGTCGAGCTTTTGGCCAGCATTGCGCGGGCAATCGACGATTCTCACGATATCCGACTTGTTGATGCGGCACATGAAGACGCAGCGGCGCACGTGGCAG
>CAIOKP010000211.1 GCA_903858875.1 uncultured Sphingomonadales bacterium
ACCACGGCGGAAATCGAGGTCCAGTGCCTCGATCAACACGATGTTGCGGATAGAGAGTTGGCTCAGCATGTTCGCGAGACGTTCTAGCCGATCCTTCGGCCCGCGTCTATTTCCTTTGGGGAATTTTCCCCGCCGCCGGCCATTACGCCAGCCAGCGCCACAGGCCGACCACCACCGCCGTCAACCAGATCACGGCCATCGCCACATGTTCGGGATAGGCCAGCAATCGCGATTGCCCGAACCGCGCTGCTGCATCGGGATCGCGCAGCAAGCGGGTCCGATATTCGGGGGCACTGTCATCGCTGCCGGGGGCGGCCTGCGCCCGTGCCGCCGCCAGCATCTCTTGCGCCAAATACGCGGCGGCGGCGGCGTCAAGCGTTGCGCTATCGTGCGAAAAATTTGCCGAAAGGTCCAAATCAGCCGCTCCCTGTAAAGGGCGACATTTTAGCGCACACGCCTAAAGTCTTGTTGCCGGACTCATGCGGCGAACCACCTAGTCGGCGGGGTCAGCCTTGGGCGGCAAGGTCGCCGTCACATCGTCTTCTGGCGGGTCGGAGAACGGCGGTTCGACTATGATCGGGTCGGCCAGCGTCATCCGGTCGAGCATGGTCGCCATTTCATCACGCAGCGCGAGCATCAGGCCGCGTAACCGGCATTCCACCTCGGGCAGGCAATTGGCGCAATGTTCATGGGCATACCGACTGGCACACGGGGTCAGCGCGAGGCTGCCGCGTGTCAGGCGGATGATGTCGCCATACCGGATATCGACCGGCGGCAGGCCCAATTCATACCCGCCCTCACGCCCGCGATGCGAGATCACCAACCCTTCGCGCACCATTTCCGACAGGATCACGGTCAAAAACTTACGCGGGATGTTCTGCGCCTCGGCAATGGCGTCGAGGCGAATCGGCCCCTGCCGCCAATGATCGGCCAGATGCTGCAGCGCACGGATGGTGTAGCGGGTTTTTTGGGAGAGCATGGGTCAGCGCTTGGGCTTTTGGGGGATCGCACATGCGCGAACAACCTGGCCGCGCTCGATGTTCCGCCTTATCGTCCCGATGCGAGGGTAAAGTCAACTGCGGGAGTAGAACAATCCCGGAAATGGCGCGTTGGAAAAAACACCTCGGCGCGTGGCGGACGGGGTCATCCCCAGCCCGCCAGCGCGCCGAACGCGTTCATATCGCCTTGGTGCCCGGCGCGTGGCGCTGCATCAGCTTGAAAGCCTTGCTGTACCATTCGCTGCCCGGGTAATTCGCGCCCAATACAGCGGCGTATTTCTGCGCTTCTTCGGGGATGCCCAGCGACAGGTTGGTCTCCACCATACGGTACAGGGCCTCGGGCGTGTGGCTGGTGGTCTGATATTTTTCCACCACGTTACGGAACCGGATGTCCGCCGCCAACCAACGGCCAGCGCGCTCGTAAAAGCGGCCAATATCCATTTCCTTGCCCGCAAGGTGGTCGTTGACGAGGTCGATCTTCAACTTGGCGTCGGTCGCATAGCGGGTGCCGGGATAGCGGCGCACCACATCGTTCAGCGCCGACAAGGCCTGCAACGTCACCTTTTGATCGCGGCTGACATCGCTGATCTGCTCATAATAGCTCAGCGCGATCAGGTAATAGGCGTAACCGGCGTCTTTGTTACCTGGATGGATCGAAAGGAAACGCTGCGCCGATTGCACGGACTTGGCGTAATCGCCGGCCGAATAATACGAAAAGGCGCTCATCAACTGGGCGCGGCGGGCCCAAGGCGAATAGGGGTGCTGGCGCTCAACCTCGTCGAACAGCGCGGCGGCCGTTTTGTCCTCGCCGATATCGAGGCGCTTTTTGGCCTCCAGATACAGCGATTCGACATCGCGCGCGACATAGGCGGTGTCCTTCGGCTTGTTGCCTTTCCCGGCGCAACCAGAGGTCAGCGCCATGGCGACAGCGGCGCCGGCAAGGAGGACGAGGCGCGGCGAAATGCGGATGCTCTGGTAGGACATAGATGGCCTATAACCAGCACATGCCTGAACGCCAAGTGAAAGGCGCGAGGATATGCAGGTTGTCCCAACGATTGATGGGCCCTGCGCAGTCTGCCGGGGGCAATACACGCCCTCAAGCGGCAAGAAGGCCGCCGTGACTAAGCCTTTCTTATCCTCTTGGCCGTAGACCGGTTGGCCAATGACACGATCACGAATCATCAACCACGGCCCAAATGGCTGGCGGGGCCTGTTGCGCATATTGACGCAGGCCCTTTTGCCAGTCCTGGCGCTGTGGCTTTGCGCCTCTGCCGCATCGGCGGGCGCGTCGCGGATGATCGCGGTATCGGCGGCCAAATCGGGCGAAACAACGATCACTACCTGCTTTGCCCGTGCGATCGCCGGCGATGATCCCCGCACGATCCTGCACGCACCGGCACAATACGCCAGTCGGTTCGATTGCCGCGACGAACAGGCCAGCAGGGGCGCCGGCGATTTCTGGCTCCGGCTGGACATCGCTGCGGCCCGCGTCGCCCTGCCCGGCGCGACAC
>CAIOKP010000212.1 GCA_903858875.1 uncultured Sphingomonadales bacterium
GGTGGTCGCGGGCGGTTGGCTGGCGACCATCAACTATGCGGGCTATGTCAGCGGGGCGGTGGTGGCCGCGACGGTATCGCGGTTGGAACATAAATTTTTGCTTTATCGCCTCGGGTTGGTGCTGGCTTTGCTCAGCACGGCGGGGATGGGGGTAACCGATAGCGTGATTGTCTGGGCAATCCTTCGGTATATTGGTGGTTTGGCGAGTGTCACAGGGTTGCTGATCGCCTCGGGGTTGGTGCTGAACTGGTTGATCCGGCATGGCCAGCGGCCCTTGCTGGGGGTGCATTTTGCCGGGATGGGGCTGGGCATTGTTCTGTCGGGCGTGGCGGCCCAGATGATGGCGGGCAAGCTGGCGTGGGACAGGGAATGGCTAACGCTGGCGGCGGTGGGCGTGGTGTTCTTCGTTCCGGCATGGTTTTGGATGCCATCGCCGTCGGCCGGTCGGGCACAACCGGTTGGTGACAGCGCGGTTCCTACCGATCGCACATGGTTGATCACGATGATCGCGGCCTATTTCTGCGCCGGGATCGGTTATGTCATCAGCGCCACCTTTATCGTCGAGATCGTCCGCAATTTGCCGCTCATGGTGGGTAAGGGCAACCTTGTGTGGGTGATCGTCGGCCTTGCGGCGCTGCCCTCCAGCTTTCTGTGGGACCGCGTGCAACAGGTGTGGGGCGTGATGCCGGCCCTGATCATCGCCTATGTGATCGAAATCGTCTCGATCCTGCTGCCCGCGCTGTTTGGCGGGGTGGCGGCAAATATGCTGGCAGCGGTGCTGTTTGGCGGCACATTCGTCGGCATCGTCAGCCTGACGCTCAGCCTGATTGGACGGCGATTTCCCGCCAACCCGGCCAAGGCTATGGCGCGATTGACGCTGAGCTATGGCGTGGCGCAGATTTTGGCGCCGGCGATGGCGGGGGCCATCGCGGCACATTCGGGAAGCTATCGCGGCGCCTTGTTCATCGCCGCGATCGCTATGCTGGGCGGGGTTGCTTTGTTATTTGTGGCGCGCTCGGTCCAGCGTTCGGATGCGTGACAGACCGGGGGCTGTTTGATCAAAACCGGGCGGAATAGTAAATAAATTCATCGCGAGGTTAAGCAAACGTTCTGTTAACCATACGTGGTTATACGTCTTCTTTATGAAGCACACCCGCATCTTGCTCGCCTCGGGTTCCATCGGTCTGACATGCATGTTCGCCCAATCGGCGTATGCGGCAGGGACGGTCGCTGGTACCTTGATCCAGAACACCGCCACCGCGACCTATTCCAGCGGTACAACCAATACGTCAATTCAATCGAACACCGTCACGGTCAAGGTCGATGAATTGGTCAACGTCGCTGTCACGTCGCTGACCACGACCCCGGTCCCTGCTGGCGCGGCGGCCGCGGTATTGACCTATCAGGTGACCAATACCGGCAATGGCAGCCAAGCCTTTAACCTGACCGCCAATCCAGGCGTGTCGGGCAATGTGTTCAACACCACGACCCAATCGGTCGCGATCGATACCAATGGCAATGGCGTCTATGATCCGGGCGTCGATACGATCATCACCAATGGCGCGGCTGGCCCCGCGATCGCGCCCGATGGCTCGA
>CAIOKP010000213.1 GCA_903858875.1 uncultured Sphingomonadales bacterium
CCGCCGACGCCTTGATCGCGGCCTTGCGGGTGACGGCGGCGGGATCTTGGGGGCTGTTTGGCCATACGCTCGACCGTGTGGCGCGGACCAAGGCGGCGCCGGTGATCGAGAACCTGACCGAGTTGGGCGAGACGATCGACGGGGTGCGGCAACAGTTGGGCATGGAGCCATTTGCGCTCTATGGCGAATTTCTCGCCTCCCGCGGGCCGGTGCCGTCGAGCGCGGTGGGGGAGCCGAAGCAGGCGCTGGCCTGGCTGAAAAGGCTTGGCGTCGAGGCCGCGGGTTAAGGTAAAACGGGGGCTTGGCGGCCCCCGTTTTCTTGTGGGATCAGCCCCAGCGGTTGATTTCCGGGCCGGGCGCCCATGCCGCCTCGGGCCGACCCGTGGCAGAGCGGGCGAGCGCGGATTGGACGCTGGGCCGGGCGCGAACCCGGGCCAGCCATGCCGCGGTATGCGGGCGGTCGGCAAAGGCCTCGGGCAGGATTGCGACCATGCCCATCAGCCAGCCATAGGTTTCGAAATCGGCAATCGACAAGGGCCCCATTAGCCAGTCGCGGCCATCGACCAATTGCGCCTCGACCATGTCCACCGCGCCGGCCACTTTGGCGCGGCTGTCGGTATCGGCGGCGTCGGGAAAGGCGCCGGTGCGGGTATCATGCCAGCGCTGTTTGAGGTCCTCCGATACGATGGGGGCGACCAGCGTGGCGAAATCATCATCGCTCATCGCCGCCAATCGGTCCGCGCCTTGCGCCCTCAGCCCGAGAAACGCCGCCGCAGGGGCGCAACGTTCGGTAATCCGGCGGCACCACATCAACATTTGCCAATGGGCATAGGCGTCGCGGGGCTGCAACGCGCCGCCTGCCACTTCGTCGAGATATTGCGCGACGAACACCGATTCGGTCATCGCCTCGCCATCGATCACCAACACCGGCCCTTCGCCCTCGACCGCAAAGTCGAGCGCCAGCGTTTCTGTCAGGCCCGCGATCCGGTGACGGTCGCCCGCCAACAGGTCGATGGCGCGGCATGCGATGGCATTCGGGCCCGTATCCAGCCCGCTTTCCGCCAAGGCGGCCAGCACCGCCAGCGAGGGACCATTGGGCTCACCATGATAGAGAATGGTCGCCATCAATCGATTCCTTCCATGATCAGGCTGTAACGGTGGGCGAGATCGGTGCGACCCATCGCCCAGGTCTTGGCAACGGCCTCGCGCTGGTACACGCGTTTCAGCCAGCGCATGATGTTCGGCGTCTTGTCCCGCCCGGCAAGGTCGGGTTGCGACAGCGGCAGGGAATAGGTGCTGTTGAAAATGTTGATGTCGGCCAGGCTATAGCTGTCCGAACCAACATAATCGCGCTTGCCCAATTCCGCCTCCAGCAGCGCGATGCCCAAAGCCACGCGGCGGCGGCTTTCGGCCAGTTCGGCCTCGCCAAAGCTGCCGTTGATCGCCTTGCGCCACGCGATGCGGCGTTCGGGCAGCGGGATGCGGTCGATCGCGGCGGCCAGTTCTTCGGGGTCGCGCTTGCGGACCATCGGGCCGACGAACACGCTCCACCCGATCATCGAGAAGCTGGGGCCGAGCCACTGGTCCATGAATTTCATCCACCAGCGCACGCGCCAGCGGTCTTGCGCATCGCCCGGCATCAGATCCGGCCCGGCAAAGGCGTCGTTGACATATTCCATGATCGCCGTGCTTTCGACCAACACGCGGTCGCCATGGGTCATCGCCGGGATGGTGCCCTGCGGATTGACGGCGAGATAGTCCGGCTTGTGTTGGTCAAACGCCAGCATGTCGATGTAATGGCTGGTAAAGGGCACGCCCTTTTCCATCAAGGCCAGCATCGGTTTGCCCGAATTGGCGTTGGGTTCCCAGTGATAGAGGGTGATGTCGCTCATCGTGGCGCCTGCTCCCAATTGCGGCGGAATGGTCGGGCGCCTTTGTGGCGCTTTTGTATGTAGTACACACTAAGTGCCGCATTCCCGCCCCGGTCGCAAGCGGCAAATGCTGCCAAGGCCGGGGACGGAGCGGGCGCTTTGGCAGCGCGGGGTCAGCGCGGGCGCATCGCCCAGCGGAACAGATGATCACGGCCTGACATCGGCGCGGGACTTTGGCGTTCATCGGCCAGGCGCAGGCCCTGTTCCTCAAAGGCGCCGCGCAAGGCGACCCAGTCGCTCCACCGGGTCAGGCCTTCGACCGCGCCCGCGGCGGGGGCCCCCGCGCGCACGTTGGCCCAGTCGCCAGCGGTGGCGAGGTCGATCCGCTGTTGCGCGCTATGTTGCGCAGCAAAGTGGGCCGATTCCGGGATGCGGCTGTCATAGACGAGCCATGTCGCCCCGGCGCTGCCCAAGCCATGACCCATCGTTGCGGCGGCGGCCGGCGTCGCCGCCAGCGCGCCGGCCAGCCCGACGCCTTTCAACATCGTGCGGCGATCGGTGGTTACAGGGGCGCCCATCACTTCTTGCCCTTTGCCAGATAGGCCGCGACCGAATTCAGCTCCGCATCGGTGATATCGACGCGGGTTTGCGCCGGCATCGCGCCCTTGCCATTGCGGACGACCGCCTTGACATAGGCCGGGAACAGGTCGGTGCGGTTGGACAACAGGCCGTCGGATGGCGGGCGATGCATCATCATCATCTGCTTGGTCAGCAGGTTGGACGCCATGCCGCCGGCCAGATGGCAATAGCCGCAGACATGCTCAAACACCGCCTTGCCATCGCGGCCGGTGGCCAGACGGTCCCCCGCCGGCATTTGCGCGCGCACCTGATAGGGTGGCAATTCGGGCACGCCGCCCGGCCCCGCCGGTGGCCCGGCAGGCGGCGCGGCGGATACGGCCACGGCGGCGGTTGCGGCGGCAAACAGGGCGAGCGCCCCAAAACGGACTGCGCGGGTCATTGTGCGCCCTCCTTCTTTTGGCCGCGATAGGCGGCAGGCCACACGCCCTGCTTGCCCGGCGCGATGATGCCGTTGGGGTCGAGCGCGTCCTTGATCCGTTCGTCAAAGCGGCGCAGCGCGTTATCGTTATAGTTGAACGTGTCCATCACCCGGTCCATCCAGCCCAGATGCGTGCGATATTCGCCATAGCCAGCCTTGGCCGTGTCATCGATCAACGCGTTGAACAGGTGCTTGATATTGTCGACTTGGGTCGCATTGTCGCGGTCATACATCAACATGTTGACGTTGTTGGCGAACCGCCCGCCAATCGTGAAGCTGGCGTAAAAGTCGACATCGTGGTCGCCGATGATCTTGCGGCTGCGTTTCAGCTGGCCCATTACATGTTCTGATGTCGCCGGCACGACGGGCGAAAAGCCCATATGCGCGCCGCGCCCGCCGACCCAATCCGACATCTGCAACGGCACCGCCGTCGGCGTGCCCATCGCCAGATCCATCGGCGGTTTGGGATCGCCCTGACGCCACCAGCTTTCGAACGGCGCCGCGTCGAGGTGGCGCTTGAACGCCGATTTGATCACTTCGGCCTTGGCCTTGTTGACCGCTTCGTCGCCATACAGCCGGATTTCGACTCGCCAATAGCCAAGCTTATGCTCTTTGAGCAGTTCCTTGACGCGCCATTCGGGCATGGCCGACGGCTTGTCCCAGAAATCCTTGCGCTGACCCAGCACGACGATTTTGCCCAGCCAGCTGGGGATGAACACATTTTGATCGATCAGCCCGGCGATTTTCAGCGGGGCGACAGTGTCGATGACCCAGGCAATGTCCTCCTCATTGGGGATATCCCAAGTGAGCGACAGCGAGGTTTCGGGCGCCGGTTGCAGCCACACGCCCGCCTTGGTGACGATGCCAAGGTTCGATTGGCTGAACGCCAGATCCCACGTCGGGCCGTAATTCATCGGGAACAAGTGCCACGCCGGGTTATTGGCCATCGCGCCCATGCCGGTGCGCAACAGGTCGCCTTCGGGCAACACGACTTCCAACCCGCACAGGTTGCGCGCGTGGAGACCATAAGGCGTGTACCCAATGCCGTGTTCGAGCGCATTGCCTAGCACGCTGCCCCAGCCATTGCCCGGCACCGACATCCATAGCGCCGCGTTTTGGCGGGCAATTTCGTCATGCAGGTCGAAAAAGCCGACGCCCGGTTCGACCACCGTATAGGCCAGTTTTGGGTCCAGTTCGAGGATCTTGTTCATGCGGCCGAGGTCGAGCACCACGCTGCCCGCCATGCGCGGGGCAGCGGCGCCATAGCCAAGGTTCTTGCCGCGGGCGACTGGCCATAGCGGCGTCTTGTGTTCATTGGCGAGGCGCACGATGGCGCGCACTTCGTCGACATTGGCCGGGGCGACAGCGGCGGCGGCCGGCCATTGGTCGGTCGATCCCGGCGCGTAAACGTCCGAATAGGCGTCGCGATCGGCGTCAGAGGACATCACCCAATCCTTGCCAACGACGCTGGCAAAGCTTTGGAGCGCACTATCGAATTGTTGCGGACTGATCCGCGGTGGCAGGGTCAGTTTCACGGACCTCTTCCTCTCCCATAATTTTATAACAATTGTTATGGATAATGCGGGCGCGGCGCGGGTCTGTCAACGGCCAATTGGCCGGGTCGCTATCATGGCGCGCATTTGCCGATGTTGCGCAACAAAAAGGGGCGACCGTTGCCGGTCGCCCCCAAAGTATTGATCCAATCCGGTGTGCCGGGATTAGAAAGTCTTCTTCACACGAACCGCCCATTCGCGTGGCTTGCCGACTTGGCTGTAGATCGTGCCAGCGGTGCCCCACAGCGATTCAAACTTGGCGGGCAGATAGTATTGGTCGAACAGGTTCTGCACCTCGAGCGAGATGGACAGATCTTCCTTCGGGTTCTTCCAGGTCAGGCGGGCGTTGGCCAGCGTGACAGCCGGGCTGTATTCAACAGCGCTGCCGGTCAGGATGTGTCCGATGTCCGCCTTGCTGGTATAGCTGGCGTCGATACGTGGCGTCAGCGAGCCATTCTTGCCGAGATCGGCCTTGTACTGCATGCCGATGCTGCCCTTCCAATTGGGCGTCACGATCGGATCGGTAATCAACACCGAGGTGCCAACGGCGGGCGAGATATAGGTCCACTTACCGTCGATATAGCTGAGCGAGGCATCGATATCGAGGCCCGGGATCGGCGATGCAGTGACTTCGCCTTCGAAACCATATTCGTGGCCGCTGCCGGCATTCGCCACCGCGCCGCACGGGTTGGCATCGGTGCCAGCCGCCACGCCATCGAGCGACGAGCAATCGCCCAGCGGCAATTGGATATTGTCGCGCAGCATATAGAAGGCGGTCAAGTTGACGCGCAGACGACGGTCGAACAGATCGGTCTTGGTGCCGATTTCGTAGGAGGTTACGGTTTCGGGGTTGAACGCGCCGTTGGTCGCCTGTGCCGGGGTGAACGGACGCGCCGAGGTGCCGCCGCCCTTGAACCCGGTGCTGGCGTTGGCATAGACCATCACCTCTGGCGAGAAGCGGTATTCCGCCGCCAGACGCCAGTCGAGCTTGTTGCCGTTATAGGTCGAAACCACACCATCAAGCGGGCCGAGCACGCCCGAGGTAAATCCGGTCAGCGGGCTGCCATCCCAGTTGCGGCGAGCAAAGGTATAATCCTTGTGCTCCTTGGTATAACGCAACCCGCCGATCAGCGTCAGCGCCGAAGTCGGGCGGTAGAACACCGAACCGAAGGCCGCCAAGCTGTGCGCGTTGATCGGGTCATTACCCTGGAATTGCAGGTAGTAAGGCGAACCCGGTGCCCATGGCGCGCCGCCGGGGCCAAAGATCGCCGAATACAGCGGGTTCAGGTAACGGATGTCCTGACGGGTGAAGTACACCGACTGTTGATCGGAATAGAAGCCGCCGACGGTGAAGTCGATATCGCTGCCGATCTTGCCGTTCAGGCGGGCTTCTTCGCTGAAGAAGTGGAAGCGGATGTCGTCATAGCCCTGACCGACGTCGGTTTGCGATGGCGTGAAGTCATCGTCCGTGCCCCAGTTTTCATGGTACTTGCGATAGGCGGTGATCGACTGAAGGTTCAGCGAATCGCTGATGTTATACTTCAGGTTGCTCGACACGCCCCAACCGGTGAACATCGTGGTGTTGGGGTTGCTGTATGCGGCGCCCGCCTGGCCACCGGCCGGCGCGGTAAAGCTGGCATAGGTGCAGAAACGGCCGCAGATGTAGCTGGTCGGTACAGCGGCGCCAAACAGCTGGCTGCCGACATTGGTCAACACTTCGGCAGCGTTCGGACGGTTTTCATAGCTGTAGTCAGCGATGACCGTCCAATCGAGCTTGTCATTGGGATTATACCGCAGCGAACCGCGCAGACCCGAATAGTTCACGCCGCCCAGTTGCGACAGGACGCAATTGGCAGGTGCCGCCGGATTGGCCGCGATACCTTGGGCGTTATGCGGATTGGCGCAACCGTAATCGACCTGATTTACATAACCGTCCTGACGCTTGAACACGCCGGCGACATGGGCATACAGGCCGTCGGTCAGCACGAAGTTGGCGCTGGCACGCAGATCGACGCGGTTACGGCTGCCATAGGCCATTTCGACCATGCCGGTGTTGTCATCGGTCGGCTGCTTCGAGAACATCTTGATCGCGCCGCCGATCGAGTTACGCCCGGTCAGCGTACCTTGCGGGCCGCGCGCCACTTCGACGCGGTCGAGGTCGAGCAGGTCGAACACCGAGCCCGTCAGGGTCGCGTAATACACATCGTCGATATAGAGGCCGACGCCCGGCTCGTAAGCGGGGTCAAAGTCAGCCTGGCCGATGCCGCGAATGAACGCCGACATCGACGAACCAAACGCGCCGCCCATCGGGGTCAGCGAAACGTTCGGGGCCTGAGCCGCGATCTGGGAAATGTCGGTTTGGTTGCGCGATTCCAGCAACTTGGCGTTGATCGCCGTGATCGCCAGTGGCGTGTCCTGCAACTTCTGCGAACGGAACTGCGCGGTGACGACGATTTCCTGGCTCGCGGCGGAATCGGTGGGCTTCGACTGGGCATCCGCATCTTCGGCCAAGGCCGGCGCGGCGATCGACATCGCCAGTGCGCCCGCACCTGCGGCGATTGCCAGGCGCGTACGGATAGTCGTGCCAAAAAGCTTGGCCATAATATTCCTCTCCTATTTATACAGGCTCTGCGGCCCTCTTAAGCTTTGTGAGTAATGCATACGAAATCAGCCATTGCAAGCATCGTCGTCAGATTTTCCAAATGCTGCGCAATGTGATGCAAAATGTGATGCGAAAAGGTCACAATCGTTAATTTGCTTGCGCAATATGCCGCGCCTGTGATTAGCCGTTGTCCTATGAGTGTGAACACCCCTCCCGCCTTGTCGCCCCTGCCGTTCGGCGGCGAATCTGATAGTCCGGCTACCCCCTTGCTGGTCCAGTTGCTCAAGCTGTGCAGCTTGATCAACGAGCCGATGAAGGAGGGTGTTTGCGACCCTGCCGGCGCATCGACCAACGAGGTGAAAGTCGTCATGGCGCTCGCCGGCGAAGGGCCGATGGCGGGGCATGATCTGGTCCACATTTTGGGCACGACACCGATGAATGTCAGCCGTGCCATTGCCGGGCTAAAAGCGCGTAACTGGGTCGAGGATTTTACCGATCCCGATAATCGCCGCCGCCGCCCGGTCCGCCTGACCGGCGATGGCGAGGTCGCCTATCGCCAGATGCAGCCGTTGCTCGACACGGTGGCCGGCGCTCTGCTGAACAAATTGACGGTGCGGCAACATCGCGAATTGTCCCACCTGACCGGCCTCGTGCTGGGGCGGATCGCGGACTGGGAAAAGGCCCGGTCCGCGATCACTTCCGACGATTGATCTATTCGGACCTGGGCGCCTGATCGGCCAGCATCTTGCCAAACCGCGGGTGGGCGAAATGCATCGGCACATCGTGGCGGTGTGGCCAAGTCTGGCGCAATTCCTCGGTGCGGATGCTGTCCGGGCCCCATGGGTTGGCCGGATAGCATTCGGCCAGCGGTTGCAGATGCGCGGTGGTCTTTGACCAGCCGGCCTCGTAATCGCCCTGCCACTGCATCATGTAATCCAGCCGCTTGATCTTCCAGACGCCGTCTTCCTTGACGTAGTCGTTCTCGTAAATTCCCGCTTCCATGAATTGCAGCGGCAGGCCCTGCGGCTTGAATTCGCGCGTTTCGTGGCTGCCGCCAAACAGCATCCCGCGAAACCGGCCCTTGGCGGTCTGGCCATCGGGGGCGACGGTGATGATGTCCTGCATCTGGAAATGGTCGAGCAGAAAGCCATAGGCCGGGCCTTCTTCGCCGGGGGCCAGAAACAGCGATTTGAACCATGTGCCATAGAGGCGATAGGCGCCCTCGCGGCCCTTATAAATGCCCGACAGAAAGATCACCTCGCCATCTTCGGCAAACAGGTTGGCGACGTCGCGGGCGCGGTTGAAATCGATGTAATAGCCATAGGCCCAATGCAGGCGGCGGATGGCATTGATGTCCTCCATCTCCTGCACACGGTGTTCCAGCGCCGCAATGCGGCTTTCGTCGTCGGCCATGGGGATCCTCTCTCGATTGTTGCCCAGACTCACTGGACTTATTTGTATGCCATACTAACAATCACGCAGCGTTTGGCGAGAGGAAAAACACATGGGCGAACACAGCATGGATTGGACCGGCCGGGTGGCCTTTATCAGCGGCGGCGTGTCGGGGCTGGGCTTTGGCATTGCCCGGGCCTTTTCCGACGCGGGGATGCGCCTCGCGCTATCCTACCGCAATGAGGCCTATCGCAGCAAGGCCGCAGCATGGTTTGCAGCAAATGGCCGCGAAGAACCGCTGTGGGTCAAGCTGGACGTGACCGATCGCGCGCGATTCGGCGCAGTGGCGGACGAGGTCGTGGCCCATTTTGGCGCGGTCCACGTCGTGGTCAACAATGCCGGCGTCAGTGTGTTCGGCAATACCGCCGAGGCGGCCCACGCCGATTACGACTGGATCATGGGCGTCAATTTTGGCGGCGTGGTCAATGGCGTCGTCGCCTTCCTGCCCAAATTGCAGGCCGCGAGTGGCCGCCGCCACATCGTCAACATCGCCAGCATGGCCGCCTACCTCTCCGGCCCGCAGGCCGGGATCTATACCGCGAGCAAGTTTGCCGTGCGGGGCCTTACCGAATCCTTGCGCTATAATCTGGTGCCGCTGGGGATCGGCTGTTCGCTGGTCTGCCCGGCGCTGGTGGCGACCAACGCGTGGGATTCGGCTTTTCGCCGCCCGGCCGCATTCGCTGACAGCGGGTTTGGCGCGGTGGACAAGGGGGAACTCGAAACATTCGGCAAGGCGTTCGAGGCCGGGATGGACCCGCAGGAGGCCGGGCGCCGCATTCTGGCCGGGATGAGCGAGGATCGTGGGTTGATCTTTACCCACCCCGAATTCGCCGAGGATTTCAAGGCGATCTATGAGGAGAGCCTCGCCGCCTTGCCGCAGGATGTGGCGCCGCCGGAACGGTTGGAGGTCGAACGGATGCGCCGGGCGGCCAATAAGGCGGCATTGGCGGGGCAGGTGATTTCAATTAATGATTTGACGTGAAGGGGCAGGCGCGAGGGCCTTCGCCCTCGCGCTCCCATTTTTTGGGCCTCCTGCGTCTATCCCTTCACGCCCACCAATAGGCCGTCGCTCGCATTTCGATACTCGACCGCGGCGGCGCGCCCACAGCGGTCGGGTCGTTGAACGCGACATGCGGCACATGATGCGCGGCGGCGGGATCGCTGTCCTTGGTTTTGAAGATGATCGCCTCGTCGCGGGTCATGTCGGGGTAGTAGTACCATTTGTGCTGGGGCCCGTGCGCGACGAGCAGCGCTTCAAAGCCCCATTCCTTGCCGTCGGGTTCGTCAAAGATCGCGTCGGCGACGATCAGGTCCTGCGGTGCGAGGCTGCGCGCGTCGCACAGCGCCAGCGGCACATCCTGCGGCGCGGGCGACAGCGCGCGCCAGACGTTGATCGAGACAAAGCGTTGGAACGGGCGGCCGTTGGCGCCGGATTTGGCCATCGCCGCCGCGCTGCCATCGGCGACGTCGATATGGGCAAAGCGCGCAGGGTGCGAATTGTTCGACGATCCCGCCAAGCCGGACGCCTCGGAAAAGCGCAGGATGCCGCGTGGGGAGACCCGCACTTCGTCGGCGCCTGTGGCGGCCTGCACCAGCGCGGCGATTTCGGGGACATAGGTCGCGGCGATTTGCGCTTCATCGGCAAAGTCGGTGACGGCGCTGGGGTGGGCGGCGAGGATGAACCCTTCGCGGTCGAGTTCGCTCGCCATGCCGCGCGCGCTGTCCACGGGCATGGGAAAGGTCACGATGTCGATCTCATCGCGATCATGCGCGTTGGCGTAATAGCGCGGTCGGGCGATGCTGCGCCCGGCATAGGCGATGTCGGCTGTGATGGTCATGCTCTCGTCCTTTGCTGGGGGGGTCAGGTCAGTGCGTAATAGCGCACATAATTGCCGTCGGGTTTGCGCTCGCCAATGCCGATGAAGATGTGGCGGGTCAGCCAGTCGTACTTGCCGACGCTGGTTTCGAAGGTCGGTTGGGCGCGCAGGTAATAGTCGGCATGGGGGACAGCGGCGCCGCCCGCGAACGCCCATTGGCGCAGGCGATCCATCACGCCGGGTTCGCGACCCCACAAAAAGCCCTTGTTTTGCATATAGATCAGCGTGCCGTCATCGACCTCCAGCATATAGCGGGCGTCGAAACAGGCGGTGTCATCGGGGCGGAACAGCGCATAATCGCCGCCCGAATTGGGCACGGCCTTGCCCTTGAGGCGTGGCCCTTCGAACTCGCCGCTGTCGACATAGACGGCGCTGCGCATGCCGCCCGACGGCACATCGGGCACCATCTGGACCCGCGTAAAGCGCAGGCGGCAGGCGAAGGCGAATTCGAGATGCGGCGCGTCCATCGTCGACAGGGTGGGGAACGGGTCTTGCATCGGCGGCGTCCTAAAAGCTGGAGAGAATGGCGAGGCTGGGCGCGTCGAGGGGCAGGTGGCGGCGGATCTTTTCCTGCTCAACCGTGCGCGTCTTGCCCTGTGCATCGATCAGATAGGCGTGGATCGCGGCGACATCCTTGGGCGTCAGCACATCGTCCCAACGCGGCATTCCGGCGGGCAGGTACAGGCCTTTTAACAGGATATCGTTGAACGCGGCATGCGTCGCAGGCTGCATCCGGCGCAGATCGGGGGTGATCGACCGGTGCTGGTTTGAATGGCATATCGCGCAATTGGCGAAAAACAGCCCGCGCCCCGCCGCGATGACCTCTGGCGTGGTGCCGGGGGCCTGTGCCGGTGGCGGCGGCGCGATATCCAGCGCGGCCTGTTCCGGCGGCGGGGCAATCGCGCCCCCATCCAGCTTGAACACCAGCAAGCGCCCGGCGTTGATCCGCTTATACGCCGCCGAATAGCGCGGCACATAGGCATAGCCGCCGCCGCCCCACGCCGCCATCACCGCGATATATTGCACGCCCCCCACCTTATAGGTCATCGGCGCGGCAAGGATCGAGCTGCCGGTCTCGATGGTTTTCAGGATGCGCCCGTCGCGGGACGACCGGACGATCAATTGCCCGGCAATCGTGCCATGGATTGTCAACCCGCTGGCGGTGGTCAGCACCCCGCCGCGATCCTGCCAGCCGCCGGTGGGTTGATGCCACACCGTCTTGCCGGTGAGGGGATCGATGCCGCGCATTTCGGCAAAGCCGGGATTGGCGACGGCGTCCTTATAGGCGGGCAATGCCTTGACCGCCGCGGCCACTGGCGGTGGCAGGGTGGGCATTGCATCGGCCAGATTGGTGGTGAAAATCAGCGCCGCGCCGGTGTTCAGCCCCTTTGGCCGATAGGGCTTTGGCCCCGGCGTCACGAACATCAGATTGCCCATGTCGAGCACCGAGCCGATATACAGGCCCGTCGTTGGATCATAGGAGGCGGGGAACCAGTTGCGCGCGCCCGGTGTGCCGGGGAAGATGATCTGTGGCCCCGAAGACAGGTCGCTGGTCGCCGGCGTCAGGATCGGCTTGCCGGTTTTGCGGTCAACGCCCTTGGCCCAGTTCATCCGCACCAGCGGATTGGCGCGCAGCAATTGGCCGGTCTTGCGGTCAAGCACATAGAGGAAGCCGTTCTTTGGCGCATGCAGGATGACGCCGCGATCGGCACCATCGACCTTCAGGTGGGTCAGCACCATCGGCGCGGTGGCGTCATAGTCCCACTGATCGCCAGGCGATTCCTGATAGTGCCATTTGACGCGGCCGGTTTTGGGGTCCAGCGCGACGATCGACGACAGGTAGAGGTTGTCGCCCCGATGCGGGCTGCGCGCGGTGTGCGAATAGGGCTCGCCATTGCCGGTGCCGACCAGGACGAGGCCGGTTTCCGCATCATAGGTCAGCCCATCCCACGGCGCGCCGCCGCCGCCAATGTCCCACCGGCTGTTCGGGTCCCAGGTCTTGAGCGCGGCGTCCATATCGGGATTGTCTTGCGGGCCGAGGCGCGGGTCGTGCGGCACAACATGAAACCGCCAGCGCAGCGCGCCCGTCCGGATGTCATAAGCCGAAACATAGCCACGCACATCGTCATCCGCGCCGCCATTGCCGATCATCACCACATCGCCGGCGATTTCGGGCGCGCCGGTGGAATTGATGCCGCGCGTCTTGTCTTCCTTGGTGTCGGCTTGCCAAACGACCTTGCCGGTTTTGGCATCCAGCGCGTACATCACGGCGTCGAGCGCGGTGACGAACACCTTGCCATCGGCCACCGCGACGCCGCGATTGACCATGTCGCAACATACGGTACGGGTGACCTGCATATCGACCTGCGGCTCAAACGCCCAGAGCGGCTTGCCCGTGGCAGCGTCGAACGCATAGGCGCGACCCGCGACGCCCGAGGTATACAGCACGCCGCCAACCTCGACCGGCGTTGCCTCGAGCCCGCGGTTGGTGCCCAATTCGGCCATCCACGCCAGGCCAAGCCGCCCGACAGTGCCGGGGTTGATATCGCCCAGCGTCGAATGCCGCGTCTTGCCCGCGTCGCCGCCGGGGTTGGTCCAATGGTCGGCGGCGGGCTGTTGATCGGCGGCTGAATGCGTGCAGGCCGCCAGCGTCAGCAGGGCGGCGGCCAGAACGGGGTGTTTGATACGCTGGGTCACAGATGGTCCCATGGCGACGGCATGCGATAGGGCACGGTGATGAAATTGGCCTCGATCTGGCACAGCATCCCGTGGTCGATCTTGAACAGTTCCGAGATGTAGAAGCTGTGCGGGCGGCGCACCGGGCTTTTCACCGTGCGGCCATCGGTCAGCTGATATTCGGCCAACCGCCCCGAATGGTCGATAAAGCCAAATGCCAGCACCAGCCCGCGTTCCTCGTCCACCAGCGGAAAGCGGCGCGCGCGCAATGCATCGTCATAGCGATAATTGCCCATGCGGAACTGTTCCTCGCACCCCAGCGCGGAGACGGGGACGATCTTGGCGAAATCGGGGTTGCGGGTGGTTTGCACGCCGTTTTCGACGCGGTTGCAATCGGGGTGAAACTTTGTGTGGATCGTGCCATCGTTCAATTGCAGCGTGTCGAAATAGCCATTCGACAGGGCGACCATTTCCGCGCGGGACACCGGCGCCGTGGCGACGGCCTCCAGAATCGGCTTGGTCCAATAGCGCGGGTTTTCGAATTTGATGCCGCTGTCGGATTGGCGCACGATGCACATTTCCGCCTCGGCCACCTCGCCGCGATCATTGAGCGCCAGCCGCAGGGTAAAGCCCGATTCCTCGATATGTTCGTGGATCGCGCCGAAATAGCCGACCTGCCGCGTCTTGGGATCGGCAAAGCGCAGCTGGTATTCGCCCAGCCGTTCAATCGTGCCCCACACGCCATCGCCGATCGGCAACATGACGTTGTTTTCCGAGGTTTTCGCCCCCGGCGCCCACGCCACCCGTTCAGGATTGCGCGCGGCCAGCGCCGCCAAAAAGCCGTCAAGAACGCTATACAGCGCGGACCTGTTCATATCCTCATCCCCATTATGTCGGGCGCCGGCGATATGGGGTTTGCCGGACGCACCTTGCTTGGTCATAGTTCTTGCATATGCTATCAAATGTTACAATAGAGATTGGTGGGACCATGGGGCCATATTGCGCAACAGACGCGATAGGCCGCCACGGCATTTGGGGAGAGAGCGATATGGCACATGACGCGCAGGAAGCGGCCAATCTGGCCTTGGTCACGCAAATGTACCACGAGGTGTTGATCGCGATGGATTCATCGGCGGTCGACCGCTTTATTGCGCCGCATTATGTGCAGCATAGCTCGCTGGCCGAACCCGGTGTTGCGGCGTTGAAGGCGTTTCTTGATATGGTCCGGGAGCAATCGCCCGATGCGCGACAGACCATTCACCGCACCTTGGCCGATGGCGATATGGTGGCGGTGCATGTCCATGTGGAACGGTTTCCGGGCGATCCAGGGTTGGCGGTGGTCGACATGTTCCGTTGCCAAAACGGCATGATTGTCGAACATTGGGACGTGTTGCAGGACGTGCCGGCCCGTCCGGTCAATCCCCATTCGATGTTCTGAAACCTTGACGCCTTGGAGGAGAACCGCCTTGCGAAAGCTGTTGATCGGCGCTGTGTTGGTGTTGGCGATGGGGCCTGCCGTTTCGGCCAAGCCTGCCGCGACCTGTCGCCTGACGCCCAAACAGGTTGTGACCCGGTTCATGACCGAATTCTATGTTGAAAAGCACGTGCGCCATGCCTTTGAAACATGGGTGGCGCCGGGGTATATTCAGCATAATCCTTATGCCGGCACGGGCCGCGATGCGGCTATCGCCTTTCTCGAACCGTTTTTGCAAAGCCCCGATGTACGCTATGACATCAAGCGGATCATCGGCGATGGCCCATTGGTCGCGGTCCATTCCCATGGCTGGATGAAGGCGGGCGATCCGGGGGTGGCGGTGATCGACATCCTGCGCGTCGAACAGTGCAAAGTGGTTGAACATTGGGATGTGGTGCAACCGGTGCCGGCAACATCCGCCAATACCAATACGATGTTTTAAAGGGGCCTGACATGGTGGCTATTTCGGGACGTTTCGTTGATCGTTGCGTGGTGATTTTGGGCGGCACCGCGGGGATCGGCCGCGCCGCGGCGCACCTGTTTGCGGCCGAGGGCGCGAAAGTGGCCGTGACCGGGCGCGATGCTGCCGCCTTGCGCGCGGTAGCAGAGGATCTCGACGCGCTGGCGATCCGCAGCGACATGGGCGACACGGCACAGACCGCCGCCGCCATGGGCGAGATCGAGGAAGCGCTGGGCGGGATCGACGTATTGTTCGTCAATGCGGGCGTCGGCGGCTTTGCGATGGTGCCAGAGGTGACCGAGGCGTTTTGGGACGGCATCCATTCGGTCAACCTGCGCGGCGCGTTCTTTGCCATTCAGGCCGCTTTGCCCCTGATGCGCGATGGCGGCAGCATCGTGATCACCGGTTCCATCGGGTCGGTCGCGGCCGTGCCGGGCAACGTGGTCTATGCCGCCGCCAAGGCGGGCCTGCGCGCGATGGCCCGCATCGTGGGCAAGGAATTGCTGCCCCGCCGCATCCGCGTCAACATGGTGTCACCCGGGCCGACCGATACCGAAATATTCAAGCGTGACGCCAGCGCAGAGGAAATTCAGGGTATCAAGGACATGATGGCCGGCGTCGTGCCGATGGGCCGTATGGGCACTTCCGAAGAGATCGCGCGCGCGGTACTGTTCCTTGCCAGCGCGGATGCAAGCTTTATTAATGGCGTCGATCTCTACGTCGATGGGGGCTGCGTCGAGCTTTAAGGTTTAAAGAGCTGTGAGAGGGGGAGAGGGCGTCGCCGGTTTTGCCGGAGGGCGCCCTCTTTCGGTTTGAAGGTCAAGGCGCGAGGAGGATGGCCCTCGCACCTACCCCTTGTCACAACACCGATGGCATTCCATCGATCAGGATCGTCTTCAATTCGGTATAACCAAGCAGCCCTTCAAGCCCGCCCTCACGCCCGAGGCCCGATTGTTTGAACCCGCCGAACGGCAGGCCGAAATCCATCCGCAAGCCATTTTGTCCGACCGCACCTGTGCGCAACTGGCGCGCGATGCGATAGGCGGCATCGGCGTCGCCGGTCAGCACCGACCCGTTGAGGCCGAAGTTGGAATCGTTGGCGATGCGGATGGCGTCCTCCTCATCGTCGTAGGGGATCAGTGCCAGCACCGGGCCAAAGATTTCCTCCTGCGCGATGCGGCTGGCATTATCGACATTGGCGAACAGGGTCGGCTCGATGAAATAACCCTTGGGCAGATGGGCCGGACGCTTGCCGCCGCACACGAGGGTCGCGGTTTTTTGCCCTTCGGCGATATACATCTCGATCCGCTCCAACTGCCGCTTCATCGCGACGGGGCCGAGCTGGGTTGCGGGATCGTCGCTGTGGCCGATCACGGTCTTGGCCATTTCGGCGGCGATGGCGGCGGCCAGTTCGTCATGCCGCGCGCGCGATACCAACACGCGCGACAGCATGGCGCAGACCTGCCCGCTCATCAGCGTGATGGTCCCGGCGAACAGTTTGGCGGCGGCCTCGATCGGGAAATCGTCCAAGACGATTGCCGCCGATTTGCCGCCCAGTTCCAGCGTGCAGCGGGCGATACGTTCGCCGCACACGCTGGCGATGCGTTTGCCGGCGACGGTTGATCCGGTGAACGACACTTTGTCGATGCCGGGGTTGCAGACGAGGTGATCCGACGCCTCGCGGTGGCCGGTGACGAGGTTGACGATGCCGGCTGGCACGCCTGCCGCCTCGGCCGCCTCGGCGATGATATAGGCCTCGAGCGGGGTTTCGGGGCTGGGCTTCATGATGACGGCGCAACCGGCGGCCAGCGCATAGGCGACCTTGTTGAGCATGATGCCATAGGGCCCGTTCCACGGCGCGATGGCGGCGACCACGCCAACGGGTTCATAGGCGACGAGGCCGACGGCGGCGCCCACGGTCGGGCGCTGTTCGACAAAGGCAAAGCCCTCCGCCATGGTGATGATATTGTCGAAGGTCATGTTCGACCCGGCCTGCATCATGCCGGCAAAGCTGGCGAGGCCGCCCATTTGCAGCGTCCATGCGCGGGCGACTTCACCGACGCGGGCGTGCAGGATCGCGGACATCCGGCGCATGACGGCGACGCGGTCGGCTGGCGCCATGCGCGGCCATGGGCCATGGTCGAACGCGGTGCGGGCGGCGGCGACGGCGGCGTCCATGTCGGCCTCATCGGCCTCGGCGACGGCGGCGAACACTTCTTCGGTGTTGGGATTGACCTGGTCGATCATCCGGCCGCTGTGGGCCGGGACCCAGGCGCCGCCGATGAACAGGCGGTCGGGGTGGCGGATTTGTGGGTCGGTCATGGGCATCCTCTCAATATTTTTCAGGCGCCAGCGGGCTGGGCAGCGGCGCGCAAGCTGTCGGCGTGGTTTTCGATCATCTGGCGGACGGAGCGCGCGGGATGGCCGGTCAGCCGGGCGACATCGTCCGACTGGATGGCGAGGAACCCTTCGCGGATGGCTTGGCCAAAGGTGACCATGTCGTCGCTGTTCCATGGAATGCCGCCGATGGCCTGATCATCGACCGGGCGGCGCGGAATGCCCATCGCGTCGAAAATCGCATATTGCGCGGCGTCATCGACCGCGACATGGGGGATGGCAACGCCCGTCACCTCGGACAGGATCGCGGCGACTTGGGTGAAACTCTGTAATTCGGGGCCGGTGATGTCGTAGGTCCGCCCCTCGTGCCCGGTGCCGGTCAGCACGGCGCAGGCGCTGTCGATGCAATCGTCGCGCCAGACCATCGCTTCGCGCCCATCGCCGCTGTTCGACACCCATTGCCGCCCGGCCATCATGCCGGGGCCGGCCATCACGATCATGGCATCGGCGTAATGCGCATCGCGCAACATCGTCCACGCACAGCCCGACGCCTTGATCAGCCGTTCCGTCTCGATATGGTCGTGGCGGACTTCGGCGGGGTTGGCGGGATCGTCGATGCCGATGAAGCTGGTATAGACGATGTGGCGGACCCCGGCGCCGGCGGCGGCGTCGATCGCGGCCTTGTGCTGTGCGATGCGGGCGCCGACGCGGGTGCCGGAAATCAACATCATCTGATCCGCGCCCGCGACCGCCGCCGCCAGTGTTTCGGGCAGATCAAAATCACCATAGCGCACGGTGCAACCTTGCGCTTCGCGTGCGGCCAGCTTGGCGGGCGAGCGGGTGATCAGGATGAGATCCGCCGCCCGACCGGCGGCGATCAGCCGGTCGGTCAGCCCGCGGCCATAATTGCCGCTGGCCCCGGTGATGACGATTTTGCCCATCGGATCAGGCCACCGCCGCGTCGAGTTGCGCCTGTGGCACCCACCAGCCATGCACTTGCGGGCGCAGGCGGGTCGGGATGGCAACCTTGGCGACCGGCCCTGCGGCCAGATCGCCCGCGTTCAGCACCCATGCGGCGTGTTCATAGGTATTGTCGCCGGTCTGATGATCGACAATCGCCACGATCCAGCCGAGGTGGCCCGGCGTTGCCGATGGCACATGCACCGGCTCGTTAAACGACCAGCCAACCGGCAGCGGCAGCGCATCGACGACATGCCCGGCCTGCGGGCGACCATGCACAAAGTCCAGCCGCAGCAGGCAATTGAACATCGCATAGACCGGCCCGCCCATCAGCGGCGGCCCCTTCATCTGCGGGTCCATCGACAGCATCCAGCCATAGGGATTGGGCCGCCCCTGCATCGCCGCCGGGATCAGCGGGAAATCGCCCGGCGGGCCGATGATCGTCTCGGTCACCTCGTCGCTCTCGCCCTTGAAATCGACGGTCCAGCGGGTCAGCGCGCCTTGCACTTCGTGTGGCGCCATGTGGATGCCCGACGCTTCGCGGATGAATGGAAAGGCGTTCACATTCGACAGGCATTGGTCGAAATGAATGCGGCCATCGGCATCCTCGAACGCGTTCATCATGTGATAGCACGAGACACCCTTTGGCCCCCGGAACCAGCGCATTTCGGACACATCGCCATAGCGCGGCATCACGCCCAGCCAGCTGTCGAGCGCCATGTCATGCACCCAGTGATCGCCACCGCTACGCAGCCGCTCGATATCGGCGGTGGTCGGATAGATCGGGAACAGGGCGTAATGTTCGGTGATCGTGAAGTCGTGCATCATCGCGCAATAGGGCGCGTCAAACCATTGTTCGCGCACCAGTTTGCCGGTGGGGTCGACCACCGCATAGGCGATTTTGGTGCTGGCGAGGCCGTCGGCCTCATAGCCGTAAAGAAACAATTCGCCGGTTTGGGCGTCAATGCGGACATGTGCCGTCATCGTTTCGGATTTCAGCGCGCCGTCGAAATCATAGCTGCCGAGCGTGTCGAGCGTGATCGGATCAACGCGATAGGGGCGGCCATCTTCCTTGGCCATCAACAGGCGGCCGGCGTGCCAGACCGGGGTTGTATTGGCGACGGTGCGATCGACGCCCGCCATGTCGGCATCATCGGTAAAGGCGTTGCGATACCGGCCAAAGCGCGCGCGCCCCGCTTCGTTTTCCGCCAGCCAGCGCGCGGTGCGGACATAGCGCATGGTGAAATCGGCGGTGCCATCGGCGTTGAACGACAGGCGGCTGACCATGCCGTCGCCCGACAGCACATTGTCGTCGGCGAATTTGGGCGGGAAATGCGGATCGGGAATCGCGCGGTAAAAGCTGCCGCGCACTTCGGCTGGCAAAGTGCCTTCGACGGGCAGGGCGCTCAGCGCGACTTCCTGACCGACCGGCTGATTTAGCCCGATAAAATGCGGCGTCTGCGGAAAAGTCGCGTCACTGTTCGAGGCTGTCATGGCCATCATCCCTACCCATGTTTCTGTTTTGTGTAAAAGTAACGATTGTTATGATCTTACCCGCTTTGCCACCGCTTTCAAGCCCCCAGCCGGCGCGGGCGCAGATTTTCATTTGCTGCGCAGCGATGCCCCTGTGTCGCGGATAAAATGTGTCGCGGTTGTGTTCCGGGGCCATCTGCGTCAGTTTGCGCGCGGATGGCGCGCTGCGGCCATACCGCGTGGCGACACGAAGGAGGACGAGCAAGATGTGCGATGATTTCACCCTGACCGACGATGACGCCAAGGCGGCAGCGCGTGGGCTGTCCCGCCGCGATTTTTCCGCGATGACGGCGATCACCGCCGCCACCGCGATGGCCAGCGCCAATGCGGCGATTGCCGCGGGGCCGGCGCTGGTCGAGCGTGACGTGACGGTCACGACGCCCGATGGCGCCTGCGATGCGGTGCTGTTCCACCCGGCCAAGGGGCGGCACCCTGGCGTGATCATGTGGCCCGACATTGCCGGCCTTCGCCCCGCGTATCGGGTGATGGCGCGGCGCTTGGCGGCGGATGGCTATGCGGTGTTGCTGGTCAACCATTACTATCGCAACGCCCATGCGCCGATCATGGCCACGATGGCCGAATGGCGCACGCCCGAGGGGCAGGAAAAGCTCAAACCGATGATCGCGGCGATCACGCCTGCGGGCATTGCGCGCGATGCCAAGGCGTTCGTGGCGTTTCTCGACAAGCAGCCCGCCGTCGATACCAAGCGCGGTATTGGCAGCTGCGGCTATTGCATGACGGGCCCGTATACTGTGCGCACCGCGGCGGCGGTGCCGGGGCGGGTTACCGCTGCGGCCTCGTTCCATGGCGCCGGATTGGTGGGGGAAGAGGCCGATAGCCCCAACCGATTGATCGCGGCGACGCGGGCCAGCTTCCTGTTTGCCATTGCCCAGAACGACGACGTTCGCGCGCCTGGCGACAAGGACGCGTTGCGTGCCGCCGCCAGCGCGGCGCATCGCCCCGCCGAGGTCGAGGTGTATCACGCCGACCACGGTTGGTGCACGCTGGACGCGCCGTCGTATAACAAGGGGGAGGCGGAACGGGCCTGGGCGCGGATGTTGGTGTTGTTCGGGAAATTGTAAAAAGAGAAGGGCAGGGGGCGATTGCTCCCTGCCCTTGCGATCGTCATCTGATCTGTCCGCCGTGTCGTAAGATCTTGGGCGGTGGGACCGGGTGTGCGAGGGGCCAACCCCCTCGCACCTATCCCTTATCCCGCGATCAGAACTCCTTCTTCAGCGTCACAGCCCAGGTCCGCGGCAGCGCCGGAGCGCCCGACACGGTGCCGGGGCTGGCGTACTGTTCGTACAGCGAGGTCATGTAGTACTTGTTGAACAAGTTCTGCACTTCGAGCGCGACCGACAGCGGTGCGGTCTTGGTCTGCTTCCAGCTCAGGCGGGCATTGCCGACGAAATAGCCATCGATCTTGTTCGAGGCGTAATAGGTCGACATCGGGCCGGAAACCGCGGCGACGGCGACGTTGTCGACGTTGATGGCTTCGGTATAGACATGGCTCTGGAACGACCCGTCGAAGCGGGCGGTAATCCGGCCACCGGCGACGTCTTCGATGTCATATTGCGCGCCTGCGCTCCACTTCCACTTTGGCGTATACGGCGTGACCATGTTGGTGGTCAGGCCGCCCAGCGAAGCGGCATCGATCGAGAAGCCGGTATATTTGAAATCGAGGTAGGACAGCGCGCCGTCCAGCGTCAGACCGGGCAGCGGGTGCGCGGTCGTTTCGATTTCAAAGCCCTTCACATGAGCGGCACCGACGTTGGCAGGCATCAGGCATGGGCTGATCGGGCAGGCCGACAGCGTCAGGATGATGTTCTTGTAGTCGTTGTAGAACGCCGACAGGTTGACGCGCAATTTGCGGTCAAACAGATCGGTCTTCACGCCGACTTCATAGGCGGTCAGCGTTTCGGGGTTGAACGTCTTGATCTGGTTGAACGGGCTGGTCGGACCAAAGAAAGGCCGCGGGTTCACACCACCGCCGCGATAGCCGGTCGACGCTTCGGCATAGGCCATAACCGCCGAGTTGAAGCGATAGTCGGCAGCGATGCGCCAGTCGAACTTGGTCGAACGGAAATGCGCCTCGGAACCGTTCAGGCCTTGCAACAAGCAGTTGGGCGAGTTGCCAATGCCGGTCGGACCGGCCGTCGGTGCGCCCAGGAAGAAGGCGCAAACGCCTGGAACCGAACCGTCCGGGTTATGACGGTTGAAGTAGTAATCCTTGCTGTCCCAGCTTTCACGACCGCCCGCCGTAATATTGAAGGCGTCGGTGATGTGATAGGTGCCGTTGGCGAACAGGGCCTTGTTATTGGCAGGCGTCGAATCGGGGCCATGCAGGAAGTCGATACCCGCATAGTTGAGGTCGATCCGGCCCGACAATGTGCCGGTGCGGGTGAAGTAGAAGCCACCCAGCGTGTAGTCCAGCTTGCCGCCAAAGGCTTTGCCATTGACGCGCAGTTCTTCGCTCCACTGGTTGTTGATCAGCACCTGCGCGAGCTGTTGATCGGCCAGCGGGGTGTTGTCGACGTCATCCGACCAGTCGGACTTGAAGTGCCGCCATGCGGTGATCGAGGTCAGCTTCAGGTTCGCCGCCAGATCCCAATCGACGTTGGCCGATACGCCATAGCTGTCGAGCCATTGGTGCGGATTGGTGATGGTGAACGGCTTGGCTGGCGACTGGCTGGTGGCCGGCGTGTTGTCGCTAAAGGTGGCATAGCTGACATAGCGGCGGTCATAGCCCGACAGCGTGTCGCAGCTGTTGACGCCATTGGGCACGAAGGCGCAGTTGAGCGCCACAGCACCGCCCGACACCGTGTTGGTCTGCCACGGCGTACCGTTGGCGTTGACCGCGCGGTTATTGCCATACAGCAGCACCGAAGCGCCCGCTTCCGAACGGTCGCGGGTGTAGTCGGCGGCGACATTCACCTCGACATTGCTGGCCGGCATCCAGCGCGCCGAAACCTTGCCGGCGGCATAGCTCTGGCCACCCAGCGTACCGTTGACAGGGCTGACGCCGTTGACGTTGGCGGGCACGCCCGAACCCGGGTGCGTCGCGCCATAGTCGATCAACTGGACATAACCGTCGCGGTTTTTCGACACGCCAGCGACGCGCACGAACAGATTGTCGGTCGCCTTCAGGTCGACCGAGCCGCGCATGTCGATGCGGTTGTACGAGCCATAGGTGGCCTGGAACGAGCCGCTGTCATCGCCCTTGGGCTTGGCGGAAAACAGCTTGATCGCGCCGCCGATGGCGTTGCGGCCCGACAGCGTACCTTGCGGCCCGCGCAACACTTCGACGCGGTCGAGGTCCATCAGGTCGAGCAGCGACCCGGTGAGCGACGGCATATAAACGTCGTCGACATAGATCGCGACGCCCGGTTCCACAGCGAAGTTAAAGTCGGTCTGGCCGACGCCGCGAATGAATGCGATCATGCCCGAACCGTTCTGCTGGCCCTGCGGGGTCAGCGTGACGTTCGGTGCCTGGGCGGCCACATCGGCAACGCTGGTCTGGCCGCGTGCGGACAGCATGGCGGCGTTGACCGCCGTGATCGCCAACGGCGTATCCTGCAGCTTTTGGCTGCGGAACTGCGCGGTGACGACGATTTCGGGTGTGCCGGCGTCCTTTTTGACGTTCTCCGGCGCGGTCTGTGCCATTGCGGGGCTGGCGGCCAAAGCCATCAGCGCCAAGCAGGCTCCAGACAAGAGTTCCCCCCTGAATACAGACATTTTTTATCCTCTTCCAAAGCGCGCGGCACTCTGCCGAGCCGCGTCTGTATGTTTGTTATCACGAATACGAAAATTTCGGCAATGTGATCATTAGGCCATGTCATGATTTTTTATAAACCGCGACATTCTTGCCGCACTGGACCAAAGTCCTCATATATCCTGATGAAGGAGACCCGCCATGACCGACCCTGCCCATGAAAAATTGACAATGACCGAGGCGGAATGGCGCGAACGCCTGACCCCTGCGCAATATCACGTGCTGCGCGAGGCGGGGACCGAACGGGCCTTTACCGGCGCGTATGAGGGCAACAAGGCGGCGGGCGAATATGTCTGTGCGGGCTGTGGCGCGCCGTTGTTTTCGTCGGAGACCAAATATGATTCGGGGTCCGGCTGGCCGAGTTTTTACGCGCCCGAAACCGCCGCCGCGGTCGAGGAGCATCGCGATATTGCCCATGGCATGATACGGACAGAAGTCCGCTGTGCGCGGTGTGCGGGGCACCTTGGCCATGTCTTTCCCGACGGTCCGGCGCCCACAGGCCTGCGGTTTTGCATCAATAGCGCCAGCCTCGATTTTCTGCCCAAGGCTTAGGCGCTGTGGGCGCCTATCGCCAGCGCCGGCTATCCGGCTGTCGTTTTCAGCAATTTGCGGTTAACCATCGGGCCGTTAAGGCCTAGGAGGATCGCGACCCGTGCAAACGGGCGGCGGACGCGGCGTGTGCGTTGGCGTGGGCGGGGGCAAGGCCCTCGGCGTCGCAAAAGGGGTTTGGTTTTCGATGGCAAGACGGGATGTGCGGCGCCGAGGGTCTGCGGGTGACGGTGGCGCGGCGACGGGGTCCTGGTTCGGTCGGGCGGTGAAGCGGCTGGCGATCTGGACCTTTGCGCTCGGGCTGCTGGCGGCGATCTTCATCGGCGCGGCGGTGTGGTTCGAGGCGCAGGATCTGCCCAATTTCGACGCGATGAAGTCGAGCCAGAACGGCCAGACCATTCTCGTGCGTGCCCGCGACGGCACCGAATTGTTCGCGATGGGCCCCAGCTATGGCAAATGGCTATCCTACGAAGACATCCCCGATTCGATGAAATCGGCGATTATCGCGACCGAAGACCGCCGGTTCCGCGACCATATCGGCATTGATCCGATCGGCGTGCTGCGCTCGTTCTCGGTCCGCGCAAAGACCGGCCATTGGCGGCAGGGCGGATCGACGCTGACGCAGCAATTGGCGCGCACGATCTTCCTCAACAACGACCGCACGTGGAAACGCAAAACGCGCGAGGCGTTGATTGCCATGGCGCTCGAATGGCGGTTTTCGAAGAATCAGATTCTCGAACTCTATTTGAACAAGGTCTATTTCGGCGGGGGCGCCTATGGCGTGGATGCCGCCTCGCGCAAGTTTTTTGGCCATGATGGGCGGCATATGAGCCTGGCCGAGGCGGCGATTGTCGCTGGCCTCGTCAAGGCGCCAAGCCATTATTCACCGACCGCCGATCAAAAGGCCGCCGTCGATCGCGCCAATGTCGTGTTGGAAGTGATGCAGGATGCCGGCGCCATTACCGCTGACGAGGCCGCGAATGCGGACCTCAAATCAGTCAAAATGACCTCCGAAGGGTCGCAAAGCGCGGTGCGCTATTTCACCGATTGGGCGTTGCCGCAGCTTGACGTGCTGTTGCCCGAGAGCCGCGATCCGAACAGTCATGAAAACCTAGAGGTGTGGACGACGCTCGACCCCAAGATGCAGGGCGCCGCGACGCAGGCGATGCAGGCCAATGCCCCCAAGGGCGCGCAAGGCGCGATGGTCAGCCTCGATCGTGATGGCGCGGTGCTGGCGATGGTGGGCGGGCTGGATTACGTCTCGTCCAACTATAATCGCGCGACCAATGCCATGCGGCAACCGGGGTCGGCGTGGAAGCTGTTCGTCTATCTCGCCGCGTTGGAGGCGGGCATCAAGCCGGATGATCCGGTGGTCGATCAACCCGTCACGATCAATGGCTGGAGCCCGCGCAATTCCGGCGGTTCCTATGCCGGACAGATCGATGTGCGAACTGCGTTCGCCTATTCGAAAAACACCGTAGCGGCGCAATTGGGCCAGCAAGTGACCTTTGATGCGGTGGCCGCCATGGCGCGGCGGTTTGGCATTACCACGCCGATTTCGACCAATCCGTCGATGGTGCTGGGGTCGAATGATGTGCGGGTGATCGAGATGGTGCGCGCCTTTGCCGCGGTGTCGGCGCGCGGCACTTCGGTCGAACCCTATGGCATTACCAAGGTGCAGACGGTCGATGGCCGCGTGTTGTATCAACATCCCCAGGCGCAGGGCCAGACGCTGGTCGCGCCCTATGTCGCGGCCGGGATTACCGACCTGTTGCAGACGGCGGTCAACATCGGCACGGGCCGCGCGGCGCAGATCGGTCGGCCCGTGGCGGGCAAGACCGGCACGACGTCCAGCAACAAGGATGGCTGGTTCCTCGGCTTTTCGTCCGGGATCACCACCGGCGTTTGGATGGGCCGCGATGATGCAAAGCCGGTGGCCGGCTTGCAGGGCGGTACCGCGCCGGCGCGCGCCTTTGCGCAATATATGAAGGTCGCGGTGACCGGGCGTCCGGCGGAAACCTTCGATACCCAGCTGACCTTGCCCGAATGGCAGTTGGAGCCGGATGACATCGGCAACATGGCCGGGCCGAACGCCTATGCGCCGACCGTCGACGAGGCGGGAAATCCGGTGCCGGCGCGCGATCCCAATGCCGTTGATCCGGCGGATAATGCACCGGGCAATGCCCCGCCAAAGCCGGCGGCCAATCAGGATTTCCTCGATTCGGCCACGGGCAACCGGCCTGGCGACAACGGCCCGCAACGGCCCCGCCGCGCGCAGGGGCAGCCGAACGTCGGTATCTGAGCCCAGCCGATTGGGCACATAAAAAGGCCCCCGTCACGCTGGGTGTGACGGGGGCCTTTTCGTGTTTGGCCAGATCGTTTCAGGCGATCAGCGCAGGCGCAGGCCCACGTAAATCGGCGGCTGGCCGGGGCGTTGCAACTGGACGCCGACGGCGGTCCGGCCGGCCGCTTGCGCGGCGCGGATGCCGACTTCCAATTCGCCGATGTTGGTGATCGGGCGGCCACCGATCGACAGGATGATGTCGCCGGGCTGGACATCCTTGGCGGCGGCATCCGACGACGGATCGACGCCATTCACCACCACGCCACGCAGGGTTTCGACCATCCCCAACTGGCGTGCGATTTGCGGGGTCACCGACAGGAGCGACAGGCCCAGCGATTTTTCGGCCAGCCCGGTGCCCTTGGCCTGGTTCGGATCGAACTTCTGCCCGGCCGTCGGCTTGCGGTTGAGCGTCTGCTCAGCCAGTTCCTCATCGCTCGGGCGTTTGCCAACGGTGACGGTGAGCGACACATGCTGTCCATCGCGCAACACATCGAGCGGGATTTTGGTACCCGGCGGCGTATTGGCGACGAGGAACGACAGCGTCTGTTCGCGCGTCACATCCTTGCCATTGACCTTGAGCACGACATCGCCCGCCTTGACCCCGCCGGCGTCCGCACCCTTGCCGGGTTCGGTGGATTGCACGATCTCGCCGTGATTATGCGGCAGGCCGAGCGCGTCGGCGTAATCCTCGGTCAACGGCTGGATGCGGACACCCAGATAGCCGCGATCGATCGTTTGCCCCTTCATCAGCCGCTCGACAATCGGCGAGGCGATTTCGGCCGGGATGGCAAAGCCGATGCCGACGCTGCCGCCAGATGGCGAAAAGATCGCGCGGTTGATGCCGATCACCTGGCCCTGCATGTCGAACATCGGGCCGCCGGAATTGCCCTGATTGATCGCGGCGTCGGTTTGCAGATAGCGGTCATACGCGCCGCCCGACCCGATGTTGCGATAGACCGCCGAGACGATCCCTGCCGTCACCGTGCCGCCCAGCCCGAATGGATTGCCAATGGCGATCACCCAATCGCCGACGCGGGCCTTGGCGCTGTCGCCGAACTTGACGAAAGGCAGCGGCTTGCCAGCGGTGATTTTCAGCACCGCGAGGTCCGATTGCGCGTCCTTGCCGACCAGATGCGCGGGGTATTCGCCGCCGTCGGGCAGGATGACGGTGATCGATTCGACCTGGCCTTGCCCATCAGCGGTGATCACGTGGTTATTGGTCACCACATAGCCATCGGCCGACACGATAAAGCCCGAGCCGAGCGATTGCGCCTCCCGCGTTTGCGGTCCGCCCTGATCGGGCGCGCCGAACATCCCTTCGAGCGGGGTGCCGGCAAACGGGTTGCCCGCGCCGGCCGCCACACGCACCTTTTGCCGGGTGGAGATGTTGACCACCGCGGGCTGCAACTGGTGAGTCAAATCGGCAAAGCTGGCCGGCGCGCCGGCCCGCGGCACAATCGCCTGCATTTGCTGGGCATCATTTTGCGCTACTTGCGCGCCGGCGGGCAGGCCGGTGAGGAGCGACAGGGTCGCACCTCCCAAAAGCAGAGCGCTGGTCACTCCATAAGCATATCGCACGGGGCTGTCGTCCTTATACGTTTCCCGACCGGGCGAGGGAGCCGGTGGCCGGGGGCCGGTATTACCCGACCTCTGTGGTCTGTTTTACGCGCCTTGGGCCTGAACGCAGTTTGAACGGCGCATCGGGCCTGAATGTTGGGGCGATCGGGGCTTTCGTCAATTCCCCTTTGGCCCCCGAAATTGCCGCAGGTAATCATTGTCCGGCGTCAGCACGATCGTCGTCGCCCCCTTGTTGGCGGGGTTGGCAAAGGTCGTGCGATAGCTTTCCATCGCGCGATAGAAATCGTAGAAGCTCGGGTCCTTGCCATAGGCCTCGGCATAGACCTTGGCGGCGCGGGCTTCGGCGTCGGCCTGAATGATCTGGGCCTGTTTTTGGCCCTGGGCGCGGATGGTGGTCGCCTCCTGCTCGCGCGCGGCCTCCATCTGGGCAAAGGCGCGATCAAGCGCGCTGCCTTCGGGCAGGTCGGCGCGCTTTATCCGCACGTCGATGATCTGCGCGCCATATTCGCGCGCCTCGCCATCCAGCGTGGCGCGGATCTGGGCCATGCTGGCGCCGCGTTCGGGGGTCAGCAGCGACTGGAACGTATGGCTGGCCAAGCCCTGTCGCAACGCCGAGATCAGGATGGGTTGCAGCTGTTCCTGCACCTTTTCCGTCGTGCCGGCGGTGCGCACCATCTTCACCGGATCGATGATCCGGAACCGCGCATAGGCGTCAACCTCGAGCAATTGCTGATCGGAGGAAATCACCTGCTGCTTTTCCATCTCGACCGACAACACGCGGCGATCGACCCGCACCACCGTTTCGAAAAACGGAATGCGCAAGGACAGCCCGGCGCCGGTATCGCCATAGGCAATGCCGGGGCGATAGCGGTTGATGACCCGCGCGGGGTCGCCCATCCGCATCACGACGGCCTGTTGCGTCTCGGGCACTTCGACCACGGCGGTCATCGCCAACAGCGCGAGGCCAATCAGCCCGGCGGCGCCGAATTTCTGCCGCGGGCTCAACGTGGCGGGGATCCAGTTCATGGGGGTCATTGCGGGGGTCATTGGCCGCCTCCCTGCGGGGTTTCGGCCAACGCGGCGGGCTTTTTGCGGATTTCGGGCAGCGGCAGATAGCTGGTCATGCCGCCATTGGGTGCAATCACCTTGTCATTGCCCGACAGCACGCGTTCCATCGTCGAATAATACATGCGGCGGCGCGTGACCTCCGGGGCCAGCTTGTACTGGGCATAGACCTTGTCAAAGGCGGCGGCATCGCCTTCGGCGCGCGCGGTGACCTGTTCGGCAAAGGCGCGGGCGTTCGACAGGTCGCGGTTATAGTCCTGTTGTGCGGCCTGCACCTTTTGGAAGGCCTGATTGACCTTGGCTGGCGGATCGGCTTTCTTGATGTCGACGCCCTGAACCAACACGCCCGAATGATAGGCGTCCAACACCGCTTGCATCCGTTGGCGGACATGGGCCTCGATTTCGGCGCGGCGTTGGCCGAACATTACATCGTTCAACCGTACTTCGGCGACGCTGGCGCGCATGGCGGCCTCGGCCACTTCGCGGATCGTGCCCTTGGGGTCCTTCATCTGATAGGAAAATTGCTTCAGATCCTTGATGTTCCAGCGCACGATATACGACAGGTTCACCAGGCTCTGATCGCTGGTCAGCATCAGCTGTTCCGCCTCGCCCTCGGGCACGCTGTCGCGCCGGATCGAGGTGACATCCTCAATCCGCACATTCTGCACCGGCCAAGGCAGCGTGACATTCATCCCCGGCCCAATGGTCGAGCTATATTTGCCAAAGGTGGTAACGAGGCCTTCCTCGTTGGACGACAGCTGATGCGCGGTGCTGAACAGCAGCCAGAGCGCCGCGCCACTCGCCAGCAGCAGCGGCAGCACGCTGTGGCCACCGGGCAGGGTGGGCAGGCGGAACAGGCCGGGGGGCAGGCCACCCGAGGGGCGACCGGGCCCGCCACCACCAGTGCCGCCGCCGCCATTGCCACCGCCGCCGTCTTTGCGCGGGCGAAAGATGTCCTCGATGCTGGCAGAGCGGCGCGGACCGGGCGGCGTGTGGCCCGGCGTCGACCAAGGGTTGCGCGGGCCGGTGCCGGGGGCTGTGTCCTCCCCCTTGGGCGGGGCGGTTTCCCCCTTCGGCGCGTCGCCACCCGGCGTGTCTTCGCCTTCCGACTGGGCTAGTGGCGGGGCGTCCTGCCCCTGTGCCCATGGGTTGCGATCTGTGGCCAAGGCCATTTGCGGGCCCGGCGACATTGCACACTCCCCTCGCGACATCCGATCGGCTTTTTCATTCATACAGCCAACTATAGGACCGCTGCGGCGAATTAACAGGGGCAGGGCCCTTACAGCCGCATTTTTCATTGCCCATATTTCGCCTCGAAACCAACCGTGCTTCCCTGCTAGGGGGTATGCAACATAGTGTGATCATCGATTGGGAGTGGCGGAAACATGGGCAGCATCGATAGCGACGGGCTGAAGGCGCTGTTGCCGCAGGACGTGGGCGTGCGGGTGCAATCCTTGCGGTTGGTCGCCGGGCCGGGCGGCGGCGTGGTGACCGCGGTGCTGGATGGCAGCGGGCTGAACGCCGCCGCGCGCGATGCGCTGGAGGCAGAGGTCAAGGCCGTGTTCGCACGCGCGCCGGACATTGCCGAAGTGCGCGTCGGCATCGTTGCCGACCGCGCGGCAGAGGCGCAGGCCGCACCAGTGGTTGCCAAGGGGCCGCTGATCCTCGCGGTTGGGTCGGGCAAGGGCGGGGTTGGCAAATCGACGCTGTCGGCCAATCTGGCGGTGGCGCTGGCGCGGCTGGGGATCAAGGTCGGGCTGGTGGATGCCGATATCTATGGCCCGTCGCAACCGCGCCTGTTCGCCAACGAAGGCGTCAAGCCCGAGGCCAAGGACAGCAAGATGTTCCCCGTGCCCAGCAAATATGGCGTCGGCGTATTGTCGATGGGGCATTTGATCGAGCCGGGCCGGGCGATTGCGTGGCGTGGGCCGATGGCCTCGGGCGCGCTGGGGCAATTGGTCGATGCGTGGTGGGGCGATACCGAGGTATTGGTGATCGACTTGCCGCCCGGCACTGGCGATGTGCAATTGACGATGATCCAAAAGCACAAGCCCGCCGGCGCGGTAATCGTCTCGACGCCGCAGGATCTGGCGCTGATGGATGCCAACCGGGCGATGAACCTGTTTGACGGGGCCGGCGTGCCGGTGATCGGACTGGTCGAAAATATGGCGGGCTATGTTTGCCCGCATTGCGGCAACGTGTCCGACCCGTTCGGCAGCGGCGGGGTGGAACAGGCGGCGCAGGATCTTTGCCTGCCCTTCCTTGGCCGGGTGCCGCTCGATCTGGCGATCCGCGTCGGGTCGGATGCGGGCGAACCGCCGGCGGCGGGCGAAGGGCCACAGGCCGAGGCGTTCATACGCATCGCGCGCCGCGTCGCGACTTGGCTGGAGGGGCAACGCTAGGATGGCGCTGACCCGGCGGCAGGTGGTGGCGGGGGCGGCGGTCGGTGGCGGCCTGCTGGTGGCGCTGGCCGTCGTGCCGCGCCATTTCCCCCTGCCGACCGAGCCAGGGCCGGGCGAGGTGACGTTTGACGCCTGGCTGCGCATCGGGCGCGACGGGACGATCACGCTGTCGGTGCCGCAATTGGAAATGGGGCAGGGCGTGTTGACCGTGCTGGCCCAGATCGCGGCGGTCGAACTGGGGGCCGATTGGCGGCAGATCGCGGTCGAAATGGCCCCCGTCAGCGAAATTTGGGCCAATATTCCGCTGGCGGCGCGCTGGGTGCCGCTTTGGGCGCCATTGGGGGCGCCATTGGGAGCGCCATGGCTGGCGAGGGCTTTGGGCGATTGGCCGATCCACCGTTGGGCGCAGGACCATCGGTTTATGGACACCGCCGATGGCATGTCGGTGCCGGCCTATGAAGGCGCGGTGCGGGCCGCGGCGGCCGGCGCGCGGGCGATGTTGGCGATGGCGGCGGCGCGGCGCTGGGGCGTGGCTTGGGAACAGTGCGAGGTGGCTGGCGGGCGCGTGCTTCACACCGGGCGCAGCCTGCCGTTTGGCCCGCTGGCAGAGGCGGCGGCGCGGCTGACCCCGCCCAATCCGCCGGTGTTGCGCCCGTTGCCCGCCGCCGAGAGCCCCGCAGCCTTTCCGGCAGGTGCCCAACCGGCGTTCCCGCGCCTCGACTTGCCCGCCAAGGTCGATGGCACTTGGCCGTTTGCCGCCGATATCCGCCTGCCCGGCATGGTCTTTGCCGCGATCCGCCATGCGCCGCATGGGGCAGAGGCCAGCCTTGCCACGCATGACGCGGCGCGGGCCAAGGGCATCGCCGGGTTTGAACGCCTGGTGGTCGGCCCGCACTGGCTGGCGGCGGTGGCGAGCCATTGGTGGGCGGCAGAGCGCGCCTTGTCCGCCATCGCGCCGCATTTCGCGGTGCATCGCCCGGTCGACAGCGGGCGGATCGATGCCGCGCTGGATACGGCAGTCAAGCGTGGCGATGCCCACCGTGTCGCGGGCGCTGGCGATGCCGCGGGCGTGCTGGGGGATCATCCGCAGTTTTCGGCGCGCTATGACATGGCCCCCGCGCTGCACGCGACGCTGGAAACGGCCAGCGCCACCGCCCGGTTGCGCGACGGGCGGGTCGAGATCTGGATCGCGACGCAATCGCCGGAACATACACGGATGGCCGTGGCCGAGGCGCTGGGCGTGGCGCATCGTGATGTCCTCCTCTATCCGTTGGCGGCGGGGGGCAGTTTTGACGCGCGGCTCGATACGCGCCATGCTGCGCAGGTCGCCCTGATCGCGCAGGCGGTCGGCAAGCCGGTGCAATTGACATGGAGCCGGTGGCAGGAACATGTCGCCGGCCTGCCGCGGGCGCCGATGGCCGCGGTGGTGTCGGCGCGGGCCGATACGTCGGGCGGCATTGCGGCGTGGCGGCTGCGGGCGGCGATGCCCGCCACCACGCGCGAATTTGCCCGCCGCCACTTCGATGGCGCCAGCGCGCGCAAGGCCACGGCCGCACAGGATCTGGCCGATCCGATGGCCTTGGATGGCGCCGTGCCGCCCTATGGCATCGCCCATGTCGCGATTGACCATGTGCCGGTGGCGATCACCCTGCCAACCGGGCGGATGCGCGGGCAGGGCCACGCGATGGCGGCGTTCATCACCGAATGTTTCGTCGATGAGATCGCCACCGCGTTGCACCGCGAGCCGCTATCGTTCCGCATGGCGATGCTGGAGGCGGACCCGCGCCTTGCGCAATGTTTACAGCGGGTGTCGGCCCTGGCCGGGTGGAATGGCGGGCAGGATGGCAGCGGGGCTGGGCTGGCGTGTCACCGGATGGGCGGGGTTGCGGCGGGCGGCTGTATCGCCGCGATCGCCACCGCGCGCCGGTCGGAACAGGGGGTGCGGGTGGACCGCATCACCGCTGTCGCCGACATTGGCCGCATCATCAACGCCGACATTGCGCGCCAACAGATCGAGGGCGGGCTGATCTATGGCATTGGCCTGGCGATCGGGGCCAGTACCGGTTTTGTCCAAGGCCTTCCCACCAATGGCCGGTTGGGGCAATTGAACCTGCCGGTGCTGGGCGATTGTCCCGAAGTCGAGGTTGAATTGATCGCCAGCAGCGCCGATCCGTTCGACCCCGGCGAATTGGGCGTGGCGGTGGCCGCGCCCGCGATTGCCAATGCGCTGTTTTCTGCCACTGGGTTGCGGTTTCGCCGCTTGCCACTGTCCTCCGACGAATGAAGGGTTCCCCAATGACCGAGGCCACGCGCCCCACCAGCCACCCCGCCGTAAAGATCGGCCGCGTCGGCGTGTTGCTGGTCAACCTTGGCACGCCCCAGGCCGCGACGCCCGAGGCGGTCCGCACCTATCTGGCGGAGTTTCTGTGGGACCGGCGGGTGGTGGAAATCCCGCGCGCGGTGTGGTGGCTGATCCTGCACGGGATTATCCTGCGCACCCGGCCCCGGAAATCCGCCCATGCCTATGCGCAGGTGTGGACGCCCGACGGATCGCCGCTGGCCGCCTTTACCAAGGCGCAATCAGGCGCGTTGCAAGCGCGGCTGGGCGATGTGGCGATCGTCGATTGGGGGATGCGTTATGGCCAGCCTGCCGTTGGCGATGTGCTGGCCCGGATGCAGGCCGCCGGGTGCGACCGCATCCTGATCGCGCCGTTATACCCGCAATATTGTGGCGCCACGACCGCCAGCGTGATGGACGCGGTCAGCGCGGCGCTGGGTAATATGCGCTGGCAGCCGGCGATCCGCACCTTGCCGCCCTATTACGACGATGCCGGGCATATTGCGGCCTTGCGCGCCGATACCGCGCGGCAACTGATGGCGCTGCCGTTTGTGCCAGAGGTGTTGCTGCTATCGTTCCATGGGATGCCCGACCGCACGCTGCATCTGGGCGACCCCTATCACTGCCATTGTCGCAAGACGGCGCGCCTGTTGACCGAGGCCTTGGCCGGCGAATACCCGGCGTTGAAGATCGAGGTCGCGTTCCAATCGCGGTTTGGCCGCGCCAAATGGCTCGAACCGTCGACCGAAACCGTGCTGGCCGAACAGGCGGCCAAGGGCGTCACCCGCCTTGCCGTCGCGGCGCCGGGGTTTTCCAGCGATTGCGTCGAAACGCTGGAAGAGCTGGCGATTCGCGGGCGTGAGGTGTTCGAGGCGGCGGGCGGCAAAGATTATGCCGTGCTCGAATGCCTCAATGCGGGCGACACGGGGATGGCGATGATCGAGGCGCTGGTCCGGCGTGAATTGGGGGGGTGGATTTAACGGGGCTGGGCGATGGCCTTCGGGTCCCAGGTCTTCCCCTCAAAAATCCCAGGCAATCCCCTTGCGGGTAAAATCGCCATACCGCGTTGGCGACAGGCCTTCGGGGTCCGGTTCGTCGCGCGCAGGCGCAGGCGCGGGCATGGGCTCGTTCGTCCAATGCGCCGGCTTGGTAAAGTTGGCGGGGCGGGTGGTCATGCGCGGGATGGGGCGGTCGGTCATGCGCCTCAAATGCGCCCGGTGGCATTGGAATGCAATATCGACAAATATCGCTGTCGCATCGCCGATACGAAAAACCGGTTCCCACTTTTTCGCGCGATGCTTTAAGGGCCAAACCATGACCGATCGCACCCCCACCGAAGAAATCCCCGGATTGCCCGCCCGCCGCGCTGCCTTGCGCATGATGGATGCCGTGTTGCGCCGGGGCGAGACATTGGACAACGCCGCCAATGGCGCGTGTCAGGGCGTAAGGGCGCCGGCTGACCGGGCGCTGGCCCGCGCGCTGGCGGGGGAGGCATTTCGGTGGTTGGTCGACCTTGATGCGTTGATTGATGCGGCGACTCGCCTGCCCTTGGCCGAGGATGCCAAGGCGCGGGCGGTGTTGCGGCTGATGCTGGCCGGATGGCTGCGGCTGGATACGCCGCCGCATGCGGTGATCGCGACCGGGCTGGAATTGCTGTCGGGTGGGCCGCGACGGTTGGCGCATGGGGTGTTTTCCTCGCTCGCCAAACAGGGTGTGACGTTGCCCGATACGCCGACCTTGCCGGATGCGGTGATCGCGCGCTGGTCTGTGGCATGGGGGGGCGAGCGGGCTGGCCCGATTGCCGCGGGGCTGGCCGTGCCGCCGCCGCTCGACCTGTCGGTCAAGCCCGATGGCATGGCGCCCGAAGGCGTGTCGCTGGCCCCCGGCCATGTCCGGTTGGCGCGCGGCGATGCGGTCGAGGGATTGGCCGGTTTTGCCGACGGCGCGTGGTGGGTGCAGGATCTGGCCGCCGCGATCCCGGCGCGCTTGCTGGGCGTGGGTGAGGGCCGCAATGTCCTGGACGTTTGCGCCGCGCCGGGCGGCAAGACGATGCAACTGGCCGCCGCTGGCTGGGCCGTCACCGCGCTGGATAGCAGCGCCAAGCGACTGTCACGGGTTGAGGAAAACCTCACCCGCACCGGCCTTGCCGCGCAGATCGTGGTGGGTGACGCGCTCACCTGGGCGCCTGAGGCATTGTTCGACGCGATCCTGCTCGACGCGCCCTGCACTGCGACCGGCACCTGCCGCCGCCATCCCGATGTGCTGCACCGCATTGGTCCGCGTCATATTGCCGAAATGGCCGAATTGCAGGCCGCGCTGCTGACCCGCGCCGCCGCTTGGCTGAAGCCTGGCGGGCGGTTGGTCTATGCGGTGTGCTCGTTGGAGCCCGCAGAGGGCGAGGCGCAGGCCGCTTGGGCCGGTGCGGCGCTCGGCCTGACCCCCGATCCGATCCGTGCCGACGAACTGCCCAAGGGGCTGTTGCCGACGCCAGAGGGCTGGTTGCGGACCGATCCGGGGATGTTGATTGATGTTGGCGGGTTGGACGGATTCTTTGTGGCGCGGTGGGTGAAAGGGTAGGGTGAAGGCGCGAGGGGGATACGCCTCGCGCCTTACGGTTCGCGCCGTGTTTGGCCTTTGAGGCTCACCGCGCTTAAATCTACCCCTTCACCTTCCCCCCAAACCCCTTGTGCAATTTGGCCAGCTTTGGCGGGATCACCGCGAGGCAATAGGGATTGCGCTGGCCTTCGCCGTCCCAATAGTCCTGATGATAGTCCTCGGCGGGGAACCATTCGGCGGGGCCTTCGACGCTGGTGACGATCGGCGCGCTGCGTTCGGCCTGCGCGCGGGCGATGGCGGCGGCGGCTTCGGCGCGCTGGGCGTCGTCGAGGGGGAAGATCGCGCTGCGGTATTGGGTGCCGATATCGTTGCCCTGGCGGTTCAATTGCGTCGGGTCATGCGTCGCCATGAAGATGTCGAGCAGGTCGCCATAGCTGAGTGCGCTGGGGTCGTAGGTGATGCGGATGGCTTCGGCATGACCGGTGTCGCCGGCGCAGACCTGTTTGTAGGTCGGATGGGGCACGGTGCCGCCGATATAGCCGCTTTCGACCTCTGTGACGCCGACGCATTGGCGGAACACCGCCTCTGTGCACCAAAAGCAGCCACCAGCGATGATGGCCTGTGCGCTGGGTGTATCGGCCATATCGTCTTTCTCCAAAACTGTGATGGCGCCCTAGATAGGGCGTGGGGCGGCAACCGCAATGGTGGACTTTGGGGCGCTGTCGCCATAGTAAACGCGGATGACTGACGCTTTGCCTGCCCGCCGCACCCTGACTGTCGCCGCTTTGCAATTGCCGCTGGGCGATGCGGACGAGGCGACCAATATTGCCGCCGTCGTGGCCTTGGTCGAGGCCGCCGCCGCCCAAGGCGCACAGGTGATACTGCCGCCGGAATTGTTTTCCGGCCCCTATTTCTGCACCGTCGAGGACGAGGCGCTGTTCGCGCTGGCCCGCCCGACGGCGGAACATCCCAGCGTTATCGCGATGCAGGCCCTGGCGGCCCGGTTGAAGGTCGCCATCCCCACCAGCTTTTTTGAGCGCGACGGGCACCATTATTACAACACGCTGGCGATGATCGGGCCGGACGGCGCGATCATGGGCACCTATCGCAAGAGCCACATTCCCGATGGGCCGGGCTATGAGGAAAAATATTATTTCCGCCCCGGCAATACCGGCTTCAAGGTGTGGGATGTGTTCGGCGCGCGGATCGGCGTCGGCGTGTGTTGGGACCAGTGGTATCCCGAATGCGCGCGGGCGATGGCCTTGCTGGGCGCCGAGGTGCTGTTCTATCCCACCGCCATCGGGTCGGAGCCCTATGATAATGATCTGGATACCAGCCGGATGTGGCGCCGGGCGATGATCGGCCATGCGGTATCCAATTGTATGCCGGTGATCGCCGCCAACCGCATCGGCACCGAGGGCGCCCAAACCTTCTACGGCCACAGCTTCATTTCCGACGAGTGGGGCGACCTGACGGGCGATTTTGGCGCGGGCGAAACGGGGGTGCTGGTGACGGTGCTCGACCTTGATCGCGCCGCGACGCACCGCGCCGGCATGGGCTTTTTCCGCGATCGCCGGCCCAATCTGTATGGCCGCCTTGCCGAGGATATCTGAGCCGCCGCCGGGGGGCTGGCGCTATCTGATCGCGCTGGGGTCCAATATGCGGCACCCGCAGTTCGGGGCGCCAGAGCGGGTGCTGGGCGCCGCGGTGGCGACACTGGCGGCGCAGGGCGTGGTGATCGAGCGCGTCGCCCCGGTGATGCGCAGCGCGCCGGTCGGGCCATCGTGGCGCCGCTATGCCAATGGCGCGGCCGTGGTGCGCAGCGATCTGGCCCCGCCCGACTTGCTGGCAATGTTAAAGCATATCGAGCAGGTGTTCGGGCGGCGGCGTGGTCGGCGCTGGGGATCGCGGGTGATCGACCTTGATATTGTGCTGTGGGATGGCGGCATATGGCGGTCGCACAAGCTTTGTGTACCGCATATCGCCTACCGATCCCGCGACTTTGTGTTGCGTCCGGCCTTAGCCGTCGCGGCTGATTGGCGCGACCCGATCACACAATGTACCATCAGGCACCATCACAGCCGCTTGACCCGGCGGCGCCCCGCCCCTAGGGGGACCCGACCAAGCGCGTAACACGCGGCGAGGGGCCCTTAGCTCAGTCGGTAGAGCAACTGACTTTTAATCAGTAGGTCGCTGGTTCGAACCCAGCAGGGCTCACCAATTTTTCGCTAGAAATGGGTAGATGGAGAGTGCGTCAAAGCC
>CAIOKP010000214.1 GCA_903858875.1 uncultured Sphingomonadales bacterium
CGGCGCCAACAGCCCCTCGTTCATGGATCAGACCGCATTGGTCCGCATCGATGAGACCGTGCAGGGCATCGAAGCTGTCAACGGCGGCCCCGCCACCGTCTTCTCCGACGGCCAGCCGGGCCTGACCGTCAATGTCTTGCTGCGCGAAGGCCATGACCAGAGCGCGGGTTCGATCAAGGTCTCGTCGACCAACTATGGCGCACGCCGCGTTGACGGCTTCGTCAGCGGCAAGCTGGCTGAAGACACCTACTACATGGTCGGCGGCTATTTCTCGGCGGGCGATACCGTGCGCAAGGCCGGCTTTGACACCGATAAGGGGGGCCAGATCACCGCCAACATCACCCACAAGTTCGACAACGGCAAGCTCAACCTGTTTGCCCGCTACACCGATGATCACGGCGAATGGTTCCTGCCCTTTGCCACCAACGTGCCGGGTCTCAATCTGGGCACGTATAACCAGCTCAACAACTACAACCGCTATGAAACGATCATTGCCCCCGGCAGCGCAGGTTCTGGCGCGACGCAAAAGGTCGATCTGGGCTCTGGCCGTGGTTGGAAGGGTGTTGTCGCCGGGGGCAGCTTCACCCTCGATCTGGGAAGCGGACTCAATTTTGCCGATCACTTCGGCTATACCAACGGCACCTTGCAGACCACAGGTCTGGTGCCAGCGGGCGCTGGCGCGATTACCGTGGCCACCGCGTTGGCCGCGGGCAATGGCAGCCCGGGGCAGACCTCGGTGACAACGCTCAACACGGGCCGGACTTTGGCCGCGACCGACTATGTCCAGAGCTTTGGCGGATGGGTGGTTGAAAAGCAGTTGAACGCTATCACCAACGAAGCGGCTCTGACCTATAGCGGCGGCGGTCATAAGCTGACAGGCGGCTATTACTTCAACCACTTCAGCTCAAACGACGCATGGAGCCTTGGCAACACGCGCTGGATGCAAGTGGGCGGCGATGCCGATCTGGTCAACCTGAACAACGGCACGCTGGGTGCCTTTGCGATCGCGGACTTTGGCTCGGCTGATGAAAACGCCTTCTACCTCGCCGATTCCTATAACATCACCGACAGCCTGCGCCTCGATGCCGGCATTCGGTACGAGATCGAGCAGATCAACTTCCACATCGAGGGGAATGGCACGCCCAATACACTGAACATCAGCCGCCACGCGCTGCCATGGTCGGTGGGTCTGGATTACAAGGCGACCTCGAACGTCAACGTCTATGCCCGCGCCTCGCAGGGCTATCACATCGCCAGCTTTGACGATGTGCGATCGCAGATCGGCAATACCGGCCCCGCGCTAGACAACAATTGGAAGGTGTTGTCGTTTGAGGGCGGCGTGAAATATCACCAGCATGGCCTCGACGCCGCGCTCGACGTGTTTTACGACAAGGTCTCTGGCGAGGTTTACAACGATGTGGGCGTGCCCCCGGTGGTGGCCGGTTCCAAGACCTTTGGCGCTGAAGCGTCGGGTACGTGGACCAGCGACTTTGGCCTGAGCATCAACCTTGATGCAACACTCGAAAACCCCAAGACGTGGGCGCCCGGCACCAGCTTTGACGGGATGCAAGCTTCGCGCATTCCCAAATATCAGGCGCGCATCACGCCTGCCTACAAGATCGTAGCGGGCGAGACCAAGGCGACTGTCTACGGCACGTTCGAGGCGCTGGGTCAGCGTTACAGCGATTTGAACAACACCCAGACGCTGGCCGCCTATTCGACGATCAGCGCCGGGGTACTGGTCGAACACGCCGGCCTCAGCTTCCAGGTGGCCGGTGACAACCTCACCAACTCCCACGGGCTGACCGAGGGCAATCCACGCTTCCTTGCGGCAAGCGGCGCGGCATTGCCTGACTTGCGTCCGATCTTTGGCCGATCGTTCAAATTCACGGTTGGCTATAAGTTCTAACCGCCTGTAATTTGTCCTCGTCCGGGGCGGCGGTCACAGCGGCCGTCGCCCCTTTTCATTCGGACATAGCCCCGATGACCCAGCGTTCTCGCCTCGTTTTTGCGATGCTCCTGACCTATTTTACATACGGCATGTTGTTGAATACGGTGGGGACGGTGATCTTGCGATCCATCGCCAGCTTGGCCATCAGCAAGGCGCAGGCCGGCTGGTTCGATGGCTTCAAAGACATTACCATCGCGGCGGTGTCCTTTCTGTCGGCCAGCTATCTGCCCCGCATCGGCCTCATCCGCGCGATGATGGTCAGCGTTGCGCTGTCGGCGGTGGCGTGCTTGCTGATCCGCCTAGTGCCGGCCTATGCGGCGATTTGCTTGCATTTCATGCTGATCGGCATGTCCTTTGCATTCGTCAAGGTGGGCATCTACACGCTGATTGGCCATGTGACCGACGACAGCCGGTCGCATGCCAGCCTGACCTCGATGATCGAGGGCGGCTTCATGGTCGGGGTCTTGCTCGTGACCTTGCTGTTCAGCCTATTTGTCGGGCACGACCTTGTCGACATCAGCCGGGACTGGCTGAATGCCTACTGGATATTGGCGGGCCTGTGCGGCGGATGTTTCGCTTTGCTATGGAGCTTGCGCGAGGTGCAAGGCCCCGCCCCGGCGGCAGGCGCACAGCCCTCCATCCTTGAAATGATCCGGCTGGCGCGGTTGCCGCTTGTGCTGGTCTTCATCTTCTGCGCCTTTACCTATGTTTTTATCGAACAGGGCATCGGCACCTGGCTTCCGACGTTCAACAACGAAGTGCTCAAACTGCCGCAATCCATGAGTGTGGTCGCCGGCAGCCTTTACGCCGGGGCGATCGCGGCGGGTCGGATCACCGGCGGAGGGCTGATCCGTCGGTTTGGCTGGTATCGCGTCGTCAACACGTGCCTCGTTCTGGTGGTCGGCGCCATCCTGCTCATCGCCCCCTTAAGCCGCCAGCCCATGCGGGCCGCGGTAACCGACTGGCTTCACGCGCCGCTGGCAGCCTATGTTTTCTTGGCGGTGGGCGCATTTCTCGCGCCCATTTATCCAACGATCGTGTCCGTCTTGCTATCGGCCAGCCCCAAGGTGCGCCATGCCGAATTGATGGGTCTGGTGGTGATCTTCTCGGCATTGGGCGGCACCGCCGGGTCACGCCTGACCGCGCTCCTGTTTGCGGCGCTCAGCGGGCCAACCGCATTTATGTGCATGGTCATCCCTGCCGGGTTGCTCGCGGTCGGGGTGACCATGCTGCGCCGTCAACAGATTGGCGAAGAGAACCGCCAACAAAGGTAAGCGCAGCGTTTGCGAGTTAAAAGGAGCATCCCAAGCAACATAAATGCTATCGGAAGTTTAGCGCCGTCGATTTCAGGGGCGCGAACAACGCGTGGGGTGCCACTGCCAACAGGGCCTGCCACACTATGCGGGCTGCCGCTTAAATTTGTGATGGCACCAACAGCGCCCAACGCCGCGGCCATCCCCATCCAAAAGCCGCCCTCATGCACGGCGCCCAGATCAAGACGATTGCTCGAACCGAATACCAACTCGCCGCCGGAAAGATTGATACCTTGGCCAAAATCCTGCGCTTCGAAAGACGCGCTTGATGTGTACGCCGTGGCATCAACAGGAAAAACCGAAGCGCTAGAGGTTGGCCCGCTCGGCGCAGAGGCCTGACCCGACCCTGCGGGGTTCCTGCCGGCCGACGAATAATGGGCATGACTATACTCAGCGCCGGACCTCGGCCCAATGGCCGTCGACGTAGCGGCGAAACCTTGCACGGATTCGGTAAAATCCAGCGCAGCCGCAACGGATGGGGAAAAAAGTGCGATTGCCGGCACGAATGCAGCCAATGTTCTATTTAACATCATTTTTTCCAAGACGATCTAGAATCTCAATACACAATACACCTATGCCTGATTGCCGTATGATTTTTAGCCTTTATGGCTAATTTTTGCATATAGACATTATTGAAATTCGGCGGAGATTTGATATATTTTTATGACCGTGTCGATTTACCTCCAATGTTTCAATGTATAAATCGCTAGATTTTTTAAATTATGTGTTTACGTAAATACACTCTTAGCATTAGAGGGTGGTTGCAGCCGCCCGCACTAGGTTGATGCGGTAGACCGACCATTCATGCTTCATGGCCGCTACGCCATCTGTATAGGCCGGCACGGCGATAGCGGCATCGCGTTTGGCCGGATGGCTTGATACCAACACCAAGCTTGCGATATGTGTGCGCCCGCGCCATTCAGACACCATGCGTATTGCCCTTTTTGAACCAGAAATTGCTGGAAACGTTGGCGCCATTTTGCGCCTTTGCGCCTGTTTTGGCGCGGCTGTGGACCTTATCGAGCCCATGGGGTTCGCGTGGGATGATCGACGCGTCCGCCGAACGGCCATGGACTATATCGATCATGTCGCGATCTCACGCCATGCCGATTTCGGCGCTTTCAAGACCGCCATCGGTTCCCGAAGGCTGCTGCTGTTCTCCACAAAGAGCCAACAATCTGCCTATGATTTCGCCTTTATGGCCGACGATGTCCTGCTTTTTGGCAAGGAAAGCGCAGGCATGCCCACCGCTATCGCCGACGTCTGCCATGCGCAGGTGCGCATTCCCATGCGGCCACAGGTTCGCTCGATGAACCTTGCGACATCCGCCGCGCTCGCGCTTGGCGAAGCCCTGCGGCAAACGGCAACTTTACCGGGTTGACCGACCTGCGGCGTTTACAGCGCAGGTCGGTGCTTTATAGCCCACCGGCATGCCCCCCTTTGACTATCAGCCCCATCTGACTGACGGCACCGTATCCTTGCGCCCCATGCAGGCAAAAGATTGGGCCGCGCTCTATGCCGTTGCGCGCGATCCTGCGATCTGGGCCGCTCACCCCGCCCCAACGCGTTGGCAGGAAGGCCCTTTTCGTGGTTTTTTCGAATTATGCCTCGCCAGCGGCGGTGCATTGGTCATCGAGGATGCCGTCTCGCAAGAGGTGCTGGGCCTGTCGCGCTATGACCGGGAGCGAGCAGAGGCGGGCGAAATCGAGATCGGCTGGACTTTCCTTGCCCGCAACCGCTGGGGCGGCACAACCAACGCAGCAGTCAAGCGGCTGATGATCGGCCATGCGCTGACCGCGTTTGACCGGACCATCTTCCTCATCGGGGAGCATAATATCCGCTCGCGCCGGGCGCTTGAAAAGATCGGTGGGGCGCTGTTGCCACGCGATCTCGATACGCCGATCGAAGGGCGACTGATCCGGCATGTCATTTACGCAATTGATCGCAGAAATTTTGCAAAGGGCCCGCTCAACGCCTGACCGGACGCACCGCACCATCCGCGGCGCGCCCAAATCGGCCAAGACGGGCCAATAGCGCGATGATCGTCAACATGACGATGGCATGGAGCATCGGCAGCATTCCCGAATTTCAAACGCGATCCGGTCCGAACGACGATTGCGCCAGCCCACACCTCGCCTCAAACCCGGGGCACACGGCAATATTGGCCCTGCGGCGCCCGCGATTTACGCCGCGATGCCCCAGCTTTTGAGCAACGGGCGATTGTCCGGTTCACGTCCACGAAAGGCGATGAAATTGTCGATTGCCGCGCGAGCGCCCCCCTGCGCCAGCACTTCGTCGCGAAACCTTGCCCCCAGCGCGGCGCGGTCGGCTCCGGCTTCCTCAAAGGCGCCATAGGCATCCGCCGATAGCCGCTCGGCCCACAGATAGGAGTAATAGCCCGCGGCATAGCCACCGGCAAAAATATGGCTGAACGCATGACCAAAGCGGTGCCACGCGGGATAATCGATCACCGCGACCTCAGCCCGCACGGCATCCAGCACACCTTGCGGATCGGGCGCATTGCCGCCGCCCGCCGCGCGATGCAGTCGCAGATCATACAGCCCAAACTCGGTCTGGCGCAGCAAAGCCATGGCGCTGAGGAATTTTTTGGCACCCAGCATCCGGTCAATCAACGCGTCCGACAGCGGCGCGCCAGTGTCCACATGGGCCGATGCCGCCTTCAACGTGGCCGGTTCCCATGCAAAATTTTCGAGGAACTGGCTCGGCAATTCCACCGCGTCCCACTCCACGCCCGCGATGCCGGCGACGCTGGGCACGTCGACAGAACTGAGCAGATGGTGCAGGCAATGGCCCATTTCGTGGAACAGCGTTACCATGTCGTCGTGGGTAATGGTGGCGGCTTGCCCCGGCGCGGCGGGCGGAAAATTGGTGACCAGATAGGCCACCGGCCACACCGCGCCACCTTGGCCGCGC
>CAIOKP010000215.1 GCA_903858875.1 uncultured Sphingomonadales bacterium
CCAGCGGTCAGTTTTTCGATGCCGGTTGGCTCCCACACGCCCGCGTCATCGCGGCCGGTCGAAAACCGCGCCCGCACCCGGATGGCGCCCTTGCCGGTTTCATAGGCATGCGACAAGGCCGCCGCGCTGTCGACCACCACGCCGCCGGTGGGGAAATCGGGCCCATGGAACACGTCCATCAACGCCGCATGTTCGGTCTGCGGATTGTCGATTAGCAACAGCGTCGCATCGAGAATTTCGGCGACATTATGGCTGGGAATGCTGGTCGCCATGCCGACCGCGATGCCGGTCGATCCATTGGCCAACAGGTTGGGGAACAGGCCGGGGAAAATATCCGGCTCTTCTTCCTCGCCATTATAGGTCGGGGTGAAATCGACCGTGCCTTCGTCCAGCCCTGCCATCAAATGCATGGCGGTGCGGGTCATCCGTGCTTCGGTATAGCGATAGGCGGCGGCATTATCGCCATCGATATTGCCGAAATTCCCCTGCCCCTCGACCAGCGGATAACGCAACGAGAAGTCCTGCGCCAAGCGGACCATCGCGTCATAGACCGATGCGTCGCCATGCGGGTGATATTTGCCGATAACGTCACCGACCACGCGGGCCGATTTCTTGTACGCCTGCGTCGGGTCGAGCTTCAATTGCCGCATCGCCCACAACAGGCGGCGATGCACCGGCTTTAGCCCATCGCGCAGATCGGGCAGCGACCGCGCGGTGATCGTCGACAACGCATAGACCAGATACCGCTCCGACAGGGCGGAATCGAAAGGGGCATCGACAATGGAGTCAAATGGATCGGGTTCGTGAAGGTCGGTGGCCATGGCACACCTTCCCTAGCAGCGGGCGGGCAAAGCCCCAAGCCCTCCTCACGATAAAAGGCGGGTTACCCGCGCTGCATATCCCGGCTTTCCCCCGGGATTTTCACCGTAATGCCATCAAGCGCCTCGGTCAGCGTGATCTGGCACGCCAGACGGCTGGTCCGCGCCACGCTCGCGGCCAGGTCGAGCATGTCTTCCTCATCGGCGCTGGCCGGTGGCAATTTGGCAAACCAGTCGGGCGCGACCACGATATGACAGGTCGAACAGGCCATCTGCCCCTCGCAAGTCCCCTCCAGCGGCATCCCCGCCGCTTGGCCCACCTCGAGCAGGCGCGCGCCCGCTGCCCCTTCGGCGCTGATGCGCTCGCCGGTGGCGGTAATGAATTGGACCCTGACCACGTTTATCCTTCCTGTGCCGCGGCGGCGGCATCGATTCGCAATAATGCCGCGGCAAACTCTCGGGGATCAGTATAGCGTCCGAAACCAATGCGGACAGCGGATTTTGCCTGCGTAGCCGAAAGGCCAATCGCCTCCAACACATGGCTGGGCCGCCCCGACCCGCTGGCGCAGGCCGACCCCGCCGAAAAAGCTATATCGCGCAGGTCGCTCATCAATCGGGCGACATCCAGCCCATCGCGGCGGATGTTCAGATTGCCGTGCCAGCGCGCCGCCACGTCGCCCTGCACCGTCCAATGCGGCAGGATCGCGCGGGCGGTTTCCCACAGGTGATCGACATGTTCCCCATCCTTTATCCACAGGCTTTTGCACAACGCCGCCGCCGCACCAAACCCCGCACACAACGCCGGGCTGAGCGTGCCAGAGCGCAAGCCGCCCTGCTGCCCGCCACCATGGATCAACGGGGCCAAATCGACCCCGTCCCGCACCCACAGCGCGCCAATACCTTTTGGCCCATATAATTTATGCGCCGATACCGCGATCATATCCGCGCCCTGTGGCGCGGCGATCTTGCCCGCCCCCTGCACCGCATCGCATAGCAACAGCGCGCCTGCCGCATGTGCCCGCTCGGCCAAAGCGGCGATGGGCTGGATCGTGCCGATCTCGTTATTCACCTGCATCACCGCGACCAGATCAGTGCCTGGCGCAAATTCACGCGCCGCCGCAACCAGTCCCAGCGGCGACACCGGGATGACATCAACCGCGGCCCCGCTGGC
>CAIOKP010000216.1 GCA_903858875.1 uncultured Sphingomonadales bacterium
ACCGGGCATTCTCGGACAAAAACCCATACCCCGGATGGATCGCATCCGCCCCGGTGATTTCCGCCGCCGAGATAATCGCGGCAATATTGAGATAGCTGTCCTTCGCGGCGGGCGGCCCGATGCACACCGCATGGTCGGCCAGCCGCACATGCATCGCGTCCGCGTCGGCTGTGGAATGCACAGCGACGGTTTCGATCCCCATTTCGCGCGCCGCACGATGAATGCGTAGCGCAATTTCGCCGCGATTGGCGATCAGAATGCGTTTGATGGCCATTGTGGATTTAGCCGATGACGACGAGAGGCTGGTCGAATTCGACCGGCTGGTTGTTGTCGATCATGATCGCCTTCACCGTGCCGGCGATGGGCGCGGTGATGGGGTTCATCACCTTCATCGCCTCGACGATGACCAGCGTGTCGCCGGCCTTGACCACCTTGCCAACGGTCACGAAATCGGGCGCGCCCGGTTCCGCCGCCAGATAGGCGGTGCCGACCATTGGCGATTTGACCATCGTGCCTTCGACCGCTGCCGGGGCGGCCGGGGCCGCCGCGACCGCAGGCGCCGCAGCAACCGGCGCTGCCGGTGCATAGGCGGGTGCCGGTGCATAGGCCGGGGCCTGTGCATAGGCGGGCATAGCGGCAGGCGCCGCAGCGATATTGCGCGCAACGCGGATTTTGCGGCCACCGTCGGCCACTTCGATTTCGGTCAGGCCGGTATCACCCAGCAATTCTGCCAATTCGCGCACCAGCGCGCTGTCGATGCTCATGCGGGCCTGCGTGTCGCGGCCCGTGTCAATTTTGTCGCCCATGAATTCCCCTTGGCGAAAATACGTCAGCGTCGCCCCTATATCCGTGACAACGCCCTAGCAAGGGGAAAGCAAGGGGGTTTGCACCGTTCCATAAGGACAAATGGCAATAAAACCGCGCTCAGAGCGCCATGGCGGCGTCGAGCGCCAACATATAGCTGGTCGGCCCAAAGCCCGCGATCGTGCCCTTGGCGGCCATGCCGATATAGCTTTTGTGGCGAAATGTTTCGCGCGTGTGCGGGTTCGACAGGTGGACCTCGATCACTGGCGTACTGATCGCCTTGATCGCATCATACAGCGCGACGCTGGTATGGGTAAACGCGCCGGCGTTGAGCAGCACCGCCTTTGCGCCCTCGGCCTGCGCTTCGTGCAGCCAGTCGACGAGGTGGCCTTCGTGGTTCGATTGGCGCATATCGATGTCCACGCCCAATTGCTCGCCCCGCGCGACCAGCCGCGCCGCGATATCGTCCAGCGTGTCATGGCCGTAAATCTCTGGCTGGCGCGTGCCCAGCAAGTTGAGATTGGGGCCGTTGAGGACGAAAATCGTAGGGGCTGCCATGGGGATCTGCCTGTAAAAGGGTTCGATGCCCCGTCATACCGGCAGCGGGGCAGCCCGCAAGGGGGCGAGCTATTTGTCCGACCCGGCAATTTTCCCCCATTGTCGCGCGGCGGTATAGCCAAGGTAGCCCGTGGCAAACAGCGTATAGAGCGGTTCGGGCAGGGCGGTGAGGTACGAGCGCATCCCCATCGCAATCGCGTTGGCGGTCGCCGGGCTGATCGCGGACAGCAGGCCCATCGGCAACGAGCACAGGATCATCAGGTACATCATATACAAAAACGCCGGGCGCGCCCGCGTCGTCCACGGATCGCGGGCAGAGGCCTCGGCGATGATGGTTGAGGCCTCGGTTTGCATGGCGGTGGTCTGTATGGCGGGAGTTTCGAGCGGGCCGGTTTCGAGGGCGGCGGTTTGATCGACTGCTGGGTCTGCTGACGAATCGGATGCGGGCATGGTGCGGCTCTCCATGGGGACGGACCCGAGCCTTTTAACCATATCGGTTATTGTAGGAAAAGCTTTCCGCGCCAAACGCCAAAAAGGGCAGGGGCCTGATCGGCGCCTGCCCTTTTAAAGCTCCATTGGTCGGGACGAGAGGATTCGAACCTCCGACCCCCACACCCCCAGTGTGATGCGCTACCAGGCTGCGCTACGTCCCGACCGGAGGCGCGCCCTATAGGCAGGCTTTTGCGGCATGGCAAGCTGTGTGTTGCATGGTTTTTGTGGGGTGGTGCGTTGGCGGGCGTTTGGCCTGCCTTTCGTTGCCACACTCCGGATAAGCTGCTAGGCGCGGCGCATTCGATGCGGCACGATTGGTTTTCCTGTCAATTGTGCGCATTGCGCCCCGCTTTTACGGCTGTAAAACGCCTTCACGCCTATGAAGAAGAGAGCCCGACGTGACGATGAGCCTGTCGATTTTGCCCGTTCTGGCCGCTGCTGCCGCTCCTGATGGTCCGCCGGCATGGCTGCAATTCCTGCCGATCGTCGGCATGGGGCTGGTGCTGTGGTTCCTGTTCCTGCGCCCGCAAATGGCGCAGCAGAAGGCGCAGAAAGCCAAGCTTGCCGCCATCAAAAAGGGCGACCAAGTGCTGACCGGCGGCGGTTTGATCGCCAAGGTGGTGAAGGTTGAGGACGATTATCTCGATCTCGACCTTGGCCCCAATGTCCGGGTTCGCGCGTTGAAGTCGACGATCACCGACATCATCCCGCCGGTCGGTGCAAAGCCTGCCAACGATTGATGTTTTTGGGTGCGGCGGTTGACGCCGCGCTTGGTGGGCCCCATCTCGCCT
>CAIOKP010000217.1 GCA_903858875.1 uncultured Sphingomonadales bacterium
ATGGGAACATGACGCATCCCGATCAGGTAGCCAAAAAATCGTAAGTTGGCAGGATTAATGTTGGCTTCACCATGGCTTTGTTGCATAACGCGGTATGAGATCAAATGGTTGTGTCAGACTAGGCCGTAGATGTTGAGTAGTGAACCGCCCCGGCTTTACCGGAGGGTGATTGTTTCAAATATCAGGCTGCGATGTTAAGTTCGCTCTCATTTGTATAGAAGGCGCGCTCCGCTTCGGCCAGCGGCATGTATGGTGCTGTTTATTCACGCCGGAAACGCAACTCGTTGCGGGCCAGTCGCAGGATGCCTTCGACGAAATCAAACTCGCCAGCGGGGAACCAAATCGGCGTCACGCCGACTTTGCGCCAAATGTTTCGACGACGGACAGGCTTCGTTTAAAAAGCCGTCGTCTGGTTGTTGAGTTGCACCGAGAACTGACCCAGGATTTTCATTGAGAATTGACCCGGGTGGGTGTGGGTTATGTGCTGCCGATGGCGGGCACGGTCAAGAGTTGGGTTTATCCCTTTCTCGTTTTTGGGGTTGCGGAACTGGCCCTGAAGCGGAAGCTGTCGTTGCCGGTTTCCAAGATGTGGCAATGGTGAGTGAGGCGATCCAGCAGGGCAGTTGTCATCTTGGCATCGCCGAAGATGCTGGCCCACTCGCTGAAGCTGAGGTTGGTTGTGATCACGACGCTGGTGCGTTCATACAACTTGCTGAGCAGGTGGAACAACAGCGCGCCGCCTGACGGGCTGAACGGGAGATATCCCAACTCGTCCAGGATGATAAGGTCGAGTTTAAGCAGGCGTTCGGCCAGTTGGCCTGCTTTGTTGGCCGCCTTTTCCTGTTCTAGCGCATTGACCAGATCGACGGTAGCGAAGAAGCGCACCTTTCTGCGGTGGTGCTCGACAGCCTGGACGCCAAGCGCGGTGGCGATATGGCTTTTGCCGGTACCGGCCCCGCCAATCAGCACAACATTGTCCGCGCCGTCCATGAAGTCACCGCGTTGGAGCTGGTGCACCAAGGCTTCGTTGATCTCGCTAGCGGCGAAGTCGAAGCCGGCCAGATCCTTGTAAGCCGGGAAGCGGGCTGCCTTGATCTGATAGGCGATCGAGCGGACCTCGCGTTCAGCCATCTCAGCCTTGAGCAACTGCGACAGCATCGGCACGGAGGCCTCAAACGCTGGCGCGCCCTGTTCTATCAGGTCGCCGACAGCCTGAGCCATGCCATACATTTTAAGGCCACGCAGCATCACGACCACGGCAGCGCTGGCGGGGTCATGACGCATGGCGCATCTCCCTCAGCGTGTCATAGCGCCCGACATCAGCTTTGGGCTCCGTACCAAGGCGTAGGGCCTGCGGGGCATCGATCGGCGGTGCCGGTGGCGCCTTGCCGTCAATCAGGCGGTGCAGCACGTTGAGCACATGGGTTTTGGTTGGCACACCATCCTCAAGAGCCAACTCGACTGCACATAAGACAGCCTGCTCATCATGGTGCAAGACAAGAGATAGGATCTCAACCATCTCCTTGTCACCGCCGAGCCGCTTGAGCAGTTGGGCCTGCAACTGGCGGAATGCCTCGGGCATCTCAAGGAAGGGGGCACCATTGCGCAAAGCGCCGGGTTTGCGCTGAACGACAGCCAGATAATGCCGCCAGTCATAGATCGTACGTCCCGATTTCTGGTGGGATCGGTCAATGATCCGTTCGTGTTCGCACAGGACCTGCCCTTCCGCGACGATGACAAGCCGCTCGGGGTACACGCGCAGACTGACAGGCCGATTGGCGAAGGACGCGGGCACGCTGTAGCGGTTGCGCTCGAAGGCGACCAAGCACGTGGGCGACACGCGCTTGGTCTGTTCAACAAAGCCATCGAAGGGGCGCCCCATAGGCATCAGACTGGCCACCTCTTCGGCGTGCACATCCGCGATGGTGCCGGGAAGTGCGCTGTGCTGGATTTCTGCCCACTGCGCGATGCATTGCTCCTCAAGCCCGTCATTGAGGGCGGCGAGGTCCGGGAAGCTGGGCCCAGAGGTGTTTAGGGGCTGCCAAAGGCGGTGGCGCGCGTCCTGAACGTTCTTCTCGACCTGCCCCTTCTCCCAACCCGAAGCTGGATTGCAGAAGTCCGTCTCGAATAGATAGTGGCTGGCGAGCGCAGCAAACCGCGCATTGACCTGCCGAGCCTTACCGCGGCCGATCTTGTCGACCGCAGTCTTCATATTGTCGAAGATCCCGCGCTGCGGAACGCCGCCCAGCACACGGAAGGCCTGCGTCAGGGCGTCGAACAACATCTCGTGGGTTTGGAGCAGATAGGCCCGAACGATGTAGGCCCTGCTGTGCGATAACTTCGTGTGGGCCACCTGTAGCTTGACCGGCTTACCGCCCAAAATCGCATAATCCTCGCTCCAGTCGAACTGGAAGGCTTCGCCAGGCTGGAAGACCAGCGGCACGAAAGTTCCGCGCCCGCTGGTCTGCTGCTCATACTGGCGCTCACGCTTCCAATTGCGGGCAAAGGCCGCCACGCGAGTATACGAGCCGTCATACCCGAGTGCCACGAGATCTGCGTGAAGTTGCTTGGCCGTCCGCTTCTGCTTGCGCGATTTCCTAGATTCTACTCGCAGCCAACCCGTCAGTTTCTCGGCAAACGGGTCCAACTTGCTCGGCCGGTCTGGCACCTTGAACACCGGCTCTACGGTGCCGGCGCGAAGATATTTGCGGATCGTGTTGCGCGACAAGCCGGTGCGCCGCTTGATCTCGCGAATTGGAATGCCTTGGCGAAAGTGCCAGCGGCGGATCACACTGAGTAGGTCCATGTCGATCACTCCGATGCCTCCTGACTGTCAGCCAGGGGCGAGGAAAGCATGGGTCAATTCTCAGTGATAATTTCTGCCTCTCCTGGGTCAATTCTCGGCGCTACTCAACAGTCGATGAACAGGTGCTAACGCTGGGCGTATTGGGTGCGCGCCGTGGACCGACCTATGGCTCGCTCGTGGTGTCTAGTGGCCCGCTCGGGCTTCGCGCGCGCGTCCTCAAGCGCGCGTTTGACACGGCGATCGCGGGCAGCGCGGTTGTGATCCTGGCGCCGTTGCTGGCCCTCGTGGCCATTGCGATCAAACTTGAGGACCGCGGGCCGGTGCTGTTTGTGCAAAACCGCACCGGGCGCGGCAATCGCTTTTTCCCGATCTACAAATTTCGCTCGATGTGTGTCGAAAAGGGCGACGCCGCCGGCGCCCGGTCGGCCAGTCTAGATGATGACCGCATCACCCGGATAGGCCGGTTCATTCGCCGCACGAGTTTGGATGAACTGCCCCAATTATTCAATGTCTTGGCCGGACACATGAGCATTGTCGGTCCGCGCCCGCATGCCATCGGATCACTCGCCGGCGACAAGCTGTTTTGGGAAGTGGACGACCGCTACTGGCTCCGGCACTCGCTTAAGCCCGGGTTGACTGGCCTTGCGCAAGTGCGCGGCCTGCGTGGCGCGACCGATACCGAAGCGGATCTGGCCAATCGGTTACAGGCAGATCTGGAATATCTCGATGGCTGGACGATCTGGCGCGACATCAAAATCCTGATCGGTACGGCAAGCGTCCTCGTCCACGATCGCGCCTTCTAATAGGAAGGTCTCCGCACGGGGCCCCATCCGCCGCCGTGCGCGGCACCGCCCGCGGCGCGACCTGCATCAGCCCGGCCGCAACCCGGCTGCACTTTATAAATCCGATGATTCCTATTCGCAGGCAAACAAATGCCGTGGATGTCCGGACATATAGCCAAATAGGCTATGTCATCATGCAAACACACATCTCAAATTACGATGGCATATGCATTAGACTGGCGTCGATCAGGAGATTTAGTATTTTATTCTGTTTGGATAGAATCCTAAAAATCAGTCTTTATACTCATATCCAATAAGGAAATCGGTGGTTTTTTTTCGCATCTTGAGCTGTGTCGTAATTTGCGCCTCTCTTTTCGGAGTAAGCACAGCGGCAGACGCCAATTCAGTTGTTGCGACCGTGAATGGCACGCCCATATACGAGCAAGATCTGAATCGAGAGCTGCTGGATGCGGCGCTGACCGTCAAAGGCGCCCCTGTATCGCAGGAAGCGCGGGTCAATGCCCTGCGCCACTTGCTGACAGAGGTGGCCGCCAGCAAACTCTTTGCCGGAGCGATCACCGCCGACCCGGCGCTACGCGGCGAAATAGAACACAGAAATAACCAATTGCTGCTTGAGGCGTATGACAGCAGCAAGATCGGCGCGATCGACCTCACCCCGCGCGAGATCGACGAATTCATTGCGGCCCACCCGCAATATTTTTCGGCGCGCAGAACTTATCATTACGCGCAAGCCCAAGTGACCATGCTGGACAAGGCCCTGGGTGACGACCTGCAACGGCACATAGCGGACCTGCGCCAATTCGCTTCGCTGTCGCCGAACCAATTGCAGGCCAATTTGGGATGGGCGCGCCAGCCAGCCTATTCTATTTCGGTGTCAAGAAAATGGCTGGGCGCCGAGCAAATCG
>CAIOKP010000218.1 GCA_903858875.1 uncultured Sphingomonadales bacterium
GGGCCGACGGTCAACATTCATGGCTTTGAATTTGCCGGCCAATATGTGTTCGGTGAAACGGGCTTTGGTTTGCAGGCCAACGTCTCGCTGCCGGCTGGCGGCGCGCGGTATGACAACAATAATATCAACAACCAGTTTGCTCTGCCGGGTCTGAGCAAATCGTACAATATCGTTGGCTTCTACGAGAAGAACGGCTTCCAAACCCGTGTGGCATGGACGCATCGCGATGCGTTCCTCGCTGCTCTCTCGCAACAGTTGTATGCCAACCAGCCAACCTACACCGCCGCCTATGGCCAGTTGGATGGCAGCGCCAGCTATGACCTTGGCAAGCGTGCGACGGTGTTCATCGATGCGGTCAATATTCTGGGCGCGTCACAATATCAGTACGGTCGTTACACCAACCAGTTCCTTTATGCCGCCAAAGGCGCGGGGCGCTATCAAGTCGGTGTGCGCGTCAAATATTGATGCGTAAGACCTAAGTCTGATCGGAGCCGCCTCACCCTCTCCAACTTGGCGGCTCCGATTTTTTCTCTGTTCAAGGCTGCAATCGGGCAAGAAGGTCACGAATATGCGCCGCATTACCCCGCGTCAGATCACCAAGGATGCCCCGCGCGGCGGGCGGCAAATGCTCGGCTGCCGGGCCGCTGGTTTCAAAAATCAGCGTGTCGAATACGACCTTCCACGCGGCGCGCTGTTCCTTCGGCAAATCGCGCAAGCTGAGGGCGGCATGCAGCAACGTGGCCATCGGCGAGCCGAAGTAGCTCGGCACATCGCGCCACCAGGCGTTGACCATGACATTGATGGGATCGAGCGATTCTACCCCATGCCACCACAGCGTCGGGATATAGATAGCATCGCCCGGCTCCAGCGTGGCCGTCAGCGCGGCGGCTTCGGCCTCGCGATAGCGCGGGTGGCGATCATAATCGGGTGCGCGAATATCCACGAGGCTGATCGGTTGCCCCGCCGGAGTGGGATCGAGCGGGCCGACGTAGAGGTTAGGAAATTGTTCGATGGGAAACAGGGTGAATTTGCGCCGCCCCGCCACGACGCAGGCGATGTTTTCCATATTGTCGTAATGCGGCGCGGTCATCGTGCGGTTGCCAATCCACATGGATTGCAGGAACTGGCTGGCCGGGATGAACGTGTCGAGCCGGTGGGATGCCGCAAAAGCGGGGAAATAGGCCGCCAGCGCCAGCGATCCGGCAAACAGCGCGGTCGGTGCCGGACTGGCCGCCTCGCTATGCAACTGCGCAAAGAAGTCTGCGATCGGCGCCTGTTCCCGGCGGTAGTTGAAGCTGGTATAGCCATCGGCATAGAAAAAGCGCCCGTTCCATTCGGGATCGCAGGCAAAATAGGAGATGGGCAGGCCCGAAGCATGTGCGGACAGGTGGTCGAGCAAAGCGCCATCCCTGGCCAGTTTGACGGCCGGCCATTGTGATATAAATCCCTTGAGTACGGCGGGTTTTTGCTTTGGCTTTACCGTGTTTAAAAAGTATTCTTCGGTGACATCATAGTACGATTTAATATTTTGCATGATGTTTTCTTCATTTTAAAAATCACGCCAACCATAATATCAAACCAAGGCAGGTCAAGATCTATGCCGAATTTCGCTCCCCTCGACTATGGTCAGCACAAGCTGCTGCGGATCGCGAACACCCATGGCGCTGTTTTTGGCGATAACCTTGGTATGGTGAGCGTGGTTCCGACGGAAATTCCGGCGCTGGTCAATTCCTATCCGCTGTTTTTCCGCAAGGCGCCGGTCAGCGGCACCTATGAATTGAGCGTGATGCTGGGTTTCGAGGCGGATCAGAATGTGTTCCTGACGCCCGACGGCTGGGATGCCAGTTATGTGCCGCTGTCGCTCCGCTGTGCGCCTTTCGCGGTGCAACAGAATGCGGCGAACCCGGATCGCAACACGCTGATGATTGACCTTAACAGCCCACGTATCACGCAGAGCGGCGGCGATGTGCTGTTCTTCTCCGACGGGCGCCCTTCTGAACGGTTGCAGGCGGCGATCGAGACACTCGAGGCGCTGGTCAAGGGGGCGGCGACGGCGGGCGCTTATGTCGCCGCGCTCGACGCGCTGGGGTTGATTGAGCCGGTCGAGGTACAGGTCGATCTGGTCGGCGGCGCGTCACACAATCTGGCCGGACTTTACACAATCGCACAGAGCCGACTGGACACGCTGCCAACCTCCGCAATCGCCGATTTGCATGCGCAGGGCTTTCTGCCGTGGATCTATCAACAGGCGGCCTCGGTGGGGCAGATCGCCAACCTCATCCTGCGCGAAAATGCGTTGCGGGTGCGGCATGGCGCCTGATCCGATGCGGTCGCTGGTTATCGTGGGTGGGGGTACGGCAGGCTGGCTGACCGCTGGCATTCTGGCGTCGCGGCTTGGCGTGGCGCAGCGCGAGGATTTGACAATCACCGTGGTGGAATCGCCCAACGTCCCCATTCTGGGCGTGGGCGAGGGGACTTGGCCAACGATCCGCCAGAGCCTGAAGGTGATGGGCGTGGCGGAGGACGATTTCCTCGCCGCTTGCGATGCGACGTTCAAGCAGGGCTCGCAATTCGATGGATGGCGGCAGGGCGGGCATAGCTATACCCATCCGTTCACGCCGCCGCACCGCTTTGGCGATGTCGATTTGACGCAGGCATGGCCGGCCGACCTTGGCTTTGACGAGGCGGTGTGTTTCCAGACCGCGCTGTGCCGGCTGGGCCTTGCGCCCAAGGCCCGCGGCAATGGCGAATATGAGGGTATCGGCAATTACGCCTATCACTTCGACGCGGGCAAGGTCGCCATTTTCCTGCGCGACCATTGTACGGCGCGGCTGGGCGTGCGCCACATCGTGGACGACATCACCGGCTGCGCACAGGGTGCGGACGGCGCAATCACCGCGCTGCATACGCGCCATCATGGCGACATTGCCGGCGATATGTTTGTCGATTGCAGCGGCCAGCATGGCGTATTGATCGACCGTATTTTCAAGGTGCCGCTGGTCAACTGCCGCGACGTGCTGTTTGTCGACAGGGCGCTGGCGATTCAGGTGCCGTATCCGGCGCCGGACGCCCCCATTGCCTCGGTCACGATGGCGACGGCGCAGGCGGCGGGCTGGATCTGGGACATCGGCCTCACCAAACGGCGCGGGATGGGCTATGTCTATTCCAGCACCTATGCCTCCGAGGATCAGGCGTTCGACACGCTGGACCGCTATGTCCGTCAGATTTCAGGCAAACCGATGGCGAGCGAACCGCGCAGCATTGGCATCAACGCCGGCTATCGCGAGCGGTTTTGGGTGGCCAATTGCGTGGCGGTGGGCGTTGCCTCGGGCTTTGTCGAGCCGTTGGAAGCGTCCAGCATCGCGATGATCGAAATGTCGGCCAACCATTTGGCCGAGCATATGACCTTCGACGCCGGGGCGATGGCGGTCGAGCGGAGCGGTTCAACCGCAAGTTTGATCAAATGTGGCGCGACGCCATCGACTTTCTCAAATTGCATTATGTGTTGAACGATCGCCCAGAGCCATTTTGGGTCGCCAACCGCATGACGCAATCGATCCCGCAATCCTTGCAGGACAATTTGCGCCTGTGGCAAAATCGTGCGCCGATTGCGGGCGATTTCCCGCAAACCGCCCAGCTATTTGGCCCGGCCAGCTATCAATATATCCTCTATGGCATGGGACATCGGCACAGACCCGATGCCAGTACGCAGGTCAAACCCTCTGCTGATACCGTGGCGCAGAGTTTGGCGGAGGTGAAAGCACAGGCGGCGAGACTGACGCGACTGCTGGCGCCCAATCGCGACGTGATATGCCAAGCCAGGGCATAAAAGGATGCAGGCCTTTGCCGTCCGGTAGGCTGTGTTGACAGCACAGATTTCAGTTTGACCAATTTGCCGATGACTTCAACGTCAGGATCAGCGAACGGATTGAACGCGTCCGCGACTAGATCGCGGCGCATTATAAATTGACCACGCGAGCCGATACCAGATACTGGCGTTCCAACATATCCTTGCTGTCTGGTTCCGCAGAGGGGATCTGGGGGCGGAGTTCGAACGGCAATGCGGTTTGAGTCATTTTGGCAATGAATCTTGGCACTGTTTGCTCGCTGGTTATGGCGCATTTCCGCCGGTAACCGCGGCGGGGACGCACGGTGTTGATTTTTATACGGCACAAGACGTTGGGTCGTTTCCGCATCGGTGCAGGTTGAATTTTCCGCAGTAAGCCGAAATTTTGGCGTCGATAGTCAAGAATTTTGGTGCAAAATATTGATAAGGCGAGAGGATTGATGCGCATGGGCAAGTCTGTTTTTGGTATGGCTGCCGCTCTGGCGCTGCCGTGCCTTTTGGCCGGGCCATCGGTCGCCGCAGCCAAGCTTGCCCCAAAATCAGCCCATCATCATGCCACGGCTGCGGCCATGGCGGGGGCTGCGGCGCAGCCATGGTGGACCCATGCGGTGATATACGAAATCTATCCGCGCAGTTTTCAGGACAGCAATGGCGACGGCGTGGGCGACCTCAATGGCGTCACCCAGCGTCTCGATTACCTGAAAGGCCTGGGTGTCGATGCCATCTGGCTGACACCGTTCTATCCATCCCCCAACTATGATTTCGGCTATGACGTGGCCGATTACACCAATGTTGCCCCCGAATATGGCACCATGGCCGATTGGGACCGGCTGGTCGCCGAAGCGCGCAAGCGTGGGATCCGCGTCTTGGTCGATTTTGTTCTCAACCATTCCTCGTCGGAACATCCTTGGTTTCAACAATCGCGCATGTCGCGCGCCAACCCGAAACGTGACTGGTACGTCTGGCATGACCCCGCGCCCGATGGCGGTCCGCCGACGAATTGGCAGTCGATCTTTGGCGGATCGGCTTGGACTTTGGACAAGGCCACCGGCCAATATTACTATCACATTTTCCTGCCGCAGCAGCCCGACTTGAATTGGCGCAATCCCGGCCTGCGCAAGGCCATGCAGGATGTGATGCGTTTCTGGCTCCGGCATGGCGCGAGTGGCTTCCGGCTGGATGCGACGCCATATCTGCTAGAGGATCCGGCCTGGCCCAATGACCCTGATCCCAAATCCGGCGCGCCGGTGGGGCTAAAGCCTTATAATTCGGGGCTGCCCGGTAACCACCCGATCATGCGTGATCTGCGCGCTATCGTGAACAGCTATCCCGGGGACAGGATCCTGTTGGGCGAGAGCAATATCGCCACGATCAGCGATCTGGCCAAAGTGTATGGCGTCCGTCATGATGAGGTCAACCTGCCGATGGATTTCCTGTACAGCGGCGTGAAAACGCTCGATGCACAGGCGTTCAAGGCAAGGATCGACGAGGCGGAACTAAAACTCCATGGTGAGCCGCCGGTGCTGTTCTTTAGCAACCACGATAGCTCACGCCAGTGGACCCGCTTTGGCGACGGGGTGCATAATGACCAGATTGCCCGCCTGACCGCGGCCATGACGCTGACCCTGCGCGGCACTTCGCTGATCTACTATGGCGAGGAACTGGGCATGGGCGATCTGTCCAAGGCCGTGATCAACGGCCTGCCGCTCAGCCCCAAGCGCAAGGTGGCCGATGACCGCGATCCAGAACGCACGCCGATGCAATGGTCGGGAGAGCCTAAGGCCGGCTTCACCACCGGCGAGCCATGGCTGCCGGTCAACCCTGTCACCGCGACCTATAATGCCCAATCGGAGGTGCAGGATCCCACGTCGCTTTACCATTGGTACGCGGACCTGATCCAATTGCGGCGCACGAATGCGGCCTTGCGTGAGGGCGCGTATGTCGCGCTCGATTCCGGCAATCCCAAGGTGCTGGCCTTTGCGCGCAAGGACAAGGCGGGGCAGGGTGTCCTGGTCGTGCTCAACATGAGCGACACCCCGCAAATCGCCAATATCAGCGGTTGGCAGGGGCAAACTCCGGTTTTCAACAAGGTGGTGTTGGCGCGCCCGGCGATTCAGATGCCGAGCCTTGGTAACCCGACACTCGAACCATTTGGCGTCCAGATCCTGAGCTTCGATCCGCGCTAGCGGTATGGCCAAAGCAAACGGGCGGACAGCGCAGGCGGCCTCGATTGGCGGCACCGTTTCAATTGCTTCGACACAGGTGTTGTGCGAAAAACGGGCATAGTGATAATTCGGGGCGGGGAACACCTATGTCGCACGCGGGCAAACAGTTTATGGGTGCGATGAAAACGGTTGGTTTTGGCGCATTTGTCGGTTTTTCGCTAACCCTTGGGGGCTGTGGCGGTGGCGATGTTGCCAGCACGCCAATTCCCGCGCCCGCGCCTACGCCTACGCCGACCCCCACGGCTACCAACGCTTCGTTACAGAACCTGACAGTCAGCCAGAGTTTTTCCAATGACGCGGTTCTGGGCAAAGCCAGCTATCCGACGTCGGGCGCGTCAGGGACTGTGACCCCGTCGACAAATGTTGCGCTCACCGTCAGCTATAACGCCAGCACGCAAACTTACACGCTGAGCGATAGCACCCATAGCCAGAGTTTCCCAACCGGGGGGCGCACCCCCGCAGCGGGCGCTTCCCCCGTGTTCACCCAGCAAAGCGGTACCACCACCGATACGCTGACCTTGTTTAATTCCGCCTTGAGCGGCGCGAGCACCACGAAATACGTCCAGGCTGGATATTGGCAGCGGACCGCGCAAGGATCATCGACGATCGATGGCGTTATCGATGCGTTTACCTATGGCGTCACCACGACAGATGCCAACGTGCCACGCCTTGGCCAGGCCGGTTATGACCTCATTCTCAATGGCGTCGTTGCGGTCCCCTATCAGCAGCCCACGGCGCTGAACACCACGGGCACCATGCAGGTGAATTTTGCCACAGGGGCCATCAGTTTTACCGGGGGCTATGGCAGTACGGTGTTTGGTGGAAGTGCCACGCTGGCTTCGGGGACCAATTCTGTCACGGGCACACTGTCCACCAACGGTGGTTCCAGCGCGCTAACCGGGCGATTTTACGGCCCGTCCGCGGACGAGTTCGGCGCGAGTTTTTACATGAACCCAGGCAATGGTTCGTCAACCATCGGTACGTTGATCGGTTATCAGGACGCCTCGTTGCTGCTGGCTGGCCAAGGGCTGGCCAATTTGACGGCGCCGACCATTTTCAACAGCGGCTATGTCATCGCGCCCAATGCACAATCGTCCGATGCCGGCTGGGCTTGGCTTTATAGTCTTTTGAAATATACGCCGGCGACATCGACATATAATTTTTCGGCGACCAACCTGGATAATCCGGCGAATACCGGATTGTTAGGGGTATTGTCCGACTTTGCGGTCGGGCCGGGCCAGCTGGAAGCGACGCAAAGCGATCCGCGATTTTCCGCTTATGATGTGACGCAAGGCACCAACACGGCCAAAGTGCTTATTTACAATACCGGCACCGCCAATCCCGAACTGGCGCTGACATATGCCAGCTTTGCCGATGTGGTAACAACCCAGCACGACGCCAATGGAAATGCCACGATCACGGCGCATGAGTACATTCCGTTTGGCATCGGCACGCCGCAAAACCAGCTGCCGCGCACCGGCACCGCGACCTATAACGGATTTATGTATGGCAGCGGGATCGATAATCAGGCCCAGCATCCCGTCAGCGTCAACGGCACGATGTCGATGGTCTTTGACCCGATCAGCACCTCACAAGTATCGCTGACCTTCAACCCGACGGCGACGGATTTGACCACGGGTAATGCCATCGCGCTCAACACAGGCGTGACCATGCTGGGCCTGATCAATACCAATTCCGCCTCCGCGACCTTTAGCGCAACCAGCAACACCTCCACAGGTGGTGTGAATACGGTGTACGGGACGTTTTATGGTCCGAGCGCGAATGAAGCCGCGGGCGTCTGGTCTATGCGGCTGGAAAACAGCACCAGCGGTCAAACCGGGCTGTACCTCAAGGCGGCGGGGGCGTTTGTCGCCAAGAAGAACTGACGTCACACTTCGATGAAAGTCGCCTTGGCCATCATGGGCGCTGCGCTTTGCGGCATTCCCCACATAGCGCTTGCCGATTCCGCACCGATGACGCCGGCACAACTCTTTGAGGTGGCCGGGCAAAAAACCGTGGCGCAACGGTATGACGAGGCCGTGACGATCTACCGCGCGCTTGAGCATGACCCCCATCGCGACATTCGTTGCGAGGCGCTCTATCGCCACGGCCAACTGCTTGAGACACAGAGGCGCTTTGCCGATGCCGCCGTGTTATTTCGCGCGATCCTTGATGAAAAGCCCGATGCGCAGCGGGTCCGGCTGGAACTGGCCAAGGTGCTTGCCTTGATGGGGCGCGGCAATGCGGCCCGCCAGCAATTGCGGCAAGCACAGGCCGGCGGGCTTCCGCCCGAGGTCGCCCAAATCGTCAATCAATATGCAGCAGCCTTGCGCTCCGCCAAGCCTTTTGCCGGCTCTTTGGAGGTTGGCCTCGCTCCCAGCAGCAACATCAATCGCGCAACCTCCTCACCTACGCTCAATTCGATTCTTGGCCCGCTGGCCCTATCTGGCGATGCGCAGGCTAAGTCGGGAACCGGGGTTAATCTGGGCGGGCAGGGCACTGTTCAACTGCCGGTGGCATCAACGGTCAGGCTGACCGCGCAATTGTCGAACCAGAATACA
>CAIOKP010000219.1 GCA_903858875.1 uncultured Sphingomonadales bacterium
CAAAGCCTGTGGCAAGGCGAGCGAAATCGGGAAACGTCAGCCCGCTATCCGGCCCGCAACCCACGGAAAAGCCGTTAAAATGCGCGACCTGCGATTGGCGGATCGAATGATAGCCATCGTTGTTGAGCACGAAAATCTTGATCGGCAAATGGCCGCCAACGATGGTCTGCAATTCCTGCAGATTCATCATGATCGACCCATCGCCGGCCAAACAGATGATGCGCTTTGCCTGGGGGGCTGCGTAAAACGCCCCGATCGCCGCGGGCAAATCATAGCCCATAGAGGCGCAACCGCTGTTGGTATACAACCGCTGACCGACCTTGATGTCGGCGCATTGAAAGATGGTGACGCACGCCGTGCCGTCGCCGGACACGATGATATCGCCCTCGTCCAGCTCGGCAAACAGCGCCTCGCCAAAGACGTAAGGGTTGATCGGCCCAGCCTCAGACCGCATCGTTTCGAGCACTGTCGGATATTTTGCCGAACGGTCCCGGCTGCGCGCCAGAAACGCCGCGCGGTCGGTGGCGCGGTCATCGGCGGGTAGGTCCAGATCCGCTGCCGCTGCGAAGAAATCGCGCAGATCGGCATGGATCGGGCGGTGGATATTCAAGGTCGGTTTGGCGAGTTCGGCGCTGTCGATATCGACCATCGCCACTTGTGCATTGCGGGCAAAGGCCTGCCAATTATAGCTGATCTGGCGGATATTGAGCCGGCTGCCCAGCACCAGTACGTAATCGGCGGTCTGCACCGCGAAATTGCCGCCGCGATCCCCCACCGTGCCAGGCCGGCCGACATACAGCGGGTGCGCATTGGGCAAGGCGTCATGCGCGTTCCAGCCCGTCACAACCGCCACGCCCAACCGTTCAACAAAGCGCAGGAACGCATCATGGGTGCCCGACAGCCGAGGCCCTGCGCCAACCAACACCAGCGGGCGTTCGGCCGCGCAGAGTTCGCCAAGCATCGCTGCCACTTCGCCGCGCAAGGCCTCGCCCGTCAACGCGCCCAACTCGGCGGCGTTATTGGCCGATTCCCCAGCGGTTTCCGCATCGGTCGCCGGGTCAAAACCCACCAGCGCATCGGGGTCGACCGGCGCTGCCTGCACGTCGATCGGCACGTCGATCCACACTGGCCCGGGCCGGCCACGGCTCGCCAGATAGATCGCCTTTTCCACCACGCGCCGCGCATCCAGCGGATCGTTCAGCACCACGGCATATTTGGTGATCGGCTTGACCATCGACACGATATCGACTTCCTGATCGCCCAATTGCCGCAACGGCAGGGGGAAATTCGGCGCGCAGGTCTCGCGCTTGACCTGCCCCGACACGACGATCATGCCGATGGAATCGACATAGGCGCCATAGACCCCGTTCAGCGCATTCACGCCCCCCGGCCCCGTCGTCACATTGACCAGCGCCGGCCGCCCAGAAAGCCGCGTATAGCTTTCCGCCGCGATGGCGCAGGCCTGTTCGTGGTGGCAGAAGATCTTGCGCAATGCCCCCTCGCGCCCAAAGGCATCATTGAGGTGCATTGCCCCGCCGCCGGTCAGCATGAAGCAATCGGTAATACCATGCTGCACCAACAGGCGCGCGATCAGGTCTGCGACGCGGAGTGTCTTGGGGACGGTGGGCTCGGTCATAATTGTTTACGCAGGCTCGGTTGTCTTGGCGATTTGCTGACGCGCTTCCATCATGGCGATACGCGTGGCGTCTTCCTCGGCAATGCCGCGATAGAAGTCGCGCTTGTTCTGCAACCACAGCAATTCGAATTCGATCGCCAGTTCCATGCCCGCCTTGGCGCGGCCATCGGTGACAATGGCGGCGTCGAACACCACCTTGCGGGTTTCGAAGCGATCGAGGCGATGCGCCCGCGCACCGGCCAGCAATGCGATGGAATCCGGGCTAACCCCGCCGCCAACAACCAGTTCCAGTCCGCGTGCGGCGGCCACTTGCGCAACCTTGTTGACGTAGCCAGCCATCGCCTCGCTGTTCACAAAACTGCGATCATGCCCCAGGGAACCTGCAAAATCGACCCGCCCGAACACCATCCCAACATTGCCTGCCTGCGCCACTTCGCCCAGCGTTTCAAGGCTTTCGAACGTGGTCGCGGTCTCGACATTGAACAGGAACGACATGTCGGCCTGCTCGTCCTTGGGGAACACCTTGTCCTTGGCCGCAATGAATTTGGACAGCGCATAAGGCGTCTCGATCATCGGCGCGATGATGAAGTCCACCCCATATTGGCGCGCCTCGATCAAATCACGAATGGCCTCACAGCCACCGATCTTGAGCGCCACTTTCAAGCCAGCGCGCCGTGCCAATTCAAGCAAGCGCAGAAATTCGTCGCTACGCGTGCCCTCGGCTTCGAACTCCGCCTTTACCGAGACAAAACCATGACTGGCCCGCCCCTCAGTCAGGATGGCCAGCATGCGCTTTTCATATTGGTTCACGGCTCTACTCCTGCTTTTGTTTTAGCGCTGGCCGCCAAGAAAGGCACTGATCATTTCAGCGGTATAGGCGAGGTGGTCTTCCGTCAAACCCGGATAGGTGCCCAACCAAAAGGTATTAGTGGTCACCAGATCGGCGTTGGCCAGATCGCCCACGACACGCACATCGCGGCCCTTCATGTATGGCTGGTGCAACAGGTTGCCGCCGAACAGCAGACGCGTACCCACCTTGCGGTCGTTCAGGAAGCGTACCAAATCCTCGCGGTCGATGCCGCTGCCGGGGCGGATGGTGATCGGATAGCCAAACCACGACGGCACCGAACGCGGCGTCGCCTCGGGCAGGATGAAGACATCCTCCATCGGCTTCAACAGTTCGGTCATCCGGATAAAATTGGCATTGCGCGCCGCGACAAAGCCATCAAGCTGGCCCAATTGCGCGAGGCCCACCGCCGCCTGCATATCGGTGATTTTCAGGTTATAGCCGACATGGCTGTACGTATACTTGTGGTCATAGCCATGCGGCAAAGTGCCCAGCTTGCGGCCAAACCGTTTACCACAGGTATTATCCTGCCCCGGCTGACACCAGCAATCGCGGCCCCAGTCGCGGAAGCTCTCGATCACGCGTTTCAGGCGCGGCTTGTCGGTGAACACCGCGCCGCCCTCGCCCATCGTGATGTGGTGCGCGGGGTAAAACGACAGCGTACCCATGTGGCCAAACGTGCCCACCGGCTTGCCATCATAGGTCGCGCCCAGCGCGTCGCAGCAATCCTCGACCACCCACAGGTTATACTTTTCCGCGACCCGCATCACCTCGGCCAGGTCAAACGGATTGCCCAGCGTATGGGCGATCATGATCGCGCGGGTCTTGCTCGACACCGCCGCCTCGATCATGCCGGGCTTGATGTTATAGGTCGGAATGTCGACATCGACGAACACCGGCGTCAGGCCATATTGCAGCGCCGGATTGACAGTGGTTGGAAAACCGGTGGCCACGGTGATGATCTCATCGCCCGGCTTCAACGCGTCCGACCGGTGGTAATGCGAGGTCAAAGTCGCCAGCGCCAGCAAGTTCCGCAATGCCGGACA
>CAIOKP010000220.1 GCA_903858875.1 uncultured Sphingomonadales bacterium
GAAATTTTATAAATGGGCGTCAGCCAACCAGATGCCATGCGCCAGCCCTTGCGATGGTTGAGAAGCAGGCTTGGCGTAGTTGTGTAATTTAGATCCACATTATGGTAATAATAGTTCGCGACGGCGTAGCCATAATTCCGTCTGGCCGGACATCATGGGGCGAACCAAAGGCGCTCTGGCGTCAAGTTAAAGATCTGAAACACTATGGTAAAACCGCAGAATACCTCGAGTATCCGGCGCTAACCCGTGGGCTTTTTGACGTGGACAGCAACCAGTCCAGCGAGGCAAATCCTGCAAGTGGCAAAAATACCACGCTGGTATAAACTGTAACACCCTGCCCATGAGTGCCATTGTCGCCCCACAGTTATCATGCTTAGCGCCGCCGTCGCTTGGGCGAGAGCGGACACCATCGCGCACAGCGAGACGGTGAACGATCGTGACGCTCAAACGACCCTGGGTATTCGTGAGCATTTCCCGATGCATTTCACAAAAGGTTACGCAATGAAGAAACTCTTTTCTGCTGTCAGTATTCTGCCGCTCATCGCGGTGAGCGCCGCCGGTCATGCCCAAACCGCACCGGCGGCGACATCGGCACCCACCGGCGATATCATCGTGACCGGTACGCGCGTGTCAGGCGTCAAGGCTGCCGACAGCGCAGCGCCGATTGAAATGGTTGGCGCGGCCGCGCTCAAGCGCGTTGGCCAGCCTGACCTGATCTCGTCGCTGCAGCAGAACCTGCCGTCTTTCAACTCTGAACAGTATGGCCAGGATGCCGCCGCTCTGGTGCTGGCCGCCAACCTGCGCGGTCTGAACCCCAACGACACGCTGGTGCTGATCGACGGCAAGCGTCGCCATGGCACGTCGAACCTTCACATCGATCCAGGCCCATTCCAGGGCGCCGCATCGGCCGATCTTGGCCTTATCCCCGTCGCATCGATTGACCACATCGAAGTGCTGACCGATGGCGCAGCCGCGCAATATGGTTCGGACGCGGTGGCTGGCGTGATCAACATCATCACCAAGAAGGCGACGAACGCCGGCTCGATCTCGGCCTCGTTTGGCCAGCTGTATTCGGGCGGCGGTCAGACCTGGGACATCTCGGGCAACAAGGGCTTCAAGCTCGGCGAAGACGGCTATCTCAACGTAACGGTCGAGGATCACTTCCACGCCCATTCGTTGCAGGGCAGCTATGACTCGCGCTTCTTCAGCCCCACCGGCGCCTTGACGGCAACGGGCGTGGCCGGCGCCGGCATCGTGAATGCACCGGGCTACCCCTACGTGAACCGCATCTATGGCGACACGCGTAGCCATACGTTCAGCGCGCTGGCCGATGCCGGTTACAACGTCACCGATGACATCAAGGTCTATGCCCAGGCCACCTATGACCAGCGCACCGCGCAGGCCTATGAGAACTATCGCAGCCCGACCAAGGTTTCGACGACCATCGCAGCGGCCGCAACGCGCGACATGCTGCCGGGCGTTGCGCCGGTGGTATCGGCCGGCGTCGTCTATCCGTTCCCCAACGGTTTCCAGCCGCTCGAGGCGGTGAACGAGACCGACTATGCCTTTACGACGGGCATCAAGGGTGCCGTGTCGGGTTGGGATTGGGATCTGTCGACCACCTATGGCAGCGACCATAACGGCATTTCGACGATCAATTCGGCCAACGTCAACCTCTATGCCGACACCGGGTTCACGCCGACCAACTTCTATGACGGTTCGTGGATCGCGACCCAGTGGACGACCAACCTCGACATCAACCACGGGTTCGACGTTGGCCTGGCCTCGCCGCTGAACCTGGCTCTGGGCGCTGAATACCGCCGTGATACGTATGAGATCACGCCGGGCGATACCGCGTCCTACTATGGTGCGGGCGCCTCGTCCTATCCGGGCTTCCAGCCGACCGACGCCGGCAAATATTCGCGCAGCAATTATGCGGGTTATGTTGACCTCGCGGTGAACCCGCTGACGAATTGGAAGGTCGACCTCGCTGGCCGTTATGAACATTACAGCGACTTTGGCGCGGCAACCACCGGCAAGCTGACCACCCGTTATGACATCACCCCGCAAATCGCGGTACGTGGCACGATCAGCACGGGCTTCCGCGCGCCGACGCTGGCCGA
>CAIOKP010000221.1 GCA_903858875.1 uncultured Sphingomonadales bacterium
ATGCACCGGTTTCTTCACCAGCCGTGACGCTTGCCAGAAGCATCTGGATGCGGGCGCCAAGCGCGTGCTGATCTCGGCGCCGGGCAAGAATGTTGACCTGACCGTGGTGTTCGGCGTCAACCATGACAAGCTGACCGCTGAGCACAAGATCGTCTCGAACGCGTCCTGCACCACCAACTGCCTCGCGCCCTTCGCCAAGGTGTTGAACGATGCCATCGGTATCGAGCGCGGTTTGATGACCACGATCCACAGCTACACCAACGATCAAAAGATCCTCGATCAGATTCACAGCGATCCGCGCCGGTCGCGCGCCGCCGCGATGAACATGATCCCGACCACCACCGGCGCCGCGCGCGCTGTGGGTGAAGTGTTGCCGGAATTGAAGGGCAAGCTGGACGGTTCGGCCATTCGCGTGCCGACGCCCAACGTGTCGGTCGTCGATCTGACGTTCCAGCCCAAGCGTGACACCACGGTTGACGAAGTCAACGCGCTGCTCAAGGCGGCCGCTGATGGCCCGATGAAGGGCGTGCTCGGCTACACCGATGAGCCACTGGTCTCGATCGACTTCAACCATGACGCGCATTCGTCGACCATCGACAGCCTCGAGACCACGGTTCTCGATGGCAAGCTGGTCCGCGTATTGTCGTGGTACGATAACGAGTGGGGCTTCTCGAACCGCATGGTCGATACGGCCGGCGTGATCGCTGGCCTGATCTGAACAAATACGAAAGGGCGGGGCGAAAGTCCCGCCCTTTTACGGTGACGTTGGACTATGCGCGCCGGGGTCCGGCCTCGGCGTGTTTTGGGGGTATGCATGGCTTTTCACAAGCTGGATGATTTGGGTGATGTGACCGGCAAGGTCGCGTTGGTGCGCGTCGATTTCAACCTGCCGATGCAGGATGGCCGCGTGACCGAGGATTCGCGCGTGCGCGCGGCGCTGCCGACGATCCTTGAACTGGCCAACAAGGGCGCCAAGGTGCTGTTGCTGGCGCATTTCGGCCGGCCAAAGGGCGCCCGCGTGGCGGATCAATCGTTGAGCCTGGTGATCAGCACTGTCGAAAAGATTTTGGGCCGCGAAGTGATGTTCGTGCCTGAGATCGCCGGCGATATCGTCAGCCAGGCAGTGGGTATTCTGGAGCCGGGCGGCATTGCCTTGTTGGAAAACACGCGGTTTTGGCCGGGTGAGGAAAAGAACGACCCCGAATTGGTCAAGGCGATTGCCGCCAACGCCGATTTCTATGTGAACGACGCGTTTTCCGCAGCGCATCGCGCCCATGCCACGACCGAGGGTCTGGCCCATGTGTTGCCGGCCTATGCGGGCCGGTCGATGCAGGCCGAACTGGAGGCGTTGGAAAAGGCGCTGGGCAAGCCCGTCAAGCCGGTGGCCGCGGTCGTTGGCGGGGCCAAGGTGTCGTCGAAGCTTGGTGTGCTGACGCATCTGGTGACCAAGGTCGATCATTTGATCATCGGCGGCGGCATGGCCAACACGTTCCTCGCCGCGCGCGGGGTCGATGTTGGCAAGAGCCTGTGCGAACATGAGCTGGCCGGCACTGCGGAGGCGATTCTCGACGCGGCCGATGCCGCCGGTTGCACCGTGCACCTGCCGTATGAGGTTGTGGTGTCGAAAACCTTCGCCGCCAATCCGCCGTCGTTGCGCACCTGCAATGTGCATGAAGTGGCCGCCGACGAGATGATCCTCGACGTGGGTCCTTCGGCGGTTGAGGCCCTGGCCGATGCGCTCAAGACCTGCCGCACGCTGGTGTGGAACGGGCCGATGGGCGCGTTTGAAATGGCACCGTTCGATGCGGCGACCGTGGCGCTGGCGCGGATCGCGGCGGCCTTGACCAAGGAAGGGTCGCTGGTTTCGGTTGCGGGCGGTGGCGATACCGTGGCGGCTTTGCACCATGCCGGCGTCGCGGATGATTTTTCGTACATTTCGACGGCGGGCGGTGCCTTCCTCGAATGGATGGAAGGTCGCGAGTTGCCGGGCGTCAAAGCTCTAGAAATCTAGACAGTTTTTTACCCGCCCGGTTGCAGATGTGCGCCGGGCGGGTTATTTGCAGCCCGCTTTGCATACCTATGCAATATCAGGGGCCATTGCTGACAGGGAACCGACATGACCACGAAGGTTGTTCAAAAAATCCTCGCGAATTACGAAACTGACAACGCGGGTGTGAAGACGCAGTTGTACCGCATTCTGATGCAGGGCCGCCTTGGGGGCAGTGGCAAGTTGATCATCCTGCCGGTCGATCAGGGCTTTGAACATGGCCCGGCGCGCAGCTTTTCGGTCAATGCACCGGCCTATGACCCGCATTACCACTATCAGATGGCGATCGACGCTGGCCTGTCGGCCTTTGCCGCGCCATTGGGTATGTTGGAGGCAGGCGCCGACAAGTTTGCCGGCCAAATCCCGACCATCCTGAAGGTCAACAGCTCGAACAGCTGGGCCACGGCCGCCAATCAGGCGATCACGGGCTCGGTTGACGATGCGCTGCGTCTGGGGTGTGCCGCGATCGGCTTTACCATCTATCCAGGCAGCGACGATTGCTTTGAGCTGATGGAAGAAATCCGCGAAATGCGCGCCGAGGCAGCCAGTGTCGGCCTCGCCACGGTGATCTGGTCCTATCCGCGCGGCGGCAAGCTGCCCAAGAGCGG
>CAIOKP010000222.1 GCA_903858875.1 uncultured Sphingomonadales bacterium
ACAATTCGGGCCGCCCGATCACCGCACGGGCGATGGCCACACGTTGTTGCTCGCCCCCCGACAGCGTCGCCGGCTTTGCCGCCATACGGTCCGCCAACCCGACCCATTCGAGCATATCGGCCACGGGCCGCGCCACATCCTTTTCCGGAATACCCGCCACCCGCAATGGGAGCGCCACATTGTCGAATGCCGACATGTGCGGCACCAGCCGGTAATCCTGATAGACCACGCCGATCCGCCGCCAAAACCCCGGCAACCGCCCCCGCGGCAAAGTCACCGCATCTGTACCAAACAGACCGATCATCCCGCGCGACGGCCGCTGCGCCAAATACAGCATCCGCAACAAGGAAGACTTGCCCGCGCCGCTCGCCCCCGTCAGGAAATAGAAGCTGCCGGCGAACAGCGTGAAGGACACATCGGTCAAGACTTCACGATCGGCGCCATAGCGCAAACCCACATTATCAAACCGCGCGATTTCGCCCAGCGGAGCGCCGCTCATGCCGCGCGCCCCCCCAAAAGGGGCGCTAGCCGGTTGTGGCAGCCCCACAGGCACGCGGGGCGAAGAGAACGAACAAATGCAATCATATCGTTTTGGACTATAGCCGTCCTCGGCCTCGGAAAAAAGGGTAGTGGAAAAAAGCCTTCGTAGAGTGCAGTTTCCCCTCCCTCAGCCTTGTGCGAGGGGCGCTGGCCATGCATTACGGTCGGTAATGATTATCGCCTGCCCTGCTTGTGCGACACGCTATGCTGTACCCGACAGCGCGATCGGCGTCGAAGGACGCACTGTGCGTTGCGCCAAATGCCGCCACAGCTGGCATCAGGACGGGCCAGACCTGTCCCGACCAGAACCTGTGCCTGACATCATCGCGCCGGTCGCGATGCCGCCCGCCACGCCGACGGCACCGCCCTTGAACGAAGCGCCCATGCCCGCCGACATGCCGGTCTCACCGCATGTGGCCGACTATGGCTGGCACACCGCCCCCGCAGCGCCGCCACCGGCCGCCATGCCGAGTGAGCCGCCTGCCCCGCCTTCGCCGCTCGCGCAAGCGGTTCCAGCGCCGGAAACCAAGTCCGATTTCGCCAGTTCACCCTCGAGCTTTGCGCACCAGCCGCCATTTCGCCCGCGCCGCAATCCTGCCCGGATGTGGACGGCGCTGGCGATCGGCTTTGCCTTGGTGACGACCGGCGCGATGGGGGCCGTGGCCAAGTTTGGCCTGCCCGACTGGCTGCCCCTGCCCCAGTCCGGCAATAGCGAACCGGACCTGAAGCTCGCCTTCCCGCCCAGCCGGCAAGAACGGCGTGCGCTGCCCAACGGGAACGATTTTTTCAACATCAGCGGGACGATCACCAATGTCGGGCAAAGTCGGCGGACGGTGCCGGTTCTGTTGATTACCTTGCGCGACGCACGCAACCGCACGATCTATACGGTCGAAGCTGAGCCGCCCAAATCGGTGCTCGCCCCGGGCGAGAGCGAGGCGATCAACACCGCGATCATCGATGCGCCAAAGCCCGCCAAGGCCGCCGAAATCCAGTGGAAGCCGCATTAATCCACGTCGAAAACGTGGCGGTTACCCCGGTCTGAGGGCATTTACCCGCAGCAATCTGCAGATGAATACAAATAAGAACCACTTCTGCACTTGCCGCCCTAAAAACCCTCTGCTAATGGCCCGCTCCTACCCCACCCGGGCAGCCAGCAAATTGCCGGCAGGCCCGATGATTTAGCGGTCGTGGCGGAATTGGTAGACGCGCAACGTTGAGGTCGTTGTGGGCGAAAGCCCGTGGAAGTTCGAGTCTTCTCGACCGCACCAGTCAGTCTTAAGCCATTGGTTTAAAAGGATTTTCCCCTCTTGGGGCCAAATTCTCGGGGCTTTTCCGGCGCTTTGCAAACGCTCATTTTTGAGCAGCAGTCAGACCAGTCTCTCAGCTAGCCATTTGGGCCGCTGAAATGCCCTGCAGTCTCCACCCTCAATTTCCTGACTGCAAGCATCATGCAGGCCGCATTTTGAAAGTGGTCGCGCGACTCCATCGTCATTTGCGACTCTGTGCTCGGGCATGCAGTTCAAGAGCGAACTCGTCTCTGCAACTTTTTCGACCGCACAAGCACCGGACCTTCCCCGATGAAATTTACGCGTTGTGGTCAAAACGAAAAGTTCGACTGAGTCTTCTCGAGAGCACCAGACAGTCCTGAAATCTTCCCCCTAGAGGGGCACCTCGCCGAACTGGCGCCAGGAATGGCGCAGTTCCGGGCTATTTCCCTTGCGCACGAAACGCGAGTGCAGTCAGAGACGCGGCTGTATAGCGCAGCA
>CAIOKP010000223.1 GCA_903858875.1 uncultured Sphingomonadales bacterium
CGCTGATCTGGGTCTCTTGGTCACAATCCGGCCCGAATGACAAGCACGATCACCCCCACGCGCATCGATGATGCGACACCGCGCGTGCAGGTTACGCACTGGACAAGCCGCATCCGATCTCTCTATCGGCACCCGATGAGCATCGTCGCCACCATCATGAACACCGCCACCGGCCAGCCCATCCAAAAACTGACCTTTGGCAGGATGCCCAAGCCTTGGGCCTCTTTCACGCTCGAAACGGGCGAATTGGTCACCGCCGACCGTGTTGAAGTGGGAAAGCCCGCCCCCGGTAAATTCATCGCGCCCGTATCGGTGTGGGTCACGCCCAAACGATAATCGCGCGCCCGATTCGCTGTCCTCAAGATTAGAGTGCCTGCCCAGTGACTTGCCCAGTGCCCCACACCAACCAGCCCTTCTGCGTCGCGGCGCTGTACCAATTCACGCGCCTTGCCGATCATACGGCGATACAGGCGCCCTTGGCCGAATTGTGCCGCGCCCAGGGGGTCAAGGGCACGCTTTTGCTCGCGCATGAGGGGATCAACGGCACGATCGCCGGGTCGCAACAGGGCATCGCCTGTGTGCTCGATTATCTGCGGACATTGCCGGGCTGCGCGGATCTCGACGTTAAATTTGCCGGCGCCGCGACCATGCCCTTCCACCGTATGAAGGTGCGTTTGAAGCAGGAAATCGTCACGATGGGCGAACCGGCGATCGATCCTCTGGCGATTGTTGGTCATTATGTCGCACCGCAGGATTGGAATGCGCTGATTTCCGACCCCGACACTATCGTGATCGACACACGCAATGATTACGAGGTCGCCATCGGCACATTCGCCGGCGCCATCGACCCCAAGACGCAAACATTCCGCGATTTCCCCGCATGGTTCCGGGCGGAACGCGCGCGGTTGCTGGGTGACGGCAAAACCCCGCCCAAGGTTGCCCCAAAAATCGCCATGTTTTGCACCGGCGGCATTCGTTGCGAAAAATCCACTGCCTTCCTGATGGCCGAGGGGGTGAACGAGGTCTATCACCTGAAGGGCGGCATCCTGAAATATCTCGAAACCGTCGCGCCAGAGGACAGCCTGTGGGAAGGCGAATGCTTCGTCTTTGACCAGCGCGTTTCGGTCGGCCATGGCCTCGCCCCCGGCACTCACGAATTGTGCCACGCCTGCCGCCGCCCGGTGAATGCCGAGGATCGCGCCTCGCCGCTGTATGAAACCGGGGTCAGTTGCCCCGCCTGCTATGCCGAGCGTACCGACGAACAACGCGCGGGCTATCGCGAACGCCACCGGCAAGAAGCTATCGCCGCGACGCGCGGCACCGCCCATATCGGCGCGGAACTGGCTTAGCGCCCCTGCACCAACCGCTGCGCCACTTTCCAGTCGGCGGACAGCCACAGCGCATATTCCTGCCGATGCAGCAACACCGGGCCAATTCGCCCGGCCGCATCGGCAGCGGTCAAGATGGCGAAACTCACGACCTCCGAATCGCGCCAAATGCCCGCCGCCACAAAGACCGGCGCGCCCGGCAGCGTATCGGGCATCGCCATCACATCGCCCCCCGGCCCCGGCATCGCGGTCATCGGCACCAGACACCGAAACTGCGTATGGCGCAGCGTGCCGATCCAGAACGGGCTGGCAAGGTTGCGCACCGTGGTGACGGGATGCTGCCCGCGGGGCGGTGGCGGCACACCCCATTGGCGCGGCACCAACCGCCGCCCGCCATCATCGCCGCGGATCGCCACCGGCGCAAAGCCGCTGGGCACCACCGCCCCGCCCGGCCACACATCGCCATTGCGATCCGCCCCCAGCGCCGCCGCAATCGTCGCCGCCGTCGCGTCTAGGCGATAGAATTGCATCTATTCCGCGTCGCGCCCACGACCCTCGAACCAAGCCTCCGCGCCAGTGTCCTCAATCGCCCACAGCCACGCATCATTGAACGCGGCGGTCGAAATGCGGAATTGCGCCCGCGCGGCGTCGCGGTACTGGTCCTTGGTCATCATCTTTGGCGCGCCGTCGCGCATCAACGGCACCAGCCAGTCGCGCCCCTGCTGCCGCTCTTCCCGCCCGCGCGCCAGCGCAATGGCCCGGTTCGTCTTCATCGCGTCAGCCCACCTTCAAACCTAATTCGCCCAGCAATTGCCCGGCCTGCTCTGGCGAAATCGTCGCCCCGCGAAACAATGCGGCATCGATCAACCGCAAGCCGCCAAGGTCGGCCCCGCGCAAATCGGCTTTTTCAAACCGCGCCCCCACGACATTGGCATCGCGCAGGCTGCACCCTTCGAACATCGTGCCGCGAAAATCCCCCTTGCCGAGGTCGGCATAGGACAGATCCACTCGCCGCAACGTCTGTCTGCGAAACGACACGCCGGGCAGTTTCGCGCTGATCAACAGCGTTTCCTCGAACACCACATCCAGCATCCCGGCCTGCGACATGTCGGCCCCGGTCAGCTTGCAGCCCCGAAACGACGCCCCGGTCAAGGTCGCCCGGCGCAACACCGCATTGTTGAAATCGCTCGACACAAACGCCGCATCGGACAGGTCCGTGCCCAGAAAATCGGCAAAGGCGCCCCGGCACGCGGTCCATTGCGTGCGTTCCAACCGCGCCGCCGTCAGCTTGGCATGGCGAAAACCGCAGCGTTCAAACCGCCAGCCGGCAAGGTCGAGGCCCGAGGCATCCACCTCGTCCAAATCGCAATCGACCACCACGACCGGCACAGCGGCAGCGGCCAGCGCGGCAATATCGGCGCGGGTCAAACGGCGGTCGTGGACAGGGTCGGGCTGGGTCATCCCGGCGCGCTTAGCGTGCATCGGCCCGCCTGCCAACGCCGCCGGGTGCGCGCCCGGGGAAACTATCGCGGATGCCGAGCATTGAGCGCGATCCCCGCGAGATTTTGCGCCCGCCGCACCCAACGGATCCGCACCGGCGGCGCGGCGGCGCTCAACGCCAAAAACCGCGCCAGATGCGCCTGCGCCTTGGCCCCGCGACACGGGCCCCGGCCCGCCGCCGCGTCAATCACCACCCGGCAATCACCGATCACCTCATAGGCACCGCCCAACGCCTGCCCCACGCCCACGGCATGGAGCAACGCCAGCCATTCAGCGTCGAGGCAATCGCCCTCACCCAGGTCCTCGACAATCTGCACCACCCCGCGCGCCACCGCCGCGACCTCGATCATGCCGGGGTTTGGCCGGCACCCACCGTCGAAAAACACCTGCGTCGGGCGATCAGTCACCCGTCACCACCGCGCGTACCGGGTTCAGCGCGCCCGGTTGCGCGCCCACCCATTCGCGCCACAGCAACATCAGCGCCGCCATCAACGCCGGCCCCAAGACCAACCCGATCAGCCCCCACGCCTCGATCCCACCCAAAATGCCAAGCAACACCCACAGGAAAGGCAACCGCGTCGCATCGCCAATCAACGCCGGCCGCACGAAATGGTCCGCCACAAACACCACCACCGCGCCCAGCGCGGCAACCGCCACCGCAGGCCCAATCGCGCCACCCGCAACCAACGCCCCCGCCGCGACCACCACCGCAATGACCGACCCCAACGGCACCGCCGACAACAGCCCGGTAAACAGCCCCAGCAACGCCGCATGTGGCACCCCGGCGATTTCATAGGCGACGCCCATGATCACCCCTTCGCCAAAACCAACGATGACGAGGCCGTTGACCGTACCCCGGATCGCGGTGACGATCTGATTGCCCACCCGCTCGCCCGCCGGGCCGAACGCGCGGCAACTGCCGATACGCAGGGCGAGCGCCACCCGGTCGCCATCGCGCAGCAAAAAGAACAGCACCAACAGCATGAAACCGATCAACAGCACCCGGTGCAACAGCCCACCCAAAATGTGCTCTCCGGTCGCCAAATGCAGGCGCGAGGCCCCTTGCGGATCATGCGACAGATGGGTGATGGCGCCCGGCGCGGCGAGGTTTGCCTGCCACCACGCAGCGAAATGGTCGCCATAGGGCAGATGTGCGAAGAACGCTGGCACCGGGACCCCCTGCGCGCTGGCGGTGGCCAGCCAATGCGCCACGCCCGCGCTTTCATCGGCAATCGCGCTGATCACCATCAAAAGCGGCAGGACAAAGGCCAGCAACACCAGACAGGTCATCAAGGCCGGGATCGCCAGCCGGCCATGCCGCGGACACCGCTGCGCCAGTCGCGCATGCCACGGCCACAGCGACACCGCAAAAATCACGCCCCAGCCGAGCGCCGGCAAAAACGGGTGCAGCGCCCACAGTCCGCCCGCAAACAACACCGCCACCGCGGCCAGTGCGGCGCGGCTTTGGGCCAAAGACATCTGGGGCGACATCTGGGGCGACATCTGGGGCGACTGGGCAGCGGGGCCATCGGCAAACCAGGTGCCAGCCGGATCGGATTGCGGGGTTTCTGAATGCATGGGCGCGATGCTAGCGCAGGGCGGCGCGCGCGTCACCATTCGTCATGCCCCACCGCAAACCGCCCGCCAATCGCCAGCGTCAGCACGCCCGCCGCCGCCATCAGGCCGCCGCCCGTCACCATCACCCAATGCTCGCTCGCGCCCGTCAGGCGCGGGCCGACAAAGGCCAGCAACAGCGTCATCGACACCTGTGGCACTACCGTCGAAAATCCGAACACCCGCATCAGATGCGCGCCCCGCCCCTCGGGCGCGACCGCCGCGACGATGC
>CAIOKP010000224.1 GCA_903858875.1 uncultured Sphingomonadales bacterium
AATCCCCCCCATGATTGCCATCCATATGATCGAGCAACCATCGGCGTTCCAAAAGTTCTCCGATGGTCATTCGGATTACAGTTGAGCTGCCAGCCGGAATCGCAGCGGAAAGCTCGCGGGCGTTGGTCAGGTTTTTTTGCGCGTTTGCCGTCGCGGTGGCGATGCCTGCAAAGGCCTTGTCCAACACCGCAACAATCCGCCGCTGCTCGTCAACAGGGGGGATGGGAATGACCGTGCTCTTGATCTTTATCTGCGAAATGTTCGGTTGTGCATTTCCGGTCGCAGTCGCGATCAAGCTCTCTTTCAGGTGTAAGAAAACATAAAAAAGAAACTCAGGCAGAAATCGCGGATTTGGAAGAATGGCGCAAACAGCTTGGTTGGTTGCGGCTTCAAAACGCAAAATGCCAACCTGCCCCGCCGTTGCACCGTACATAGCAATCAGCACTGAATTTACGGGAAACACCTTAGCGGCGGAGTTCTTGAGGCCTGCTTCCGTAATGAAATTTCTGGCTTCACTGATTTCGCCTTGCGCAACCTCACCGCTAAGTAGCCAAGGGATTGTTCCGCCCTCATAATAATCCCTATGGGTCTTCAACGGGGTCGCGCCTGAACCGGTCTTGCAGACCTCCCCAAGAGGTCGCCATTCCCAACCCGCCTTCACAGCAGCGCTCTGATTTCAGCCAGAATCCCTGCGCTCTCCGCATCAAGCGCCACAATCTCCTCCAGAATGGCTTGCGGGCTGCGCAGCGCCAAAACCTCGCCCGCATCGGGGTTCTTCACCGACAGGTCAAAGCTGGCCGGATTGATCGCGCTGCGCTCCACGCTCCAGCTTTTGGGGCTGGTGGCAAAGCTGGCCTGCAATGCCACAAACTCGGCCATGTCGGCATCGTTCAGCGGGTTGGTCTTGCCCATGTTGCGCCCGGGATCGAGCTGGTAATACCATATGCGCCGCGTGGCCTCGCCCTTTTCAAAGAACAGCACCACCGTCTTCACCCCCGCACCCTGAAACGTGCCGCCGGGCATATCGAGCACGGTGTGCAGGTTGCAGGATTCCAGCAGCTCCTTGCGCAGCGCCACGCTGGCGTTGTCGCTGTTCGAAAGGAAGGTGTTCTTGATCACCACCGCAGCGGTGCCGCCGGTGCGCAGCGATTTGATGAAGTGCTGCAGGAACAGGAACGCGGTCTCGCCGGTCTTGATCGGGAAATTCTGCTGGATTTCGGGGCGTTCCTTGCCGCCGAAGGGTGGGTTCGCCAGGATCACGTCATAGCGGTCCTTTTCCTGAATATCGTTCAGGTTTTCGCCCAGCGTGTTGGTGTGCAGGATGTTCGGCGCTTCGATCCCGTGCAGGATCATGTTCATGATCGCGATCACATAGGCGAGCGACTTCTTCTCCTTGCCGTAGAACGTGCGGGTCTGCAGCACTTCGCGGTCGCCGGTCGATTTGGCCAGCGGCTTCATGAAGTCATAGGCTTCGCACAGGAAGCCCGCCGAACCCACCGCGCCGTCGTAAATCTTGTCGCCGATCTGCGGTTTAACGACTTTGATCATCGCGCGGATCAGCGGGCGCGGAGTGTAGTATTCCCCGCCGTTGCGCCCGGCATTGCCCATGTTCTTGATCTTGACTTCATACAGGTGCGAAAGCTCGTGCTTCTGATCCTGACTGCGGAACGACAGCCCGTCGATCAGTTCCAGCGCATCGCGCAGCGAATAACCCGAATTGAAGCGATTCTTGATCTCGCCAAAGATCTCGCCGATCTTGTATTCGATGGTATCGGGCGCGGGCGCGCGCTGCTTGAACCCCTGCAGATAGGGGAACAGGGTCTTGTCGACATAGTCGATCAGGTCCGGCCCGGTCAGCGCCGCATTGTGATCGAACTCGCCCTTGGCGGTCTTTGGCGCGGCCCACACGCTCCAGCGGTGCGCGGCATCGATGATCGGCGCATAAGGCTTGCCGCGCAGCTCTGCCTCGATCTTGCGGTCTTCCTCCAGCTCGTCGAGGTACTTCAGGAACAGAATCCAGCTGGTCTGCTCCGTATAATCCAGCTCTGTGGTGCAGCCCGCCTCTTTGCGCAGGACGTCGTCGATGTTTTTAAAGGTCTGTTCGAACATCCGCGCAAGCTAGCAGCCAAAATGTCCCGGCGGCAAGCCACGGGCACATTGAACCACCGCCAACGAACGGGATGAAAGGGCAATGGCCCTTTCCCGCCGGAGGCATCCTGTTTTTGTGGGGGTAGCGGGGGTGACCGGTGGAGCGGTAGCGGGAACCGCAAAACTTCGCACAAGTATTTGAAATAAGATGGCAGAATGCCCCTTCTGACAATTTTTGGGGACCCCACCGAGGCCCCCAAAGGCTCTGAAAGCGCCGGTTTGAGGCACTTTCAGGGAACCCCGTTGCATTTGGTACCACCCATTTTACAGGAAAATTGATACCAAAGAACGCCGGTGGACGCCACCAAATGTCGCCGGATAGCGTGGGTTTACGGTCGATTGGTTCGCCCGTGCCGTGCAATGCAGTTCCACTTTGAAAATGGCGGCGGGTAGGGGGTATCGATCGCCAAAAATAGTAGGCGGCATTTTCAAAATTCCGGCGTCGAGAAGCGCATCGTCTGATTGCTCAGCTTTCGGATTGCAAGCAGCCCTGCGCTGGTAACCAGGAACGCACAGCTTGAATGCGGCCGCACATTCGGGCTCAGCGCGGCCAGATCGAGCAGCGTGTCGCACGTGAAGATGGAGGCAAGTCCGGCGGCTATCGCATGCTGATCTTCTTCCGCCACGAGGAACGGGGCATATTCGCCTTTTGCTTTGCCAAAAGCAGCAAGGTCAACATTAACGTGGTTGAATTGCGGACCCACAAATAGGCCGCCAGGATCGTGCTCGCTCTGACACAGGCGCAGGCTGATACCGAGGTACGCGAAGGAAGATTGTTCCAGGTGAATGACGATGCCAAAGACCTATAAAGGCGAAGCGCTGGCCGCCGTCCATGAAATGATGGAAGGCCTCCACGAAAGTGGAGCCATCGACAAGCGCACCCTGTGTGAGTTCGACGAGGCATGCTTGGTCCCGGCGACGCCGCTTCAGGCCGACGAAATCAAGGCTCTACGGGAGGCTCAGCTTGTCTCGCAGCCGATTTTCGCGTCCTATCTTAACGTGTCGACAAACCTCGTTTCCGACAGCGAGCGGGGCAAAAAGCGACCAGGCGGACCGGCCCTGAGGCTGCTTTCGATCATTCAGCGCAAGGGACGGCTCTTCTTAAGCTTGGTTCAATGCTCTTTTGCGTTGATTTATGGGTTTAGGATCAAAGCGCCATCGATCAGATCTGACGTTTCTTGCCTTCAACCGGACTTGCGCTGACGATATGACCATCCGAAATCTCGATTGGGACATTGATGATATCGTCGCGAACGCGAAGATTGTCCGTATCCTGACCTCAAAAATTGCTACAGTCCAAACGGCCATGTTTCCGGGGCTCCGCACGGCCGTTCATCGCCTAGTGGCATAACGGCGCGGGTTTGGGTAAACCACACCCACGCATCAAACTGATCAGCTAGAACCGCTTCGAAATAGTGACTCGAAAGTTCCGATTGCGGCCGATAGATCACGCCAACTGCGCGTTCGAGCAAGGACTGTGAAAGCACCCCATCCAGACCGTGGCGTTTTCCGCCGCGCCAGTCGGTCAGGCTGCTGGCATGGCCGGCACGACAAAACGCTTCTTCCCAACTGTGCGCGCGCGCCGGGCGCAACTGCATCACCTCCATTGGCGCGCCCCAATCCGAAGCTGCAGCCACGGTGCCATGATCGGTACCAAAGCCGATCAGCACCGCGTCTTCGCGCCACGCTGCGCGGACGAGTTCGCCGATGTTGAATTCACCGCGCCAGCCCATGGCGGTGGCAGAGGCATTGCCAACATGGGAATTGTGCGCCCAGATCACTGCGCGGGCATCCGGACGGTGCGCCATCAGTCGCTGGACCGTGCCGAACATGTGCCGATCGCGCAAATTCCAACTCGCTGCGCCACCCCGGTACATCGCGCGATAATAGCCTTCCGCCGCCCGCACGATGCGCGCGTTCTGTTCGGCGTCGAACCACGCCTCGGCACCCTGCCCGATCCATTTCATGCGATCATGCAGCAGCGCGCGCAACTGGTCGACAACCTCCGTTTCGCAGCCTGCCATATGCCCCTTGACGACCGACTTGCCATAGTCCTGCGGGTCTTCCTCCCAATGGCCAAGCCGACCATAACGGCGCCGCGCATCGGCGGCCGCGACGGGATCGTGCGCATCGAGGTAGGCGAAGACGGCATGGATCGATTCGCCCAGACTATAGACATCCATGCCGTGGATCCCTGCCTGTTCCCCCGGGGGCAAGCCGGCATTATGCCCGCGCAACCAGTCGGCAAAGGCCAGCACATCTTCGTTGCGCCACATCCACGTCGGAAATCGCAGGAATGGATCGCCACGCTGCGGGCGCGGCGCGTTGTGGCGAACATAGTCATCGATGCGCGCAATATCAGGCCAATCGCCTTCGACAGCGACGATATTGAACCCGTGGTGTTCGATCAGCCGACGCGTGATCGCCGCACGGGCCGCATAGAATTCATGCGTACCGTGCGACGATTCGCCCAAAAGTACGATCCGCGCATCGCCAAACCGGTCGAATGCCGCGCCAAAGCCTTCTGTGTCGATCTCGGGCAACGGTTCACCCAATTTGCGCAAGATCTCCACTGTGGCATCCCGGTCGGCCTGTATGCGCAACTCGGTCTCGGGCGGCATGCCCCGGTCTGTGCTGGCCATGCTACCAGCCTGCCAATGGCGGATAGGCCCCAGGAACATAGGCATAGGGATACAGATAATCGCTGTAGGGGCTGGAATCGTTGCCGGGATTTTCATCGTGGTGCAGTGCTGCGCTCGATCGGCGATAAACTGCCCCGCCCAATTCGCGCATCCGCGCATCGAGATGCTGTTCCCAGTCTTCGCTGACATCGGCGATCACAGCCGCTTCGCCGCGACCCAACACGAAACCGGTTTCAACTTGTGCTCTGGCACGGGTGTCGGAACGGTCCATATCGACCGCACCGCCGATCACCGCGCCGGTGGCAGCACCGATCGCCGCGCCTCCTGCAATGCCGACGGCGACACC
>CAIOKP010000225.1 GCA_903858875.1 uncultured Sphingomonadales bacterium
GCCCCGCGGCTGGCGAGAGCGACGACTTTGGCGACGCCATTGGGACCAAAGGTATCGATGATGCCGATGTCGCCGACGTTCCAGAAGAACCGGCCCAGCCACATGGCAGGACGGACGAACACGGCGTCATACAGCTCGTCAAAGTACCACTTGTTGAGCAGGAACCGGTAGAGAAAGCCGAACTGCCGCACGAACGCCGCAGGCAGCGCGGTGTTCACCATATAGGCGTAATAGGCGATCGCCAGCCCGGTCAGCATCACGCCCGCCGGCGCCAGCTTCACCCAGCCCGGGACGTGGTGCATCGCGTGGAGCAAGTGTTCGTTGAACACCAGCGCACCCTTCCAGAATTCACCGCTGCCTTCGCTGAGGAACTGCGGCGCGAACACAAACCCGGCGAACACCGCGCCGAGCGACAGCACGCCCAGCGGCACCAACATGTTGAGCGGACTTTCATGCGGGTGATAGCCCGCCGTGCCGTCGCTGGCATGATCATGGTGGGCATGGCCATCATGACCGTGATCGTGATGGGCATGATCGTCATGGCCATGCGCATCGTGCACCGCATGCTGGATATGCTCCGACTGATCCCAGCGCGGTTTGCCAAAGAACGTCAGGAACACCAGACGCCAGCTATAGAAACTGGTCAACAGCGCGGCGAAAATGCCCAGCGCGAACGCAAATGTGCCGATTTCGGTGCCGCGTGCGTAAGCGGCCTCCAGGATGGCATCCTTGGAATAGAACCCGGCAAAACCGAACACATCGTCGATGCCCACCCCGGTGATCGCCAGCGTACCGGCGGTCATGGCGATGAACGTCAGCGGGATCTTTTTCCATAGCCCGCCATAATACCGCATGTCCTGTTCGTGGTGCATGGCATGGATCACCGATCCGGCGCCGAGGAACAGCAGCGCCTTGAAAAAGGCGTGGGTGAACAAGTGGAACATTGCGCCGCCATAGGCGCCGACACCAGCCGCAAAGAACATATAGCCAAGCTGCGAGCAGGTCGAATAGGCGATCACGCGCTTGATGTCGGTCTGGGTCGTGCCGACCGTGGCGGCAAACAGGCACGTCGCCGCGCCGATGAACGTCACGAAATTGAGCGCGGTCTGGCTCTGTTCGAACAGCGGCGACAGGCGGCAGACCATGAACACGCCGGCGGTCACCATCGTCGCGGCATGGATCAGCGCCGACACCGGGGTCGGGCCCTCCATCGCGTCGGGCAGCCAGGTGTGCAGGCCCAATTGCGCCGATTTGCCCATCGCGCCGATGAACAGCAGAATGCACAACACCGTCGCAGTGTCGAAGCGATAGCCGAGGAAACCGATCGTCGTTCCGGCCAGACCCGGCGCCGCATGCAGGATGTCGGGGATCGACACCGTGCCGAACACCAGGAACACGCCGAAAATACCCAGCATGAAACCAAGATCGCCAACGCGGTTGACCACAAAGGCCTTCATCGCCGCGGCATTGGCGCTGGGCTTTTTGAACCAGAACCCGATCAGCAGGTACGAGGCGAGCCCCACCCCTTCCCAGCCAAAGAACATCTGCACCAGGTTGTTCGCGGTCACCAGCATCAGCATGGCGAAGGTAAACAGCGACAGATAGGC
>CAIOKP010000226.1 GCA_903858875.1 uncultured Sphingomonadales bacterium
ATCGGCATTGGTGCCAAGACTGAAATAGCCGTGGCTGTCCATCGGTGCGACTTGGGCGAGCAGCGTATCGACGCCGATATGGTCGATCAGCGCGCGCGGGATCTGGCTGAAATGCGCGGGGATGAAATCGACCCATGGCGCGGTGCTTGCCGCGCGCCCCTTGTCGAGCGCGCGTTCAATGCCGCCGTGGAACAGGCTGATCGGCGTGATGCGATCGGCAAGGTCTGGGGCGAAGATGCTGTTGCCCGCGACGCCGGTGGACAGCATGTAATAGACCCGCAAGCCCCTCACCGCACCTGCCCGCGCCCGTGCCGCCAGTGCCGCCAATAGCGCAGGCGGCGAGGCCGCTGCCGGACCCATCGTCAGCTTTGCGCCGTCGTGGATCATCCCGGCGGCGGCGTCCGCGGTGGTCAGGCGATCGCGGTAGAGTTGGGCGAGCGTGGGGTCGGTCATGATATCGTCTCCCGTCTTGCAACGGGAATAGCAGGTTTTGGGACGATGGACGCGGTGCAAATTGGGCATCGCCGCGGCAGGCTATGCGTAGTTTCCGGAGGCAGACGAGGGTGGGCCTTCCGGTTAGGATTTCGGCGGCGGGCAGGATTGGTGCGGTCCCCGCGGTGTGGTACCACCACTGACCTCGGACGTTGAAATTCATGCAGGATTGGTCGTCGGTGGTGGTGCCGCGATTGGGCCCCGCTGCTCGCTTGCCCCAGTTCCCTTGCCCCCTGTTCCCTTGGGAGAGTCCACCTTGTCAGTTACACCCGCACCCGCTGTTGCACCATCGCGTTGGACCATGCGGCGGATAGCGGTGGGGGCCGGTGCGCTGATGCTGATCATGGGCGGGGCGGGGTGGTATTTCGGCCATCGCGCGCCAGTGGTGCGCTATGCCACCGCGCCGGTGACGCGCGGCGATGTCGCGACCACGATCACCGCCAGCGGCACGGTCAACCCGGTGGTGACGGTACAGGTCGGCACCTATGTGTCAGGCACGATTATTGATTTGCCGTGCGATTACAACACACAGGTCCACAAGGGCCAGCTATGCGCCAAGATCGATCCCGCGCCTTATCAGATCATCGTGGATGAGGATCAGGCGCAATTGACCACCGCCCGCGCGCAAATGGCCAAGGATGCCGCCAACGCCACCTATACCGCGGTCAGCCGCCAGCGGGCCGAGGTGCTGTGGACGCAGGATTCGACGTCGCATGATGCGCTCGACGCGGCGCGCAATGCCGATATTCAGGCGCAGGCGCTGGTGCGGCTCGACGCGGCGCAGGTCGCCGAAAAGGCGGCGGTGTTGAAGGCCGCGCAGATCAACCTCAATTACACCAACATCATCTCGCCGGTCGATGGCACGGTGGTATCGCGCGCGGTGACCGCCGGGCAGACCGTGGCGGCCAGCCTCGCGACGCCGACGCTGTTCCTGATCGCGCGCGATCTCACGCGGATGCAGGTCGATGCCAATGTCAGCGAATCGGATATTGCCGGGGCGAAGCCGGGTGCGACGGCGACATTCACCGTCGATGCGTTCCCCGGCCACACGTTCCACGGCATCGTCGCACAGGTGCGTCAGGCGCCGGTCAGCGTCCAGAATGTCATTACCTATGATGTCGTGATTGCGGTCGATAATTCCGCGCTGATGCTGAAACCCGGCATGACGGCGACGGCGCGGATCGCCACGGCGCAGGCGTTGGGCGTGGTGCGGGTGCCGTCGGCGGCTTTGCGTTTTACCCCGACGGTAAAGGGCCCCGATAAAGGCGCGGGCAAACATGGTGCCGGCCACACCGTTTGGGTATTGCGCGATGGGCAGCCGATCGCGGTCGCTGTGTCGGTGGGGCTGAATGATGACAGTTTTGCCGAGATCCGTTCGGGCGATGTGAAGCCCGGCGATGCGGTGATCGTCGGCCAATCGACCGATGGCAGCGCGCCTGTTGGCATGAAAAAGCCCGCTACCGCCACGTTGCGGTTGTAGGGGGTGGGATCGGTGGCCGACGTGTCATCCGCCCAGGTGCCGGTTGTCGATCTGGTCAATCTGACCCGCTCCTTCGTGCTGGGCGACAGCGTGGTGCATGCCTTGCAGGGCGCGAATTTGCGGATCGAGCGGGGCGAATTTGTCGCGATCATGGGGTCGTCGGGGTCGGGCAAATCGACGCTGATGAACATCATCGGCTGTCTCGACCGGCCGAGCGGCGGGCAATATATGTTCGAGGGCCGCGATGTGGCCCAGCTTTCCGAACCACAATTGGCGGGCATCCGCAGCCGGCGGATCGGGTTTGTGTTCCAGAGTTTCAACCTGCTCGCCCGGTCGAGCGCGTTGGAAAATGTCATCCTGCCGTTGCTCTATGGCGCGGCGGCGGCGCTGTCGCATGAGGACCGGCTGGCGCGTGGGCGGGCGGGGCTGGCGGGCGTCGGGCTGGCCGATCGCGAACGCAATACGTCGAGCCAATTGTCGGGCGGGCAGCAACAGCGTGTCGCGCTGGCCCGCGCGTTGATTAATCAGCCGGCGGTGCTGTTGGCCGATGAGCCGACCGGCAATCTCGACACCCGCACCTCGCACGAGATCATGGACATCATCCGCAAGCTGAACCGCGAGCAGGGCGTGACGGTGATTTTGGTGACGCATGAGTCGGATATCGGCGCCTATGCCGACCGCATGATCGTGATGCGCGATGGCCAGATCGTGTCGGATGCAAGGCAGGTGCCGGTATCCACCGACGCGGCGCCGGATGCGGCGCAGGCGCCGATACCACTGGCCGCGCCCCTGCCGCAGGTCGAGGACACCGGGTTGCAGACGGCGTTTCTGTCGATGGTGTTTGCCGCATCGGTGCAAGCGCTGGGGCGCAATAAATTGCGCTCGGCCTTGACGATGCTGGGCGTGTTTATTGGCGTTGCGGCGCTGATCGCGATGGTCGCGATTGGCGATGGGGCCAGCGCGGCGGTGCAAAAACAGCTGGAGAGCCTCGGCACCAACATGGTCGTGGTCCAGCCGGGCGCGACAACGGCCGGCGGCGTACGGGCGGGGGCGGGCAGCGCCTCGACCCTGACCGTGGCCGACGCCGAGGCGGTGCAGGCCGAGGATACAGCCGTCGCCCGCGTCAGCTATCTGGCGCGCCAGTCGGGGCAGGTCGAATATGGCGATCAGAACTGGACCACCTCGATTCAGGGCGTGACGCCGAGCTATCTCGACATCGTCAGCTGGCGGATTGCCGAGGGATCGGCGATGACCGAGGCGCAGAATGATGGCGCCGAAACGGTCTGCCTGATCGGCCAGACGGTCTATGCCAACCTGTTCGGCCCGGGCGAGGACCCGGTCGGCGCGGTGATCCTGATCAAGGGTGTGCCGATGCGCGTCATCGGCCTGTTGGTGGGCAAGGGCCAGACCGGCTTTGGGCAGGATCAGGACGATCTGGTGATGATCCCCTTCACCACCGCCGAGCGCAAAGTGCTGGGCGTTGCCGCGCCCCAAACCTCGCAAAATGTGGTAAGCGCCAATTATCCCCCCGCGCCCAACGCGTTTGGCCTGACGCCGCGGATGACCGGCTATGTCAATTCGATCTATGTGCAGGCGGCGGGATCGACGATGGTCGACACCGCCATCGCGCAAGTGACCGCGACGCTGAGCCGGCGCCACCATATCGCCACTGGCCAATTGCCCGATTTCAGCGTCCGCAACCTCAGCCAGATCGCCGAGGCGCAAAAAAGCAGCAGTTCGGTGATGGCGGCCTTGCTGGCGATGGTGGCGTCGATTTCGCTGTTGGTGGGCGGCATCGGGATCATGAACATCCTGTTGGTGTCGGTGACTGAGCGCACGCGTGAGATCGGCATCCGCCTGTCGATCGGCGCCCTGGGCCGCGATGTGCTGACGCAGTTTCTTGTAGAGGCGGTGACGCTGTCTACGACCGGCGGGCTCATCGGGATCGTGCTCGCGGC
>CAIOKP010000227.1 GCA_903858875.1 uncultured Sphingomonadales bacterium
ACGCGCATCGCTGCGTCGGCCTGATCACTGTGAAGGACATCGAAAAGGCGGTAAATTACCCCAACGCCACCAAGGATGCCGCTGGCCGCCTGCGCGTGGCCGCCGCGACGACGGTGGGTGACAAGGGTTTTGAGCGGTCCGAGGCGCTGTTGGACGCCGAATGCGATGTCATCATGATCGACACCGCCCACGGCCATAACCGCGACGTCGCCCGCGCGGTCGAACGGTTGAAGAAGCTGTCCGGCCATGTCCAGGTTGTGGCAGGCAATGTTGCGACTGCCGAGGCGACCCGCGCGTTGATTGGTGCGGGCGCGGATGCGGTCAAGGTTGGTATCGGGCCGGGCTCGATCTGCACCACCCGCATCGTGGCGGGCGTCGGCGTACCACAATTGACCGCAATTATGGAGGCGGCGGAGGCTGCTGCCGCCGCTGGCGTGCCGATTATCGGTGATGGCGGTCTGCGCACCAGCGGCGATGCCGCCAAGGCGTTGGCAGCCGGCGCGAATGTGGTGATGATCGGATCGCTGCTGGCCGGCACGGAGGAAGCGCCTGGCGAGACGTTCCTGTATCAGGGCCGTGCCTATAAGGCCTATCGCGGCATGGGCAGCGTCAGCGCCATGGCGCGCGGGTCCGCCGACCGCTATTTCCAGCAGGACATCAAGGATCAGATGAAGCTGGTGCCCGAGGGCATCGAGGGCCAAGTGCCATTCAAGGGCCCGGCCAAGGATGTTGTCCACCAGTTGGTCGGCGGGATCAAGGCGGCAATGGGCTATACCGGCAGCGCCACCATTGATGACCTGCGCACCAAGGCCAAGTTCGTCCGCATCACTAATGCCGGCTTGCAGGAAAGCCACGTGCACGACGTGACGATTACGCGGGAAGCGCCGAATTACCCGACGCGGTAAGGGGGGCAAGGGATAGGTGCGAGGGGTAATTCCCTCGCGCTCCCAGATGTGGTGGAGGCTTTCGGCTTTGCATTGCGATGCAGCGCAGCAGGCGAGTATGGCCTAGGCGTAGGCGCCAAGGTGCAACCGCAATATTCCGGGGTGCGCGAGGGCGATGGCCCGCGCATCTCGATCTTCCCCCCTTACAGAAAAACCCCAAACCATGACCCCAGCCGCCCGCGTCCAAGCCGCCATCGAAATCCTCAACGAGGTGATCGCCGCCGCGCGGGCACAAGGCGCGCCCGCTGATCGCATCATCACCGATTGGTTCCGCACTCGCCGCTTTGCGGGCAGCGGGGACCGGCGGGCGGTGCGCGAACTGGTCTATGGCGCGATTCGGGCCTGTGGGCCGGTGCCGGTGTCGGGCCGTGCGGCGATGCTGCGCGTGGCGGCGAGCGATCCGGCGCTGGCGGGGTTGTTCGACGGGTCGGCGCATGCACCCACGGCGGTGGTTGCGGGTGAACCGGTGGCCGATGGTGGTGTCGCGCCGGAGTGGCTGACGCAAGGCTTGGCCGACAGCGGTGTTGCGGGCGCTGCGGCAGAGGCTTTGCTCGGCCGGGCACCGCTCGACATTCGCGTCAATGCGCTGAAGGCGGACCGCGATGATTTGGCGTTGCCGGTCACCGGCGAGGCCCTCGTTGCGCCGCAGGGGCTGCGTTTGCCCGCCGGGACGCAGGTGGACCAGTGGGACGCCTATCTCGATGGGCGGATCGAGGTGCAGGATGGCGGATCGCAACTGGTGTGTGGCGCGGCGACGGTACAGCCGGGCGAGACGGTGATCGACCTGTGCGCCGGCGCCGGGGGCAAGACGCTGGCTTTAGCGGCGGCGATGCGTAATCGGGGGCGGTTGATCGCTTGCGATGTCGATCGTGGGCGGCTGTCGCGTCTGGCGCCGCGGGCCGCGCGGGCAGGTGCGATGATTGCCCAGACCGTGTTGATGAACCCAGGGCGCGAGATGGAGACGCTGGCGCCTTTTGCGGGCATGGCGGATGTTGTGTTGATCGATGCGCCGTGTAGCGGCACCGGCACGTGGCGCCGCAATCCGGAAGCGCGCTGGCGCCTGAGCGCGGCGGAATTGCAGCGGATTACCACCCTGCAGGCACGGTTGTTCGATCTGGCGACCGGCTTGGTGCGACCGGGTGGGCGGATTGTATTTGTCACGTGTTCGCTGCTCGATGCCGAAGGCGTGGACCAATTGGACGCGTTTTTGGCGCGTCACACCGGCTGGGTGGCTGACCCGATTGCGCTGAACGCTGGCGAACCGCGTGGCCGCGGTTGGCGGTTATCGCCATTTGTCGATGGCACCGATGGATTTTTCGTCGCGCGCGTCAAATCGGTGTGTTAGCGTTCATATCATGTTCGAAGCCTCCCCCGATACCAGGCGGTTTCGCCCTGCCACGGCCAAGGAAATAGTCATGCGTTTTGCGCCCGCCTCGCTTGCACTGTCGCTGGTCTTTGCGATGAGCGCGAGTGGTGGCCGTTCCGCGCCCGCCGAAGTGCTCGACCCGCGGGCCGCAGCGCTCGAATCAGATGGCAAGGCGGCGCTGGCCACCGGCGACGTTGAAAAGGCGACCGACGGTTTCGAGGCCGCGCTGGCGGTGCAACCGGGCAGCACACGCCTCGTGCTCGATCTCGCCGAAGCGGCGCGTCGGCAAGGAATGCAGGGAAAAGCTTTGCATTATTACCGCGCTGTATTGGCGCGCGATAGCGCCAATCCTGACGCCATTGCTGGCGAGGGGGAAGCCTTGGCGGAAAAGGGCGCGATCGAAAAGGCGCGTGCCAATCTGGCCCGGTTGGCGCAGATCTGTGGCGCTGGTTGTGATGCCACCAAACATCTGGAATCCAGCATTGCGGCCGCGCTGGCCAAGCCAGCCGCACCCAAGCCGGTGAGCGCGGATGACGTGACGCCAAAGGCAAGTGTTGCCGCGGATTGATCCCCGGGAGAGACGGGTGGGGGGCGGATAGCCCCCTCATTCATGCGTTGCGCGTCAAATCAACGAACGAAATTCATCCAGAACAGCCCGATAGACGCGCTTCTTGAACGGTACGATGAGGTCGGGCAAAGTTTCCGGATCAACCCATTTCCATTCGCAGAACTCGGGCGGATTGTGGGCCGCCAGGTTGATGTCGGCATCCGCGCCGGTAAAGCGCATCAACAGCCAATACTGACGCTGGCCACGATATTTGCCCTTCCACAGCTTGCCAATCAAATGGTCTGGCAGGTCGTACAGCACCTCGTCCTTGCTCTGGGCGAGGAAGGTCGCGTGCATGTGTCCGACGCCGGTTTCTTCCCACAATTCGCGATAGGCGGCGGCGCGCAATTCTTCGCCAGGGTCGATGCCGCCTTGGGGCATTTGCCAGAAATCGCCATCCTGACCGACCTCGCTTTCACGCTGGTCGATCCTTTGGCCGACAAACACGCGGCCATGGGCGTTGACCAGCATAACGCCCACGCAGGGGCGATACGGCAGGGCGGAAAAATCGGTCATTGGTTCAAGTTTCCTGAGGGGGTATGTGACGCGCCCCGCTGATAAGCCTGTTCGTGGCCGCTTGTCGTGCGGAAATTAACGATTTCCACTATCATGTGCGGTGATCGTGGCATCCTTGCCATTGTTGCAAAAAGTGACAGCTTGACGAGGGGATTGGGCGGATTGGCGCTTGACTAGTTGGCGCAACAGGTTTTGGGCAAACGAGCATGAACCGGCCCGCCGGAACGTGCAGTTCAGGGTTTGCAGCAGCCAGTTTCCGGCCTGACAGATTTTCTCAATTGCGCGCGTGTGGCGGGGGAGCCAAGGGCATGATGCTCGGCCGCCCCCCGGGAGCAGAGTTAGGGCCGAGCACGGAAGGACGATGATGGCGACGATTTTGGATGCGGCGGTCGATGCAGGCCGGTCGACGGACAACAGCCCCGAGGCGGTGGTGGTGCGGTTTGCCGGCGATTCGGGCGATGGGATGCAGTTGACGGGCGGTCAATTCACCCTGTCGACAGCGTTGGCGGGAAATGATCTGGCGACGTTCCCCGATTTTCCGGCCGAAATCCGCGCGCCGCAGGGGACGTTGTTTGGCGTGTCCGCGTTTCAGATCAACTTCGGCTCGACCGAGATCACGACGGCGGGCGATCAGCCCGATGTGCTGGTGGCGATGAACCCGGCGGCGTTGAAAACCAATGTCCCCGCGTTGAAGGCGGGCGGGTTGATCATTGCCGATTCGGGCGAGTTCACCAAGCGCAACCTTGAAAAGGCCAAATACGCCACCAACCCGCTGGAGGATGGCAGCCTGGCCAAGTGGCAGTTGATGGCCTTCGATATCAGCGCGCTGACGTTGCAGGCGGTCAAGCCGTTCGGCCTTGGCAACAAGGAAGCGCTGCGGTGCAAGAACATGTGGACGCTAGGGCTGGCGTTATGGATGTTCGACCGCGATCGCGCGCCGCTGGTCGATTGGCTCAAGGCTAAGTTTGCCAAAAACCCCGTGTTGGTTGATGCCAATGTCGCCGCGCTGAACGCTGGCCACGCCTATGGCGAGACGGCGGAAATCGGCGGGCATATCAAGAAGACGCACGTCGAACCCGCGCCGCAATCGCCGGGCCTGTACCGTACAATCACGGGCGCCGACGCGATCAGCCTTGGCCTCGTGGCTGGCGCGCAATTGGCTGGCTTGCCGATCTTCTTTGGCGGGTATCCGATCACGCCGGCCAGCGCGATTTTGCACAATCTGGCCAAGATGAAAGAGTTTGGCGTCACGACATTCCAGGCGGAAGACGAGATCGCCGCGATCGCGTCGGCCATCGGTGCGTCCTATGCCGGGCATCTGGGGGTGACCTCGTCATCCGGCCCTGGCATCGCGCTGAAGGGCGAGGCGATGGGCCTTGCCGTGATGACCGAATTGCCGCTGGTGATCGTCAATTCGCAGCGCGGTGGGCCGTCGACTGGCCTGCCGACCAAGACCGAGCAGAGCGACCTGTATCAGGCCGTCTATGGCCGCAATGGCGACACGCCGATGCCGGTGATCGCCGCGCGCAGCCCGTCCGACGCGTTTGAATGCGCGATCGAGGCGTGCCGTATCGCGGTGCGGTTCATGACGCCGGTGATGCTGTTGACCGACGGCTACATTGCCAATGCGGCAGAGCCTTGGGCAGTGCCGGATCCGGCGACGTTTACGCCATTCCCGGTGACTTTCCTCGAAGAAACCAACAATCCGGACGGCAAAATCCTGCCCTACAAGCGCGACGAACGCGGCGTTCGTCCGTGGATCAAGCCGGGTACGCCGGGGCTGATGCACCGCATTGGCGGCATCGAAAAGGCGGTGGACACCGGCGACCTTGATTATTCGCCCGACGTGCACCAGTTGCAGACCGACGCGCGCAAGGACAAGGTCGACGGCGTCGCCCGCGACATCCCGGCGCAGGAAGTCAGCCAG
>CAIOKP010000228.1 GCA_903858875.1 uncultured Sphingomonadales bacterium
CTGGCGGCGGCGCGGGAGCATGATTGTTCCCGCGCCGCACTCCAACGGAAATTGACCAAAATGTCCCAAGTGCTTGATCCTCTCGCCGCCGTCGCCGCGCCTGATCGTATTTTGATCGTGGATGATCATGCGCTGGTGCGCGACGGGATGCGCACCTTGCTGGAAAGCTGCTTTCCGGGCTGCGCGATCCTCGAAGCGGCCGATTATGCCGAAGCGCTGGCACAATTATCGGCGCAAGAGGAGGTCGACCTTGTCCTGCTCGATCTCAACATTCCGGATGCCAAACGGTTTTCCGCTTTGACGGGCCTGCGTGAACAATATCCTGCGACCCCGGTCGTGATGGTGTCCGGCACGCTGGAGAGCGCCGCTGTGCGCGAGGCATTGGCCGCCGGTGCTGCGGGTTTTATTCCAAAATCGCTCAAACGCGCAGAAATTGTCGAAGCCCTGCGGCAAGTGTTGGCCGGGGAAATCTATGTACCCGAGTTCGACTTCGCAGAGCAGGAATCCAACGGCCAAGATACCGCTATCCGCCAGCGGATCGGCACACTGACACCGCAGCAAAAGGTTGTGCTTGGCCTGCTGGTCGGTGGTCGGCTTAACAAACAGATCGCCTATGAACTGGATGTTTCCATGACCACAGTGAAGGCCCATGTCTCGGCCATTCTGCAAAAGCTGAGCGTTTTTTCGCGCACGCAAGCGGTCATTCTCGCCAACCGGGTTGGCTTCACAGGCTAATTGATCAAGCGCCGCTGCCGAGCATGTTGCGCAGCAAAGCGCGCAATTGCGCGGGCTTTACCGGCTTGGTTAACACGGGCAGTCTCGCCGCTGCCAAGACCGCCTTGACCTCATCGCTGCGGTCGGCCGTTATCACCATCGCCGGAATTTCCGTTCCCGCCAGCGCCCGGATCGCGGCAATCGCCGCATCGCCGCAAGCGCCATCGTCCAGATGATAATCCGCGATCAGCAAGTCAATCCCGGCCACCGCGGCAGCTTGCGCGCCCTCCGCCGCCGCGCTGGTCGCGATAGCCACCGTATGCCCCCAATTGCGGAGCAAGGCCGCCATCCCTTCAAGGATCGCTGGATCATTATCGATCACCAACAAACGCCGCGATCCGGTTGACTTGCGCGGTGCCGGGTATGCCGGATCCTCTGCCCGGGCGGCACGCGGCGTGGCCATCGGTACACGAACCGAAAAGGCAGCCCCCTCGCCGGGCGCCGAGCGCAAGGCGACCTCGTGCCCCAACATGGTTGTCGCCCGGCGGACAATCGCCAATCCCAGCCCCTTGCCCGGAATGCGTTGGGTCGCCTCCAACCGGCGGAACTCCTCGAAAATCGCTTCCTGATGCTCTGGCGCGATGCCAGGGCCGGTGTCATAGACGGTGATACATACCGCATCGCCATCGCATTTGGCGTGGATACCAACCGCCCCATGTGCCGTATAGCGGATCGCGTTGGACAGGAAATTTTGCAGAATACGGCGCAGTAAACGGACATCGCTGCGCACCCACAAACCCGTTTCGGGAATGTCGAGCACCAATCCAGACGCCCTCGCCAATGCTGCAAATTCGATGCGTAGCGCAGCTAACATATGTTCCAGTTCGATCGACGCCCATTCCGGCGTAATCGCCCCTGCGTCCAACCGCGAAATCTCGAACAGCGCTTCGAGCAGGTCCTCTACCGAATCCAGCGCGACGCCGGTTTGGCGCACCAGCGCGCGGCTCGGCAACGCCAAACGCCGTTCCGCCAACGCTGCCACGAACAATCGCGCCGCATTCAAGGGCTGCAACAAATCATGACTGGCCGCGGCCAAAAAGCGGGTCTTGTCGCGATTGGCCTGTTCGGCCGCGATCTTGGCTGCCAGCAGTTGCGATTCAACAACCCGGCGCTCGGCGATCTCGGCCTCCAGTTCGGTTGTGCGCTCGACCACCCGGCGTTCCAGCATGTCGGCCGCTTCATGCAACGCATCGCGGTCGCGTACTCGGTCGGTAATGTCATCGAAGCTGAACGCCATGCCGCCCGGCGACAGCGGGGTGGAACGGATGATGAAATGCCGCGCGCCCATCAAGCACTGCGCCTCCATCTGCACACCCGGCCCGTCTCGCCAAGCCAGGGCATCGATCCGATCAATACCCATGTGATCCCGGCAATGCGACAGCAACCCATCGTAGGTTTCCAGCCGTGTACTCGGGAGTTGTTCCTGAGACGATGTCTTGAGGGCTGACAAGAGTTCCCCACCACCTCAGAGTTCCGCCTGATGCCGCATCGTAGATGCCGACCCATCCCGGCGTTCCCCACGA
>CAIOKP010000229.1 GCA_903858875.1 uncultured Sphingomonadales bacterium
GCCGCCGAACACCGCCTCGCCGATCTCGACCGCCAGCGCGCCCGGCTCGACACTGACCGGGGCGAGGCCGACCGGATGACCCGCGACGCCGCCGATGCGCTCGACCGGTTGCAACGCGACCTTGCCACGGGGCGCACCGCGCTCGCCGAGGAAGAAGCGCGCCGACCGGGGCTGGCCGCCGCCGTCGCGGCCGCCGACCAACAGGCCCGTGCCGCCGAAATCGCCTATGCACAGGCCACCGCCGCGCAGGCCGGGGTTGAGGCCGAATGGCGCGTCGCCGAGGCCGAAGTCGCCCAAACCGAGGCACGTCTACGTCGCATTGATGGCGAGGCCACGCGACACGCCGAAGCCACCGCAGCCCTCGCCCGCAGCGGCGATCCGGACGCAGACCTGGTGCGGGCGCAGGCCACGCGTGAGGCCGCCGCACACGCCCTCGCCACCGCACGCAGCACGCTGGATACCACACAAAGCCGCCGTGCCGCATTGCAGACCGCGCGCGATGTGGCCGGGTCGACACTGTCCGCCGCGCGCGCCGATCTGGCCGGGGTGGAGCGCGAATATCAGGCGCTGCTGCGCGACCGTGAGGCGCGGGCGAAGGCCAGCAAGGGGGCGGCGGGGCGGCGCCTCGCGCTTGACCATGTGCGGGCCGCGCCGGGGTATGAACGCGCGTTGGCCGCTGTGCTGGGCCGCGATGCCAAGGCCCCGCTGGGGCCCGCGCCGGCGCAGGACGAGGGCCGGTTCTGGACCGGAGCCGAGGCGCCAGCGCCGGTCGGCGACACGCTGGCGATGCATGTGCCTGGCGCGCCGGGCGAACTCGCGGCGCGGCTGGCGTTGGTACATGTCGCCGACGTCGATGATGGGCGCAACCTTGCACCCGGCGAATGGCTGGTGACGCTGGGCGGCCATGTGCGGCGTTGGGACGGTTTTGTCGCCCGCGGCGAAGGGGCCGCCGAAGCGGCGCGGCTGGAGGCGGAAAACCGCTTTGCCGCGCTGGAAGGTGAATTGCCGCCCTTGCGCGCCGCCGTGGCGCAGGCCGAGGCCGAACAGGCGCGCATTGCGGGCGACCTGACCGCCGCGCAGACCGCCGCGCTGGCCGCTGAACGGGGCGTCGCCGCCGCGTCCGACGCCGAGCGGCAGGCCTTGCGCGGGGTCGATCAGGCCGAAGCCGCGCGCGAACGTCTGACCCAACGCCGCGCCGAACTGGCCGCCACCGCCAGCGATCTGGCGCAACAGCGCGCCGTGGCCGAGGCCGAGCGAGAGGCGGCGATGGCCCGCCGCACCGCCCTGCCCGCGCCCGACGCTGGTCGCGTGTCGCTTGATGCCGCACGGGCCCGCCACGAGGGCGCCCGCAGTGCCCATCAGGCCGCGACCGCCCAATTGGCCGCGCAAGATCAGGCCTTGGCCGTGGCCCGCGAACGCAGCGGGGCGCAAGGCGCCGAAATCCGCAACTGGCAGGCCCGCGCCGGCGATGCGGCCAAACGCCTGGCCGAAATGGGCCGCCGGTTTGACGAGATCGAGGCCGAACGCGCCATCACCGCCGCCAAGCCCGAAGGGTTGCGCCGCGACATCGCCGAGGCCGAGGCGCAACGCGCCCGCCTGACCGCACAATTGGTCGAGGCCGACGCCGCGCTGGGCGCCGCGACTCATGCCGCCACGGCCACAACCCACGCGCTTGCCGCCGCGCAGGAGGCCTTGGCCACCGCGCGCGAAACCCGCGCCGGGGCCGCCGCCCGCGCCGAAAATGAGGAACAGCGCCGCGCCGAAATGGGCCGGATTTCGGGCGAGCGCTTCCAATGTTCGCCGCCCGTCCTGACCGAAAGGTTTGGCTTCACCGGCGCCGATGTCGGCGCGGCGGGCGACGAATCAACCGCAATGGACCACCTCTCCGCCGAACGGGAACGGCTCGGCCCGGTCAATCTGGTCGCCGCCGATGAATTGACCGAAGCCGAAACGCGGGCCAGCGCTTCTGCCCGCGAACGCGCCGAGTTGACCGAGGCGGTCAGCCGGTTGCGCGGCTCGATCGGCAACCTCAACCGCGAGGGGCGCGAGCGATTGCGTGCCGCGTTCGAGGCCGTCGATGGCCATTTCCGCCGCCTGTTCACCACGCTGTTCCAAGGGGGGCAAGCCCACCTTGCGCTGGTCGATTCGGACGACCCGCTGGAGGCCGGGCTCGAGATATTTGCCCAACCGCCGGGCAAGCGGTTGCAATCGCTTACCCTGCTGTCAGGCGGCGAACAGGCGTTGACCGCGGTCGCGCTGATCTTTGCGCTATTCCTCACCAACCCATCACCGATCTGCGTGCTGGACGAGGTCGATGCGCCGTTGGACGACGCCAATATTGAACGGTTCTGCGACCTGCTGGAGGCGATGACCGCTGAGACTGACACCCGCTATCTTATCGTCACGCACAACGCCGTGACGATGAGCCGGATGCACCGGTTGTTTGGCGTTACGATGGTCGAACAGGGCGTGTCGCGGCTGGTCAGCGTGGATCTGGGCGCGGCGGAGCGGTTGTTGGCGGAGGTGGTGTAAGACGCAAGGCGGCAACCCCGAAGTATGCCCCTCGCCGCTATCCGTTCAACCCAGCATTCCCCACAACCAAACACGCCAACGCCATCAACAACCCCGCCATCCGGTTCGCCCGAAACCGTGCCAAGGCATTATCCCCATCATCCACCCGCAGCGTTAAAACCTGCCAGGCAAAATGCCCCGCCACCGGCGCCAAAGCCAGCAATGCCAGCCCATCGGCCCGCAACAGCCATACCGCCAGCCCCCAGCACAGCACTGCCCCGGCATAGAGCGCCCCAACGCCCGCCTTCACATGCGCGCCCAGCGACAGGGCGGACGATCCGACGCCGACCAGCGCATCATCCTCGCGGTCCTGCAACGCGTAAATCGTGTCATAGGCGACGCACCACCCCCACGCCCCGGCATAGAGCAGCGCCAAAACGCCCAGTCCGTCAAAGCCACGCACCTCCACCCAGCCGACCGGTGCCCCCCAGGTGAACACCAGCCCCAGCCACGCTTGCGGCCAGCCGGTAATGCGCTTCATGAACGGATAGGCCGCGACCAGCGCCAAGGACCCCAGCGCCACGATTTGCGCCTGCCAATGCAGTTGCAACAGAACGAGCAGCCCAATCAGACACAGCGCCACCAGCCACATCCACGCCGCGCGACGACTGACGCGCCCGCTGGCAATCGGGCGCAGCGCGGTGCGCGCCACCCGCCGGTCGATGTCGGCATCGACGATATCATTATAAACACAGCCCGCCCCGCGCATCACCACCGATCCCAGCAACAGCCACGCCAGCAGCCCCCAGCGCCGTTCGCCGCCCGCGAGCAACACACCCCAGGAGCAGGGCCAGAACAGCAGCCACCACCCGATCGGCCGATCCAGCCGCGCCAACGCCGCATAGTCGCGCAACCGCGCTGGCAGCAACGCCATCATTCCCCGATGTTCGGTATCCGGCACGATTTGCACAGGGTCAGTCATCCGCCGGGCATAGCGACGCGCGCGCGGATCGGCTAGGGGGTTGGGGCATGACCGATCGTGACACGCCCGAACCCCATTTGCCCGCCACCCCGGCATGGCCGCCCCGTTCCGCGCCGCGTCTGTTCGTCAGCGGCCCGTTGGACGAGGGCGCGCAGGTCAATATCGATGGCCCACAGGCGCATTACCTCGCCCGCGTGATGCGGGTGGGGGTCGGCGATGCGGTGATCCTGTGCGATGATGTGACGGGCGAATGGGCGGCCCGTGTGGTGGCGGTGGGCAAGCGCGATCTGACGCTTGAATGCGTCACGCGATTGCGGGCGCGGGAGGATGTGCCGGATTTCACCTTATGCGCCGCCTTGCTGAAAAAGGACCGGTTCGATCTGGTGCTCGAAAAGGCCTGCGAATTGGGGGTGCGGCGCATACAACCGGTGCTGACCCGGCGCTGTGTGGCGGATAAGCTCAACCTCGAGCGCGCCCGCGCGACCCTGATCGAGGCGGCGGAACAATGCGCCCGGACCGCCCTGCCCGACATCGCCGAACCCGTGAAGCTCGACGCGCTGCTAAAGGGTTGGACCGTCGGCCAAGTAGCGCCCCGCACGCTGTTCTTTGCCGACGAGATGGGCGGTGCGCCTGCCGCCGCCAGTTTTGCCGCGCAAACCGGCCCTGCCGCGCTGCTGACCGGGCCGGAGGGCGGCTTTACCGACGAGGAACGCAGCGCGATCCGGGCCCATGGTGCCGCCCGGCCGATCACGCTGGGGCCCCGCATCCTGCGCGGTGAAACCGCGTGTATCGCCGCCACCGCGCTGTGGATGGGGATTTGCGGCGACTGGCTGTGAAAACTTCGCATATGCGAATGCGTCAGATTGAATAACGCTGGCGAAATGCCCACCGCCCGATTAGGGAGTGGTCATGAGCACGCATCTGGACACCGCCACCCAAGCCCCCGTCATCACCAGCCGCGACCAATTGGCCGCGCCGATGGCCGCCGGTGAAAAGCCGCGCGAACGGTGGCGTATCGGCACCGAGCATGAGAAATTCGTCTATGCTGGCGCGGACCACCACGCGCCAAGCTATGTCGAATCGGGCGGGATCCGCGATATGCTGCTCAGCCTGAAGCAATTCGGCTGGGAAGAAATCTTCGAAAAAGGCCCGGATGGCACGCAAAACGTCATCGCCATGAAGGGCGCGGACGGCAACATCAGCCTCGAACCTGCCGGTCAGCTCGAATTGTCAGGCGCGCCGCTGGTCAATCTGCACGAAACCTGCGCCGAAAGCGCGCGGCACATCACGCAGGTCAAAGCTGTTGCGGAAAAGACCGGCACCGGGTTCCTGGGCCTTGGCATGTGGCCGGACAAAACCCGCGCCGAATTGCCGGTGATGCCCAAGGGCCGCTATGCGATCATGCTGCGCCATATGCCGCGCGTCGGGTCGATGGGCCTCGACATGATGTTGCGCACCTGCACCATCCAGACCAATCTGGATTACAGCAGCGAGCCTGACATGGTGAAAAAGTTCCGCGTCAGCCTCGCGTTGCAACCGCTGGCCACCGCATTATTCGCCAATTCGCCGTTTACCGAGGGCAAGCCCAACGGGTATCTGTCCTATCGCAGCCATATCTGGTCCGACACCGACCCCGCGCGCACCGGCATGTTGCCTTTCGTGTTCGAAGACGGCTTTGGCTATGAACGCTACGTCGACTACATGCTCGATGTGCCGATGTACTTCGTCTATCGCGATGGCCGGTATATCGATGCGGCGGGGCAATCGTTCCGCGATTTTCTGGCGGGTAAACTGCCCGCGCTGCCCGGCGAATTGCCGCGGGAAAGCGACTGGATCGACCACCTGTCGACCGCTTTCCCAGAAGTGCGCCTCAAAAGCTTCCTTGAAATGCGCGGCGCCGATGGCGGGCCGACCAGCCGGATCTGCGCGCTGCCCGCGCTGTGGGTTGGGTTGCTGTATGATCAGGGGGCGCTCGATGCGGCGTGGGATCTCGTCAAGGACTGGACGATGGAAGAGCGCGAGGCCCTGCGCAACAGCGTGCCGAAGCTGGCGCTCGATGCGCCGATCGCCGCCAAGAATGGCCAGACACGCAAATTGCGCGACATTGCGGGCGAAGTGCTCGACATCGCGCGGTCTGGCCTGCGTGCCCGTGGCCAGTTGAACGCGATTGGCGATGATGAAACCGGCTACCTTGCCCCGCTCGACGACATCGTGCGCAGCGGCAAAGTGCCCGCCGAACGCCTGCTCGAACGCTATCACGGCGAATGGGCCGGCGATATCAGCCGCATCTACGAAGAAAAGAGCTTCTGACCATGATCCTCGTTCTCGCCAGCTTTCGCCTCGATACCGCATGGGTTCAACGCGCCCGCACGCTGATCCTCGGCGTCGTGGCCACCACCCGCGCCGAGGCCGGATGCATCGCCTATGACGTCGCCGAAGACGTGCTGACCCCCGGCGTGTTCCGCGTGTCGGAACGCTGGGAAAGCCGGGAGGCATTGAACGCCCATCTCGCCGCGCCGCATATGGCCGAATGGGGCAAGGCGCGCGGCGCAATGGGGATGAGCGATCGGTCGGTTACGATCTACACGATTGCGGGTGCGGAAGAATTGTAAGCGGCGAGAGGTGGGGGCGATGGCCCCCGCTTCTTAAAAAACCTGACGCCCGACCCACGCCAAGCCCCGTGTCACCGGCGCCCGCTGCCCCGCCCACGCCCAATAGGCACGATAGGTCGCGTCTTCGACCAACAGATGCCGCTCTTCGGTCCGCGCCCGCCACCAATAGACGCCGCTGACCATCGCCAGGATCACCGTGTTGCGAATGGCATCGACCACCGACCCGCTGGCGGGCAGGAACGGCAGCGTCGCGCTCCACCAGAACAGGTTTTTGGCGACATAGGCCGGGTGGCGCGTCAGGCGATACGGCCCATGCGTGATGACACCGCGATAGGTCAGATTGGAAAACCGCAGCCCAAAGGCCACCGTCGCCCAGGCATAGGCCCCGGTCAACACGAGCAACCACGCGCCCCACACCCACAAGAGCGCCGGATGCCCGACCAGCCACACCGACCATTCCGCCGTCCCCGCGTGATAATCCAGCGGCCCGCCGCCGCCCATCAACACAAACGGCGGATAACACACCAACGCCGCCAGCCAGCCGTCGAGATAGGGGTTGGCGCTGCGGATATGCGCGTCGAGCGGGCGCAGCGTGAGCAGATAGCCGACCGTACCGATCTGCACATCGATCATGAACAGCCAATCGATCAGCCAATTCACGGCCCCCACCGGATCGCCCGCGCCCGGTTCAAACCCCACCACCGCCGCAAAACCGCCCGGCAGAATCGACAACATGAACGCGGTGAAAAACCCCTTCACCGCCCAGCGGCGCAGATGCTTGATCACTTCGACAGTGTCCGCGCCGGCGCGACCCAGCAGCCATGCGCCAAAATGCCACGCGCCATCGCGCGGTACCACCAACACCCTGTCAAGCCAGAGCACATAGGGCACCGAGAGCGCCACCATCGGCACCACGGCCACCCCGATCAGCCGCAGCGCGAACAGCCAAGGCCCCTGCCAATACCAACGAAAGATGCAATAGGCCGCACCGATCAACGCCCATGTCGCCCATAGGCCGAACAGTTTGGCCACGCCGGTGTCCATCGCCGCGCGCCACGGGCGCGGGTTGGCCCAATCCATGCCTGTCGACGCACGGCGATGCACGCCATCCACCGCGACCGACCATACCATCATCGCCAGCGCCGTCACCAACAGGCCCGCCACTGCCGCAAACGGCCCATCCATTGCCATACGCGGGCCGGGCAAATCCAGCATCGCCGCCACGGTCGCCCAATGGCGGCACACCATCACCCAGCCCACCAACGCGGCAAGGCCAACCCAGCCGACGGCGGCAGACACATCGCTTTGCGGCCGCGACAGGATCGCGCCGGACAGGGGTGTAGGTTGGGCAGGATTTTCCATGCGTGGGCGGTACCACGCAGGGGTTAAAGGCGCGGTAAACGCCGGCGCCTTTAACCCCCCGATGCTTATTTCAGCGCGGTGATCCGCCCTGTGTCGTCGATCACATACAGGATGCCGCCCGCCACGATCGGCGCCAACGTGATCGGCGTCTTGAACGACAGATATTTGCGCGCCACGCCATCCATCGCGCTGATGACATGAAGATCGCCGCGGCTGTTGGCCACCCACAGCCGGTCGCCGGCCATCACCGGGCCAGTCCAGAAGATCGCCCCGTCCTTCTTCTTTTCGTTATGATAGCGATCAAGCTGCGCTACCCACCGCACCTTGCCGCTATTGCGCGCGATGCACAGCAGCTTGGATTCGTCAGTCAGCGTAAAGATCCACTCCCCGGCAATCGCCGGCGTCGAGATACCCGCCAGATTGAGTTCCCAAATCCGTTGCCCCGTGACCAGTTCATAGGCGGCCATACGGCCGCCCTGACCCAGCGCATAGACGCGGCCACGGTCGATGATCGGATCGGCATCGATGTCGGTCAACACGCCAACGCTGGTCGACAGCGACGTGCGGGCCAACGCGTCGTTCCACAGCGTCCGGCCGTTTTCATAGCGATAGGCGATCAACTCCCCGGTCGAGAAACCCGCGATGACCGAGCCTTGCCCCGCCGCCGGCGCCGCGACGCCAAACACGCCAGTTGCACCCAGCGAGGCCGATTCCTGCCACAACTCCGAGCCATCCTCGACCTTCAGCGCGTGAATCTCGTTATTCTGCGTCATCACAAAGACGGTGCCAAAGGCGACCGTCGGCGATCCGCGCATCGGGCCGCCCGGACGCACCTTCCACGCGACCTTGCCGGTCTTGGCATCGACGGCGGCGACTTCGCCAATGCCGGTCGTCACATAGACGCGGCCCGAATCATAGCTCGCCCCGCCGCCGAACACCGCCTCGCCGGCACCGCCGGTGACCATAAAGGATTGCGTCCAGACGGGCGCACCTGTCGCGGCGTCGAACGCGTGCAAAATGCCGTCGGTGTCGAATACATACATCATGCCGCCGCCGATCACGGGCGCGGCGGCCAGACGGCGACGCTCGGTGGACCCGGCGACCTTCACTTCCCAAATTGGCTTGGGATTGGCGCCCAGCGCGAGGTTGCCCATGCTTTTCGACGCGGTACCGCCGGGCTGCGCCCATTCGGTATTTTCCTGCGCCAAGGGCACCACAACCGCCACATTGGCGATATCGGCATCGGCCTGCGCCGCCGATTCGACGCGGCTGAGGATAGGTTCGCGATGGCCGACGGTCGGCGTTGCCGGCTTGTGCTTTTGACCGAGGTGTGGCGCACCGCCATGCGAACATCCGGCAAGCAGCGTGGCCAGCGCCAGCGCCAGCATGGCGGACTTGGCCGAACGGCGGCGAAGAGTGGGATCAAGCGTCATGCGAAGGTCTTCCTTGATGCTGGCCGTCATAGGACACGTGATCACTGTTGCGGCGCCGGTGCGGCGGCCGCTGGGGCCGCGGCAGCGGGGCCCTGATCGGTCGGGGTGGCAATGTCATCGACCGGGTCAAAGCCCAGCAAGGCGGCAATTTGGCGCGAACGGGCGCGCAGCGAATCGGGCGTATCCTTGTCCTTGGCAATCGCGCCAAACAGCGCGGCGGCCAAATCCTTATGCCCCTGCTTGATATAGGCCATGCCGAGCAATTCGCCCGCGCTGGCAAACCAGGGATTGCCCGGCGCGGCCAAGGGCTTGAGCTTGGCGGCCACATCGTCGGGCTTCATCGTGTCGAACCGCAGCGCCACCTCGCGCAGCGTCGCAAAATCGCGATAGGGCTTGGGCGTCGCCGCATCGGCGGCCACAGCCGCATAGCGCGTGGCGGCATCTCCGGGTTTGCCCTGCTGCACCAACAGACCGGCCTCGACCAACCGCGCGACCGCGGCCGAACCGGTGCCGTCCGTCGCCGCGATGGGATCGAGCGTCTTGGTCGCCAGATCGGCGCGCCCGGCCTCCACCGCATCGAGCGCGATGGTCAATTGTTCGGCCCGGCCCGCGGCCACTGCCTCGGTATGGTTGCCCCACCACAGCCAGCCCCCCAAGCCCACCAGCACCGCCACCACGGCCGCGCCCACCGGCTTGCCATAGCGTTTGACCGCGCCAAGCATCTCGTCTTCGCGCAACGCGTCATTCACTTCACGCAGGAAAACATCGCCTTGCGCGGCGTTTTTTTCGGCCAGTTGCTCGGCTCTTGTCTGGGGGCGGGTAGGACGCAGGGCCAAAATTCAATTCCTGTGGATCGCGGGGCCATTGCCGGCCCAAATAAGAATGAAAAAGCCGTTTAGCGGATGGCCCGGGCTTTTCAACGTCTATGCGCTATAACGGGTGCGCGGATCAGGGGAAAGCCGCAAGCCCGATCGCCCGGGCATAGATTGCGCGATAGGCCTCGACCATCGTCTGTTCATCATAGGCCGCGACAGCCAATGCGCGATTGGCCGCGCCAATCCGCCCCCGCAATGCCGCATCGCCCGCCAGTTGGGCCAAACAGGCCGCCAGCGCGCCTTCATCCCCGACCGGCGCCAAAAAGCCCCGATTTTCGCGGGCCAGCATCACGCCGACATCGCCCACATCGGTCGATACCACCGCCAGACCGGCGGCCATCGCCTCGACCACGCTGATCGGAAATTGCTCGCTGTCGGATGACAGGGCGAACAGGTCGAACAGGCCGACGACCTTTGCCGGATCGGCCGCATAGCCTGGCAAATGGACACGGTGGCCGATATTCAGCCGGATCGCCTCCTGCACAATCGCCTCGCGCTCTGGCCCCTCGCCCAGAATCACTAGCTGCCACGGTTCGGGCAGCTCGGCAAAAGCGCGCACCAAGCGCGGCAAATTCTTGACCGCACGCAGCCCCGCCAGCGTACCCAGCCACAATTCGCCGGGCCGCTTGATGACCCGGGGCAGCGCGTCGGGCTTGGGCGTCGCGGTATAGGCGGCGGTCTGGATACCATTAACGATGCGGTGGACCCGCCCCCGTGGCTGGTGCCACACATCAAGCGCAATCGTCTCCAACCGCTGCGACGGCACCACCAGCGCCGACGCCCGGCCCAGCGCGATCCGGCGATACCAGTTGCGGGTGCGCGAGAGGCGCTCGGCCTCGTCCTGATTAAAGCCATCCTCATGATGCACCAGCGGCGGCAGGTTCAGCAATTGGCCGAACAGCGTGTGGGCCAGCACCGCATCCATCGCGCCGAAATTATAGCTGAGCACGAGGTCATACCCCGCCATCGCCTTGGCGATTTCGGCCAATCGCGACGGCATCGGGCGCCCTTGCAGCGAGGGAAACCCCGCGCCTGCATCCCATTCGATGCCCGGCCCGATCCGCCGTGCCGCATCCATCGCGCCCGCCATCGCGGTCACGATCGTGTGCGAAACGCCGCTGCCAAAGGCGTTGATCAACTGCACACAGCGCAATTCCTTGCCGCCGGGGTTAAAGCTCGAATGCAGGTGGAGCAGGCGCAATTTACGCGTCGGCGCCAGTGTTTGGGCGCGCGTCACTGCACCTGCGCCAGCAACCGGGTGATCGCCGCCACGGCCTCCGGCTCGTCCAGCGTGGGCGCATGGCCGACACGCGGCACGGTCAGCACTTCGGCCTCGGGCATCCGCTGCGCCATCTCACGCAGCGTGTCCGCTGCCAACAGATCCGACAACCCGCCGCGCAGCACCAGCAAGGGCCGCCCCGCCAGCGCCATAAAGCCGGGCCACAGATCAACCCCCGCCTCGCCACCGGGTGCCTCGAACGGCTCGGCAATCTTCATGTCGTAATCATACACAACGCGGCCATTTGACCCCAGCGTCATCACCCGCTTGGCCATCGCCAGCCAATCGGCGATAGTGAAATCGGGGAAGGCAGCGGCATGGTCTTCTTGCAATTCACGGGCCGCATGCATCCAGGTCGGGAAATTGCGCCCCTGCCCGACGTAATCGCGGATACGGGCGAGGCCCGCCGGGGCGATCACCGGGCCAATGTCGTTCAACACCGCGCCAGCAATGCGCTTGGCATCGACCATCGCCAGAATCATCGTCATCAACCCGCCCAGCGACGTGCCGACCGCGACAAACCGGTCAACCCCGATCGCATCAAACAGCGCGTTGAGATCCTGCACATATTGCATCGGATTGTAGGTCGCGGAATTTTTCGAATAATCGCTATCGCCGCGCCCGCGCATTTCGGGGCAAATCACCCGCCAATCGCCCGCCAACCGCTCGGCCAGCCCGGCGAAATCGCGCGCATTGCGGGTCCACCCTGGCAGGCATACCACCGGCACCTGCCCGTCGCCCCCGGCATAATCGCGATAATGGAGCCGTAACCCATCGGGGCTTTGCCAGTATTGATCGGTAAATGTGCTCATCGCCTTGCGGGCAATCCTGTCTGAAACTGTGATGCCCATCGATGCAGCTTGCGCATTCGGCGGCTTGGCCCCACTTATTGCCGTATGCGCGACGAACCGCAAGCAATTGCCTATACGCCCGACCCACAGATTATCGCCTTGGCCGAATGGCTGGGCGATCCGGTGGCGGCGGCCGATTTTCCCGATACGCGGCTGCGCTGGCGCAATGACCGCTGGGCGCGGGGCGTGGGGCTCGGCGGGCTGGATGATGCCGGTTGGGTCCGCCATTTCGGGCGGTTTGCATCGCTTCCCGGCAATCTCGAAACGCCGTTGGCGCTGCGCTATCACGGGCATCAGTTTCGGGTGTTCAACCCCGACCTTGGCGACGGGCGCGGCTTTTTGTTTGCGCAATTGCGCGATGCGCGCGGGCGGTTGCTCGACCTCGGCACCAAGGGGTCGGGCCAGACGCCATGGTCCCGCGCGGGCGATGGGCGGTTGACGCTGAAAGGCGCGGTGCGCGAGATTCTCGCCACCGAAATGCTCGAGGCGCTCGGCACGAACACCTCCAAGACCTTCTCCGTGGTCGAAACTGGCGAGGCCCTGTGGCGCGGCGATGAGCCCAGCCCGACCCGCTCGGCCGTGCTGGTCCGCCTGTCCCATGGCCACATCCGGATCGGCACATTCCAACGCCTGCTGGTATTGGACGAGGCAGCGCATATGCGCGCGCTGGTTGACTATTGCCTGACGCAATTTCCCGGCCCCCCGCCGCCCGACATGGCGCCCGGACGCGAAAACCCCGCCATCATCCTGCTGCACCAGGTGGTCGAACGCCTGGCCGATATGGCCGCCAGTTATGGCGCGGCGGGCTTTGTCCATGGCGTACTCAACACCGACAACATGAACATCAGCGGCGAGAGTTTCGATTATGGCCCATGGCGGTGGTTGCCCAAATGGGACCCGA
>CAIOKP010000230.1 GCA_903858875.1 uncultured Sphingomonadales bacterium
ACAGCGGCGGCATCGGCGTGGTCCTGTGCGACCAGTGCCTCGGCGGCGGCCTGCAATGCGTCAAAATTCAATGCCATAATATGCTCCATGTGTTGCAGGGCGATCAAGTAATCCCCCCGCGACATCGCCCATTTATGTCGCAGGTGAAGGGAGACGAGATGAAGGATTGTGGCCTCATCCATTGGCGGCGCCCTTTTCGTTCCAGATGATCAGCACCAGCCCGAGCGCTGCGCCCACCTTGGTCGCAGTGTCGCCCCATGATGCGTTTAGCGTGGTCAGCTGCGGCGCCATTTGATTGGCCATCGCGCCGCCCATGGTCAGCACCAGCCCGAATTTGGTCGACACCTGCGGCCACTGACGCGCCCACCAGGCCTTAATCTCTGCAAACATGGTCAATCCTTCGCATAAAGCGCGGCCTCGGCGGCGCGGCGCAGGGTTAATCCGGGCAGCACCTTGCCCTCGGCGTGGTTCCATTTGGCGAATTCGGCCTGCGCCCCGGCGTGATCGCCCGTGCGGTGCAGTTTGATCAGCGTCGATCCGGCCAAAGCACTGGCCCCCAGATTGTACGCAAAGGCCACCAGCGCATCGAACTGGTTGCCGGTGGTGGGCACGGCGCCGATCATGGTGGCCACCTTTGCGGCCATCGCCCCGGTATCCCGCGCAAACCGCGCATCGGCCTGCGCCTGCGTCCAGATCGTGCCGCGCCCAATATCCGGCCCTGTCGACCCCCATCCCACCGTCCACGGCGCGCCGCCGGTGCCCGGATCGGGATAGGCCTGTAAATCGCCACTGGCCCGCCTGCGCGAACAGCCCTCGAAATGCTGGATCAACGCGACGCCAGCGGCGCCAAGAGTGCGCGGGCCGGTCACTTCTCGACCTTCCCGGTGCGGAACCACTCGATATAGCGCAGCCCCCACCAGACCAGCGAGGCGATCCCGACCAGAAACGACATGATCGGCGCGGCCAATTGCGCCCATTGCGACGCGACGACAAAGGCGCTGGCCATGGTCGCGGCAAGGTCGCCCGCATGTTTGATGGCGTCATGGTGCGGCCCCATGATCACGCGGCCCCGGTCATAATATGCTGATGGTTGGTCGCGGTCACAATCGCCTCCTGTTGATGACACCCAACAGGCAGGAACCTTGCACGCTTCTCAACCCGCGCGCGTTGTACGCCCGCGCGCAACAACGCCGCACGGTGGCGCAAAACGCGCGCGTCAGGCGTTATCGGGGCTCACCTGACACCACCCGGCGGACCCTTCGAATGACCTACGATCCTGTCGCGCGCACTCTTGCCCAAAACGCCATTACCATGGCGACCATTGCCGAGGCGGAGGTACATGACGCCCAGGTCGGCGCCCTGGCCAGCGCGGCGAAAGCCACATCGCAGGCCAACCTCGCCTCGTCCAAAGCGGATATGGCGACCGGGCAGGCTTTGGCCGCTGCGGCCAGCCAAACAGCGGCGGCGCAAAGCGCGGCCACGGCCACCACACAGGCCTCTATCGCCAGCGCAGCCAGCACATCGGCATCGGCCTTGCTGCAAAGCTTTCGCGGCGTTTTCATGGGCGCCCTGCCCACCGACGCCGCCGCCAATGCCTTCGCCATAGCGCAATCCATCCCGCTGTCGCCGGGGGTGATGTACGAAAATACGACCTCGGGAAAATTCCGGATCTGGTCTGGCACGGCATGGGGCGACTATGATGCTACCGCCGCTGCTAGCCAAGCCAATGCGGCCCTCGCCGCATCGCAGGCCAGCGCCAGTGCTGCAACCGCCAGCGCCCAGGCCGGCATCGCGACAACGCAGGCAACCGCTGCCGCCGCACAGGCTGCTGCCGCCAGCGC
>CAIOKP010000231.1 GCA_903858875.1 uncultured Sphingomonadales bacterium
CTGGAACTTGTCGTTCTCCGAGAGAAACACGAGGTCCGACTTGTCCTTGCGGATCATCGGCTTGTGCGTCGGAATCACGACGACTTCCAGCCCGTAAATTTCCTGGAACTCGAAGGCTTCCGTGTCGGCCGTGCCGGTCATGCCCGACAGCTTGGGATACATACGGAAATAGTTCTGGAACGTGATCGAGGCCATCGTCTGGTTCTCGGGCTCGATCTTGACGCCTTCCTTGGCCTCGACCGCCTGATGCAGCCCGTTGGACCAGCGGCGGCCATCCATCATGCGGCCGGTGAATTCATCGATGATGATGACCTTGTCATCCTTGACGATGTAATCAATGTCGGCCTTGAACATCACATTGGCCTTCAACGCCTGATCAAGGTGATGAACAACCTGTGTATTTTCAATATCATAAAGGTTCGACCCGAACAGGAGCCCAGCCTCTTCCAACAGCCGCTCCGCCTTTTCGACGCCATCCTCGGTCAGCGTGACATTCTTCGCCTTCTCGTCCGCCTCAAACGCGTCAGTGTCGGTAATCAGCCCGCGCACCACCGCATCGACCGAGACATACAGGTCGCTCTTGTCATCGGTGGGGCCCGAAATGATCAACGGCGTGCGCGCCTCGTCGATCAGGATCGAGTCCACTTCATCGACGATGGCATAGTTGAACGGGCGGTGGACCATCTGGCCCCGCTCCTGCTTCATATTGTCGCGCAGATAGTCAAAACCCAGCTCGTTATTCGTCGCATAGGTAATGTCGGAATTATACGCCGCGCGCCGCTCTTCCTCGTTGAGGTTCGGCACGATCACGCCGACGGTCAGGCCGAGAAAGCCATACAACAGGCCCATCGTTTCGGCATCGCGCCGGGCCAGATAGTCGTTGACCGTGACGACATGGACGCCCTTGCCCTCCAGCGCGTTGAGATACACCGCCAGCGTCGCGACCAGCGTTTTGCCCTCGCCCGTGCGCATTTCGGCGATCTCGCCGCGATGCAGCACGATGCCGCCGATCATCTGCACATCGAAATGGCGCATCCCAAGGCTGCGCACCGACGCCTCACGCACCACGGCGAATGCCTCGGGCATGATGTCATCCAACGTCTTGCCGGCCGCCAATTCCTCGCGGAACTTTGCGGTCATACCGGCCAGATCCGCGTCGGTCATCGCCTGCAATTGCGGCTCATAGGCTGCGATCTGGCGGACGATCTTGTCGAGCGATTTGACATAACGGTCGTTGGACGAGCCGAAGACGGCCTTGGCAAGGCTGGAAAACATGGCTTAAATATCCTGAATTCAGATGAGGGTTTGGCGCGAGGGCCGGCCCGTCCCGGGGCCGCCCAAGGCAATCAGATAGGGCGCGCAGGCCCCGCTCTATTCGCGGGCGCGGTCGATACCGGTATAGACCGCCGCAACCACCGCCACAGGGGCCAGCGGCGCGGGCGCCGTATCGGTCAGACGGGGCAAGGACGGTCGCACGATTTCGGCCGCATGGGCCACCACATGCGCCGACACGCGCGCGGCGCCAGAGGCCAGCACCACCGAGCCGATTTCGGCGCGCGTCCGGCCAAATTCGGCATCATAGGCGCGAGCCTGCGCCGGGCCGCTGACGCAAGTCAGCCCCGACATCAGCGCCAACAAGGTAAGCAGCAACCGAAACATCGTTAGATAGGTATAGGGCCGCAATCGCCCCCCGTCCAGACCTGCCGCCCCCTCGCCCGCAATAACTGCACGCGATTACCGGCGGCGATTACCGGGACCCGCCCTATTCCGCGACATCTTCCACGGTGGTGCTGACCGTCCGTGTCACGCGCTGGCGGATGGGCTGCCCTTGCGCATTGCGATAAGGCTCCGTGAAGGGCTGCCCCTGACACAATTTTGCCGCCAAGGGGGTGCGATCGGCGGGCAGTGGGCCTGTACCCTTCACGATGCAATGGCTCCGCGTTCCATCCAACTCGACGATGAAGCTGGTTGTCAGTTCCATCGCGGTTGGCAAAACTGGCGGCGCGGGCAAAACCCAGTGTGTCCGGCTGTGATAGGTGCCGGCCAAGGGCTGTCCCGCCGCATCGGTGGCGGGGCGAAATTTCGCCCGCTGTTGCAACAATGCGCAGGTCGCAAGGTCCAACGTAGAGGATCCGCTGCTCGACGTGATTGCGCAAGCGGTAATCCGCCCCAGCGCATCAAGCGACAAGGCAAACCCCGTCGTCCCTGCCTCGCCATTGCGCAGCGCGGTGACGGGATAATCCTCGGGTTTGATCCAATTGCCCGGATTTTCCAAAGGCGCAGGCCCGGCGGGCGCGAATACCCGATCCGGTACGGTTGGCGGCGCCAAAACCGGCGGCGCCACCCCCTCAGCCATTATCCAGATCAACGCCGCAGCCAACATCATCGCCTCCATCCAGAATTGCCGCAACGAGGGTTACCACCGCCACGCCGGCGGGCACACCAAATTCAACCCATTGCACCCCTGCCCAACCTGTCGCAAAGCCGCCAGTATGGAGCCATCCGCCCCTCGCCTCAAAGCCGTTACCCGGCTGCCGCTGCTCGATGCCCTGCGCGGGATCGCAGCGATAGCGGTGGTGTTTCACCACGAACCCGGGCTGTATGGCTCGCACGGGCTGTTTGCGCGCGCCTATCTGGCGGTGGATTTCTTCTTCATGCTGTCGGGCTTCGTCCTGACCCTCGCCTTTGAGCCAAAATTCCGCGCCGGCCTGATCGCCAACCGCTTTCTGATCCAACGCCTCGCTCGCCTATGGCCCGTGTTGGCGGTGGGCATCGTCATCGCGGGGGCGGGGCAATGGTGGGCCTATGGCGGCACGCGTCCGCTGGTGTTGACCGGGCTAGGTCTGCTGCTGCTGTCTGATTTTCGTGGGGTTTGGGGGATCTATCCGCTCGATGGGCCGCAATGGTCGGTGACGTTCGAAATCCTCGCCAACGCGCTTCACGCCGCGGGGCTTTGGCGACTGAGCGACCGGGCAGTGCTGTGTTTCGCCCTCGCTTGCGGAGCCCTGTTAGCCGCATTGGGGTGGCATTTTGGCACGTTGGGTATCGGCGATATCGTGCCAAACTGGTGGGGCGGATTGGCGCGGGTCGGCTTTGGCTATGCGCTGGGCGTGTGGCTCGGCCGGCAATTTGCCGCTGGTCGGGGGCGAATTGCGTTGGGCCACTGGAACGGGGTCGCCGTCTTGCCGGTGCCATTTGTGTTGTTGACCGCTGGGTGGTGGCCGCTGGCCTCGCCCATGGCGGATATGATTGCGGTGTTCGTGATTTTTCCCCCGGCGCTCTGGATCGCGGCACAGGTGGTGATGCCCGGCATCGCGGCGCGGGCTGCCGATGCGCTGGGGCGGCTTTCTTATCCTGTCTATGCAATCCATGTGCCGGTGCTGGTGGTGGGTGCGCGGATCGCGCATGGCCATCCGGCACATCTCGACGCCATCCGGGGCGCGACACTGGTCGCGACCTTTGCGCTGGCCGGCGCCTTGGCCATCAGTCCGCTGGCACGCGGCATTCCTGTCGGATTGCGCAAAGCGCGCGGTTGAACCGGGCGCCGTCTGGCGCTAACCCGGTGCCTATGTCTGACGCCATCTCCCCGCTCGCCACGCCCTTTCCCGCCATGCCCGCAATTGCCGGCGTCACCTTGCGCGTCGCCCGCGCCGGGTACAAGGATTGGAGCCGCTGTGACCTGACCTATGTCGAACTGGCCGAGGGGACGAGCGTCGCGGGCGTCTTTACCCGCAACATCTGCTGTTCGTCCGAGGTCGAGATTGGCCGCGCGAATATCAAACAGGGCCAAGCCCGCGCGCTGATCGTCAATGCTGGCAATTCGAACGCCTTCACCGGCTATCGCGGGCGCGAAGCGGTCGAACAGATCATGGATCAGGTCGCAGCCCACCTGAACGCGCCGCGCGAACAGGTGTTTGTGTCCTCCACCGGCGTGATCGGCGTGCCTCTGCCCAAGGACAAGGCGCGCGAGGGCGTCGATGCCGTGGTCAAGGCCGCGCCATGCACTTGGCTGGACGCCGCCCACACCATCGGCACCACCGACACCTTTGCCAAGGGCGCCACCGCCACCGCGATCGTCGATGGCCGGACCATCACCCTGTCCGCCTTTATCAAGGGGTCAGGCATGATCGCCCCCGATATGGCGACAATGCTGGGCTATATCTTTACCGACGCCGCCATCGCGCCGGCCTATTTGCAAGAATTGTTGAGCGCGGCGGCCAATGAAACCTTTAACTGCATCACGGTCGACAGCGACACCTCGACCAGCGACACCGTGCTGGCCTTCGCCACGGGCAAGGCGGGCAATGATCGCATCAATGGCGCTGGCTGCGCGGGCGCGGATGCGTTTGCCGCCGCCTTGACCGATGTGTGCCGCCAATTGGCGCAATTGGTGGTCAAGGATGGCGAAGGCGCGCAGAAATTCATCGCCGTATCGGTTACTGGCGCGGTGAACGACGCATCGGCGCGCAAGATCGGCCTCGCCATCGCCAATTCGCCGCTGGTCAAAACCGCCATCGCGGGCGAGGACGCCAATTGGGGCCGCGTCGTCATGGCCGTTGGCAAGGCGGGCGAACCGGCCAACCGCGACCTGTTGTCGATCGGCTTTGGCGGCATATGGGCGGCCAAAGATGGTCAACCGCTGGCCGATTATGACGAGGCGCCGGTCGCCGCCCACCTGCGCGGGCGCGAGATCAGCATCGAGGTTGATATTGGCCTGGGCCAAGGCCGCGCGACGGTGTGGACTTGCGATCTGACGCATGGCTATATCTCGATCAACGCCGATTATCGGAGCTGACGCGGATGCTGATCGTGTGGGGCCGGCTCAATTCGCATAACGTCAAGAAAGTCGCGTGGGCGGCAGAGGAAATGGGCATCGCCTATGACCGCCGCGATATTGGCGGGACGTTTGGCTATACCGACGCCTATCTGGCGATGAACCCCAACCGGCTGGTGCCGACGATCGAGGATGACGGTTTCGTCCTGTATGAATCGAACGCCATCCTGCGCTATCTGGCGACCAAATATGCGCCAGAATTATGGCCCAGCGATCTCCACATCCGCGCCCGCGGCGATATGTGGATGGACTGGCAATTCAGCTTTGCCGACGCCCAGCGGGATGCCTTCCTGCAATATGTCCGCGTCGCGCCAGACCACCGCGACGCTGCGGTCATTGCGCGATCGGCGGCGGCGTCGGGCGTGCTGATGCAACGGCTGGACGCCGAACTCGCGCAACGGCCATGGCTGTCCGGCCCGGCGTTTGGCATCGCCGATATTCCGATGGGCACCTATGCCCACACATTCTTTAGCCTCGACATGCCGCGCCCCGCGGTGCCCCATGTCGCGGCGTGGTACGAGCGGCTGAAACTGCGCCCCGGCTATGCCGCCAATGTGATGATCCCCCTGACGTGAGTGCTTGCCCATGACTGATAGCCTGACCGAAGCCGTCTATGCCGTCATGGCCGATGCGTCCGCCCGGGCGATCCGCCCGCGCTATCAACATCTCGCTGCCAGCGACATCATCGAAAAGGCGGCGAACGACCTCGTCACCATCGCCGACAAGGAAAGCGAAGCGATCATCGCCGAGGGCCTGTCGCGCATCCTGCCCGAGGCCGCCATCGTCGGCGAGGAAGCCGCCCATGCCGACCCCGCCATCCTCGACCGCCTGTCGAGCCAATTGTGCTGGATCATCGACCCGCTGGACGGCACCAACAATTTCGCCGCTGGCAAGCCGCCATTCGGCATCCTTATCGCGCTGTCCCAAGGGGGCGAGACCATCGGCGGGTGGATCTATGATGTGCTGACCGGCCGGTTCTGCCACGCGCGCACCGGCGAAGGCGCCTATGTCGATGGCGAGCGCATCACCGCCCGCACCACGGGCGAGGCCCCGCCCGTCGCCGCCGTCTCGGTCCTGTTCGCCGATGCCGCCCGGCGCGACGCGGTGCTGACCCAGATCGCGCCGCATTACCGCATGGTCGACATCCCCCGCTGCGCCGCGGAACAATATCCGCGCTTGGCACTGGGGGTGAACGACCTGTCGGTGTTCGAACGCACACTGGCATGGGACCACGCCGCGGGCGTGCTGTTCCTCAACGAGTCGGGCGGCAAGGCGGCGCGGGTCGATGGCACAGCCTATCGCGTCGACGACAACCGGCGCGGCATGATCGCGGCGGCCTCGCCCGCGTTGTGGGAGGGGCTGGCGGCGCGGATGGTGGGAATTTGATGGAGTAGGTGCGAGAGAGTACCCCTCGCACCTAAACCTTGCTTACAAAGCCCCTTCGATCCAGCCCTTCAACTGGCTCTTGGGTGCTGCGCCCAACTTTTGCGCGACCGGCTTGCCATCCTTGAACAGGATCATCAGCGGGATCGACTGCACGCCAAACTGGCTGGCGATGTCGGTGTTTTCCATGATGTCGACCTTCGCGATGGTCACGCTATCGGCCAATTCGTCGCTGATTTCCTCGAGCGCCGGCCCGATCATCTTGCACGGCCCGCACCAATCGGCCCAAAAATCGACCAGCACCGGCTTGGTGGAGGCCAAAACATCGGTGGCAAAGGTGGCGTCGGTAACTTTGATCGTAGCCATGGGGTAACTCCTCGTATTTGGTGTCTTATCTAGGGGCTGATGCCTGTTTGACAACCAGCGTTGACGATCTCAGCCAGCGAAACTTTTCTCTGCAACGCCCCAGGCGCGCTTGTGGAGATCGAGCACAGCATCAGGCAATTCGATCACCATCGGTACCTCGGTATACAGCAGCGCGGCCTCGACGCGCCGGCCGGGGTAGGCCGCCTCCAGCGCGGCGGTATAGGCGGCCATCTGGCGCAGGATCGCCACCGGCACCCTGTCGAGGCCCGTGGGTGGCCGCCGCGCTGTCTTGAAATCGATCAGCCGAATGCGCGTCGGCGTCACCAGCAAGCGGTCAATCGTGCCCGCCACCACGACCCCGCCGACCGTCGCCGCAATCGGCACTTCGGCCAGCGCCTCCGGCCCAAATAGGTCCGCCCAAGTCGCATCGCCCAGCACTTTCAGCGCCGCCGCCACCATTTCATCGCGGATCGGCGCATCGAGATCGCCCGCCTGTCGCTCCAGCCATTTCGTCGCGGCAAATGCGCGCTGATCCTCGGCGACCGCCGGCAACCGTTCGAGCAAGCCGTGGATCAACACCCCGCGCCGCGCCGCCATCGCGCGCACCACACCCGCTGGCGATGGCGGATCGGCGGCGGTATCCTCACCGAGCGACGACGGCGCGAGCGGACGCGGCGGGCGCTGCTCCTCGTCCGGCGCGCGGGTCAGCCAGCCCGGCAGCGCCGACGACAGCCCCAATTCCATCGATTGCGCCGGCCACACCGGGGCTACCGCGCTCTCCCCATAGGCGGCGTGGGCGCCCCAGATCGGATCTTCGACCCATGTGTCGGCCTCGAACAATTCGGCCAACCGCGCGTACCAACTGCCGGGCGCCGGAACTTTTTCACTGCGGCCGAGCGCACCGCCGATATACAGCGCCTCCTCCGCCCGGGTCATCGCGACGTACAGCAGCCGCCAATGTTCCTCGCCCTCAGCCTTGGCGGCGCGCGCCTCGGCCTCGGCAATGGGGCCGAGTTTATCTTCTTTCTTCAGCTGCGGGATCGGCACGCGGCGCTCATCGCCGGTGACCGCCGCCATCGGGTCGGGCACCGCAATCGGCGATCCGTGCCCGCGATCGGGATTGCCCGTCGCATCGGCCAGGATGACAATCGGCGCCTGCAACCCCTTGGACCCATGCACGGTCATCACCCGGACCAAGCCGTCCGATCGCCCGGCCTCGCGCTTCAATTCGCCATCGCCCGCGTCAAACCACGCGAGGAACCCGGCGAGACTGGGCGTCGCGGTCGTCGCATAGGCATGCGCGGCGTTGATCAATTCATCGAGCGGATCGTTCGCCTCATGCCCCAGCCGCGCAACCAGTGCCGCCCGCGCCCGCCACGGGCCGACCAACAGCCAATGGAGCAAGGCCGGCACCGGTTCAAAATCGGCCCGCGACAACAGGTCCTGCAATTGGATCACCGCAGCATGCACTTGCGTGTCGCTCGACCTGCGCAGGTGATCCCACAAATGCATCCGATCGGGGCGATAGGCATGGGCCAGCAAGTCGGCCTGGCTCCAGCCGAAAATCGGCGAGACCAATAGCGCGGCCAGCGTCAGATCATCCATCGGTTGCGCCGCAAAGCGCAGCGCCGCCACCAGATCGCGCACCGCCAAAGGTGCGCCCAGCCGCAGCCGGTCCACCCCCGCCACCGGCACGCCATGCGCATAGAGCCGCGCGACGATCAGCC
>CAIOKP010000232.1 GCA_903858875.1 uncultured Sphingomonadales bacterium
CCCGCAATCGCGGCGCGGCGGGATCGGCCATTCCCGCCCGTTCGCGCGCAAAGGCCAGAAATGCCTTTAATGCCGATAATTCGCGCGCGGCGGACACATTGCCAATCCCCGCCGCCCGCCGCTCGGCCAGATGCACGCGCAACGCCCCCGCATCGATCCGCGCCAACGCCGCCCAACTCTCGGCCCCAACCGCCGCGATCAACCGCGTCGCCGTCGTGACATAGGCGCGCACCGTGTGGGGCGACCGGCGGCGGCCATGTTCCAGATAGGCCTGCCACGCGGCGACAAGATCAGCGCGGGCGGCAAGGTCGGTCATGCCACCAGCGCCGCCGGCACCAGTTCTGCGATCAGCGAATTGAGCACCAACATGCCGGGTTCCGTCACGATGATGCGGCCCTCGGCCTGCTGCATCAAACCTTGTTGCGTGTACAATGCCGCCTTGGCCGGATCGACCAGATCGGCCTCGGCAAAACCAAACCGTGCCGCAAGACCCGCGACATCAACCCCTTCGGCCAGCCGCAGCCCCATCAGCATCGCCTCGGCCGCCTGTTCCGATGCCGACAAGGCGCGTGCGTCGGCAATGCCATCGCCCTGTGTCGCGACCGCCGACAGCCAGTTTTCGGGCTTTTTATGCCTGGTTGTCGCCACCCCGCCGCGCCGACCATGGGCCCCTGGGCCAATCCCGGCATAGTCCTGATAGCGCCAATAGGTCAGGTTGTGGCGGCTTTCCTGCCCCTTACGGGCGTGGTTCGACACTTCATAAGCCGGCATACCCCGCGCGGCGGTGATTGCGCGGGTGAGGGTAAACAGATCCGCCGCCGGATCATCGGCCAGCGGTGCAAACGCCCCCTCGCGCACCAGTGTCGCAAAGCGGGTGCCCGCCTCGATCGTCAGTTGATACAGCGACAGATGATCGGTGCCGAACGACAACGCGCGGGTCAGCTCCGCCTCCCAATCGGCCATGCTCTGGCCCGGGCGGGCATAGATGAGGTCAAAGCTGACGCGCGTGAAATGGGTTTGCGCGATGGCCAGCGCGGCCAGCGCCTCATCCACGCCATGCAGCCGCCCAAGGAACCGCAACGCCCTGTCATCTAGCGCCTGCACCCCCAATGACACCCGGTTGACCCCCGCCTTGGCCAGCGCCGCAAAATTGGCCGCCTCGACTGATGAAGGATTGGCTTCCAGCGTGATCTCGATGCCGGGGGCAAAACCCCATAGCCGCTCGGCCTCGGCCAATAGCGCGGCGACGAGGGTAGGGGGCATCAGCGAAGGCGTGCCACCGCCAAAGAAGATGCTGCTGAGTGGCGCACCACCGGCGATGTCCGCCTCGCGCCGCATGTCGGCGATCATCTCGCGCTGCCATAGGGCGTGGTCAACGCCATCGCGCACGTGGCTGTTGAAGTCGCAATAAGGGCACTTCTTCAAACAAAAGGGCCAATGGATATACAGTGCGCGTGCCATGGGTCGTTCACGCGGCTTTAATCGACGGCTGTCAATAGGGGCCTCCATGAATCACCCGTTTCGTTTGCTCGTCCCCGTCCTGTTTCTCAGCTGTTCTGGCGCCGTGGCGCGGGGGACTGCCATCGAGGCTCCATCATTCCATAATGCCCCGGCGGCGTTCAATGCCCCAGTGATGACACTCGCCTTGTCGAATCGCATACTGGCCGCACATAATAACGAACGAGCGCGGTTTGATGTGCCTCCGCTGGTTTGGGACGAGAGTTTGGCAATCAGCGCGCGGGACTGGGCGCAGGAACTGGCGCGGTCGGGGCGGTTTGAGCATTCATCGCCGGGCGTGCGGCATCAGGCCGGCGAAAACCTGTTCATGGGTACCAGCGGCGCCTATCCGGTCGAGGCGATGGTCGGAAATTTCCTTGACGAACGTCGGGATTTCACACCCGGCACTTTTCCGGCGATCGCGCGCGATGGCGATTGGCACAATGTCGGGCATTATACCCAGATCATCTGGCGCCAAACCCGCCAGGTCGGCTGTGCCATCGCCAAAGGCGCACACGACGACTATCTCGTTTGCCGCTATTGGCCAGCAGGCAATGTCTATGGCCAACGGGTCCCGTAAAACGTTTAGCTGAACTGATCGGCCACCAGTTTGCGAAAGGCGTCGGCGCGGTGGCTGATGACATGCTTTTCGGTGGCGGGCAGCTCGGCAAAGGTGCGGGTGTCGCCGCGCGGCACAAACACCGGGTCGAAACCGAAACCCATCCGCCCGCGAGGCGGCCAAGTCATCGTGCCATCGACCCGGCCTTCGTAAATCGCATGGACGCCATCGGGCCATGCGACCGCCAACACACAGGCAAAATGCGCGGCGCGGCCAACGTCGGACCCATGTTCGCAGAGCAGCCCTTCGACCTTGCCCATCGCCATGAACCAGTCGCGCCCCTCTGGCCCCTCGTACCAATGGCGTTCGGCCCAATCGGCGGTGTAAACGCCGGGGCGCCCGCCCAGCGCATCAACGCAAAGCCCGGAATCATCGGCCAGCGCCGGTAGGCCGCTTGCCCTTGCGGCGACACGGGCCTTCATCAAGGCATTCTCGATAAAGGTCGTGCCGACTTCCTCGGGTTCCTCCAGCCCGAGGTCAGCCGCCGAGACACACTCCACACCATAAGGGGCCACCAGCAATTGCATCTCGTGCAGCTTGCCAAGGTTATGGGTGGCGATCACCAGTTTACCGGTCAGTCGTGTCATCG
>CAIOKP010000233.1 GCA_903858875.1 uncultured Sphingomonadales bacterium
ATGCCGTGGCTGCGCCCGATGGTGGGGGTGTATTTATGCTCCATCGCGCGGCGCTTGATCGCGGCCAGCAGCGCGTCGATGTCGGCCAGCAGGACGTCGGCGGCCTGCGCCAATTGCACGCTCAACGTCGTGTCGAGCACGTCAGAGCTGGTCATGCCCTGGTGCATGAAGCGTGCCTCGGGGCCGACCTGCTTGGCGACCCAGTCGAGAAACGCGATAACGTCGTGCTTGGTCACGGCCTCGATCGCGTCGATGGCGGCCACGTCGATGGTCGGGTTCGTCGCCCACCAATCCCACAGCGCCTTGGCGCCAGAAGCGGGCACAACGCCCAATTCGCCGAGCTTTTGTGTGGCGTGGGCCTCGATCTCGAACCAGATCTTGTAGCGGGCTTCGGGTTCCCAGATCGCGGTCATCGTCGGGCGGGCGTAACGGGGTACCATGCAATCCTCCGAATGGCTTTATATGCCGCGCCGCTAGGGCGCTATGCCGCCAAAGGCAAGCGCGAAAGGCGGTTTTACCCGCGTGACCGATGGCAAAAGTCCCGGATCTGGGCTGTTTCAGATCAATCCCTTGGCGCGCAGCGAGACGTGTCCCTCGCGCCCAATGATGACATGGTCATGCACTTCAATGCCCAACAATCGCCCGGCCTCGGCGATGCGCTGGGTCATCTGGATGTCGGCGCGGCTGGGTTCGGGCGATCCCGACGGATGGTTGTGGACAAGGATCAATGATGCAGCGCCAAGGTCGAGCGCCCGACGGATCACCTCGCGCGGGTGGATCGCGGCCTCGTCGATGCTGCCGTCGGCGACATGTTCATCGCGGATCAGCCGGTTTTTCGTATCGAGATACAGGACCCGCACCCGCTCCACCGTCAGATGCGCCATATCGATGGTCAGGTAGGAAATCAGCGCCTGCCACGAACTCAGCACCGGCTTGTCCGTCGCCTGCGTGCGAGCAAAACGGCGGGCGGCAACGGCCACGATGCGAAAGGCGGCGGCGCTGATCTCGCCCATGCCGGGATGTTGGGCCAAAGCGCCCGGGTCGGCGTTGAACACACCGGCCAAAGATCCGAACCGCGCAAGCAAAGTGCGCGCCAGCGGTTTGGTATCGCGCCGGGGAATCGCCGTCATCAACAGGTATTCGACGATTTCATGGTCGGCCAAGGCCTCCGGCCCGCCCTCCATCAACCGTTTGCGCAATCGGCCCCGATGGCCGGACGGATCGTTGCCAACGTCGACGGCGGGCACATCACGGGGCGGTGGCGCAGGTGTCGCGCCTGCCAACATATCGCGCATCGGCGCCTCGCGCAGGCGCGCCGGGCTTTCATCGTTGAACAGGTCGCGCTTGCTCACCCCAAAGCCTCCATCGGGAATATACATATAGCATTGCCGGTCATCCGTCATCGCGCAAGGAAAAGCGGGTGGCAGGCCGGCTGGTGGGATAGCCCTTGGGCGATTCGCGTATTTGATCCGGCGGTAGAGCGATTTGGGGCGCTGCGCGGCAAAACTTGTGCATACGTACCCGGCGGTTTTGCGCGGGGAACGCCATCTACTACCTTACTACTACGTCCGCCCCGGTTGACTCGATTGCACCCCCCGCTTAAGGGGGCGGCGCCCTGGGCAGACAGCCGGTGCACATGCCGTCTTTTTCGCATGGTCCTCACGGGATCTGGCGGTTAAGGAGCTGGAATGAGCAACGAGCCAGAAGCGCAGGATCAAAACGGTGAGGATGCGCGTCTCGACGCGCTCGACAAGCGGCTTTTGGCCGCGCGCGAGCGGGAGGATAAGCGCAACAGGCCGAATGCGGGGGCGCAATCCGATGCGAGTTATCGGTTGGGCAACCGGGTTCTGACCGAACTCATTGCGGGGATCGGCGGGGGCGCGTTTTTCGGCTGGGTCATTGACCGGTTGATCGGGCGCGGCCACTGGGGTCTGTTGGTAGTGATGGCGCTTGGCACCATCGTCGCCTTCAGGAACATTATCCGGATTTCGAGCCGGCAACCTGATCAACCCGACGAATAGGGGGATCGGCGCGTCGTGCAGGGGCAATAAGAGGGCGAAACCGTGGCAGCCGAGCAGGGCAAAGTCGATCCGATGCACCAGTTCTTGATCGAGCCGCTTTTCGGCACCGATCACTGGGCAATCGCTGGGCATTCCATTGCCTTTACCAATTCGGCGCTGTGGATGGCGATCACCACCATTGTGCTGTGGGTGTTTGTGGCCGGTGGCATGAAGCAAAAGCTGGTGCCCGGGCGCTGGCAGATGGCGGTGGAGACCATGACGGGCTTCATCGACAATCTGTTGGCCGCCAATGTTGGCCCCGCTGGCAAGAAGTATGTGCCTTACATCTTTTCGTTGTTCATGTTCATCCTGTTTTCGAACATGCTGGGCCTGTTGCCGCTGGGTCTGGTGGGGGTCCATCCCTTTACCGCGACCAGCCATTTTTCGGTCACCGGCGTGTTGGCGATCCTGTCGTTCTCGATCGTGCTGATCGTCGGCTTCGCCAAGCACAAGCTGCACTTCTTTTCGCTGTTTGTGCCGCATGGTACGCCGGTGTGGCTGTTGTGGCTGATCCCGTTTATCGAGCTGATCTCGTTTCTCGTCCGTCCGTTCAGCCTCGCGCTGCGACTGTTCGTGGCGATGATGGCCGGCCACGTCCTGCTGGAAGTTCTCTCCAGCTTCGTGATCTCCAGCGCCAATTCCGGGCTGCTGTGGGGTGCGGTCGTCGGTCTGCCCAGCTTTTTGCTGATGATTGCCATTTGCGCCCTGGAAATTCTGGTGGCCGGCATTCAGGCCTATGTTTTCGCGCTGTTGACGTCGCTGTACCTCAATGACGCCGAAAATCTTCACTAAGTATACGTCTTTCAACCCAACGATATTCGTTCAAGAGGAGTTATGGATATGGAACCTGCAAGCGCAAAGCTGATCGGTGCTGGTCTGGCCGCAATCGGTGCCGGTATTGCCGCCATCGGCGTGGGTAACGTCTTCGGTTCGTTCCTGGAAAGCGCTCTGCGCAACCCCGGCGCTGCTGATGGCCAGCAGGGCCGCCTGTTCATCGGTTTCGCAGCCGCTGAACTTTTGGGCCTGCTTTCGTTCGTCGTGGCGATGATCCTGATCTTCGTTGCCTGAACGTATGACAGTGGACGGCTTGGTCGGGGTTCGCCCCGGCCGGCCGGGTCACTGCTGAATTAAACCGGCCCGGCGCTGCGTCATCGCGGCGTGTTTGCCATCCGGCCCATTCCGGCCGGACAGGTTTGGCCGGACGCAACAGAACCGGACACCACGATGCCCCAGATTGCGCAGCTATCCGCAACCTATGCTTCCCAGATTTTCTGGGTGCTGATCTTCTTCGGTTTCATCTTCTTTGCCATTGGCCGGGGCA
>CAIOKP010000234.1 GCA_903858875.1 uncultured Sphingomonadales bacterium
CTGCTTGGTCGCCTCGATCAGCCCGTGGACATGGTCGAACCCATCGACGGTTCCCCCGGAACCCGCTACCGCCAGGCGATCAAACAGCGCAAGGATGACCAGCGAGGCAAACCCCTGCGTCGGCGGCGCGGAATTATACAGCCGCGCGCCATCGATCCCGACATGCAAGGGCGCCGGCCGCGTCGCACGATGCGCCGCCAGATCGTCCGCCGCCACCGGACTGCCCAAAGCCGCCAGATCCCGCGCAATCCGCCCTGCCAAAGCGCCGCGATAAAACCCGTCCAGCCCGTCTGCCGCCAGCGTTCGCAAAGTTTCGGCCAAAGCCGGCTGGCGCAACATATCGCCGACCTGCAACGGCCGGCCGGCCGGCTCGAAAATCGTCGCATAGGCGCCCGGTTGCCCGCGCAATTCCGCGCCCTTGGCCGCCGCGATCGCCGCCGCGCCCACCGTCACCGCAACGCCTGCCTCGGCATGGCCAATCGCGTCGCGCAACAGGCGCGACAACGGCATCTGCCCGCCGCCTGCCAGCACCGCTTCCCAGGCCGAAATCGCGCCCGCCACCGTATTGGCCGCCAATGGCCCCCGAAACGGCACTGTCGCCAACCCGGCATACAGCGCCAGATCCGCCGCCACCGCCGCGCCGCCGCAGCCATGCACCGCATGAACGCGGCCATCCGGCTCGGCCATCAGCCAAAAGCCATCGCCGCCGATCCCGGTCATATGGGGATAGACCACCGCGAGGCACGCCGCGACCGCCACGCTCGCCTCTGCCGCCGTGCCGCCATCGCGCAACACCGACAGGCCCGCCTCCGACGCAAGGAAATGCGGCGCAGTCACCATGCCGTGCTGGCCGGTTACCGTCATCATCCCATTATTCGACATTACGCCGTCCCCATCCACGCAAAGCGCACCACAAACAGCCCCGCCAACACAAACAGAAACCAATCCGAACGCCGCGCCCGGCCGCGCACCAGCGTCAGCGCCGCATGGGCCGTAATGCCCAGCGCCAACCCATTGGCGATCGAAAACGTCAGCGGGATCATCGCCACGGTCAAAAACGCCGGGATCGCCGCCATCGGATCATCCCAATGCACCTCGACCAGTGGCAAGAGCATCAGCCCGCCCACGACAATCAACGCCGGCGCCGTCGCGGCCAAAGGCACCAATTGCGCATAGGGGGCGACAAACATGGTCAGCAGGAACAACAGCCCCGCCACCACCGCGGTCAACCCCGACCGACCGCCTGCCTGCACGCCGGCCGCGCTTTCGACATAGCTGGTGACAGTGCTGGTGCCCGCCATCGACCCGACGATGGTCGCCACCGCATCGGTCATCAAAATGCGGTTGAGGCCGGGAATCCGCCCCGCCGCATCCATCAACCCGGCCCGCTTGGTCACCGCGACCAGCGTACCGATATTGTCGAACAGATCGACAAACAGAAACACAAACAGGATTTCGAGCAAGCCGCCCTTCAGCTTTAACACGCCCGGCAGATCGAGCTTGAACGCCGTCGCGGTCAGCGCCGACAGGCTGTACGGGTCATGTCCGACATGCACCATGCCCATGGCCCACGCGACCAGCGTCGTCGCCACAATGCCGATCAACATCGCCGCCCGCACATTCCACACCGACAACGACCCGATCAACAACAGGCCAAACAGCGCCAGCGAGGCTCCCGGCGCCTTTAAATCGCCCAGCGCCACAAAGGTCGCCGGGTTCGCCACGACGATCCCTGCATCCTTCAGCCCGATAAATCCGATGAATAGCCCGATGCCCCCCGCCACCGCCGCAAACAGATAGTTGGGAATGACCGCAACGATCAACTGCCGCACCCCGGTCAGCGTCAGCACCAAAAACGCGCACCCCGATATCATCACACAGCCCAGCGCGACCGGCCAAGGCACATGCATCTGCTGCACCACGGTAAAGCTGAAATAGGCGTTCAGCCCCATGCCCGGTGCCAATGCCAGCGGCGTATTGGCCACCAACCCCATCAGGATCGAGGCGAACGCCGCCGCAAAGCACGTCGCTGCCGCGACCGAGGCGACCGGCATCCCGGCCTGCCCCAAAATCGCCGGATTGACCAACACGATATAGGCCATGGTCAAAAACGTGGTGAACCCGGCCAACACCTCGGTGCGGACCGTCGTTCCCCGCTCCGCCAGCGCGAAATAGCGGGTGATCCGCCCGGCGAAACCATCGGCAACGGGGTCGGTCATCGGGTATCCTCCTCAAACAGGGGCGCGCTGATGCCGGTAATGAATAA
>CAIOKP010000235.1 GCA_903858875.1 uncultured Sphingomonadales bacterium
CAGCCGGGGGGCGCGGCTGGGCGCGCTACTGCTCGACCTCGCCGCCATCGCGCTGGTCCTCCTCCTCAGCGTCATCGCGCTCGCCTTTACCGCTGGCGGCCTCGCCAATCTCGACCACGCGGCGCTCGGCCATGGGAAATTCGGCGCGGCGCTGCAATTCCTCGTCATCCTGTGGCTGGCGGTGCTGTTCCTGTTGCGCAACGCGTGGTTCCTCGCGTTCGAGCTGGGTCCGCGCGGCGCCACCCCCGGCAAGCGCGCGCTGGGCACCCGTATCGCGGCGCGGGACGGGGCGCGGCTGACCACCGAGATGGTGCTGGCCCGCAACCTGCTGCGCGACATCGAAATCTTTCTGCCGATCGGCACAATGGTCGCCGCCTTTGGCAGCCCCTCGGCCACGCCGGTCAATTGGGCCGCCGCCGCGTGGTTTTTGCTGTTCGCACTGCTGCCCTGTTTCAACCGCGATGCCTTGCGCGCCGGCGACCTTATCGCCGGCACATGGGTGGTCGAGGCCCCCCGCCACCGCCTCGAGCCCAGCCTCGCCGCCACCGCCCGCCCCACCAGTTCCGCCTATGCCTTCGGCCCGGCGGACCTCGCCGCCTATGGCGAATATGAATTGCAAACCCTCGAACGCGTGCTGCGCGAGGCCCAAGCGGAACCGATCGCCGCCGTCGCCGCCGCAATCTGTGCCAAAATCGGCTGGGACGCGCCGGGCAGCGACGAAGCGCGGCCCTTCCTCGACGCCTATTACACCCAATTGCGCGGGCGGTTGGAACAGGGAATGCGGTTCGGGCAGCGAAAGGCGGACAAGTTTGGGTAGAGGGTCGAGGCCAAAAACCTGCCCTTAAAACCTCGCCTTCCCGTTTGCCGCGCCAGCGGTACAGCGCTATAGAGGCGCCATGTCCTCCATCCGTCCCTGGCGTGATATCGCCCGTCGCCAAAGCCGTCAGATCATGGTGGGCCGCGTGCCCGTCGGGGGCGATGCCCCGATCGCGGTGCAAACCATGACCAACACGCTGACCAGCGATGCCAAGGCGACGATCGAACAGATCCGCCGGTGCGAAGAAGCGGGCGCGGATATCGTGCGCGTATCCTGCCCCGATACCGACAGCACCGCGGCATTCCGCGAGATTGTGCGCGGGTCGAACGTGCCCTTGGTCGCCGACATTCATTTCCACTACAAACGCGCGTTGGAAGCCGCCGATGCGGGCGCGGCCTGCTTGCGTATCAACCCCGGCAATATCGGCGGATCGGACCGCGTTGCCGAAGTCGTCCGCGCCGCCAAGGCCAATGGCTGCTCGATCCGCATTGGCGTCAACGCCGGATCGCTGGAACGCGACCTGCTGGAAAAATACGGCGAACCTTGCCCGGAGGCGCTGATCGAAAGCGCGCTCGATCACATCAAGCTTTTGCAGGACCACGATTTTCACGAATACAAGGTCGCGGTAAAGGCCTCTGACGTGTTCCTCGCCGTCGCTGCCTATATGGGGCTGGCCGATGCGGTCGATTGCCCGCTGCACCTCGGCATTACCGAGGCGGGCGGTCTGATCGGCGGCACGGTCAAATCATCCATCGGCATGGGTAACATGCTGTGGGCCGGCATTGGCGACACGATCCGCGTCTCGCTTTCGGCCGAGCCGGAAGAAGAAGTCCGCGTCGGTTTCGAGATCCTGAAATCGCTCGGCCTGCGAACCCGCGGCGTCCGCGTTGTATCCTGCCCGTCCTGCGCCCGGCAGGGCTTCGACGTCATCCGCACCGTCGAGGCGCTCGAAAGCCGGCTCAGCCACATCAAAACCCCGCTCTCGCTGTCGGTCCTCGGCTGCGTCGTCAACGGCCCCGGCGAAGCGCGCGAAACCGACATCGGCCTGACCGGCGGCGGCAACGGCAAGCACATGGTCTACCTCTCCGGCGTCACCGACCACACGGTGCAGAGCGAAGACATGCTCGACCACATCGTCAAACTGGTCGAAGCCAAGGCGGCGGAAATGGACGCAGCGGCAGCGGCAAAGGAAGCAGCCGAGGCGGCAGAGTAAAGGGGGCAGACGCCATCCACGATTTCCTAACCCTCCCCTGCTACACCCCGCGCATGGGACGCCTCCTCACACGCGCATTTAGCTCTATTTTCGTCATGGTGCTGGTCGCCTTGGCGCTGACCGCGCGGCATCCGGTCCGCGCGCCCATCGTCGCCGATGAGGCGCAGGCCGCCAGCGCCAACCCTTGGGCGCTCAACGCCATGCCCGACCCCTCCACGACAATTCCTGCGGCGCCGCGCACCCCGCGCGTGTTGTCGCGCGATGGATCGGGGCAATTCAACATCGACGGTTTTGCCAACGGGCGGCAAACCCGTTTTTTGATCGACACCGGGGCCGACCTCGTCGCCATCCCGACCGCGGAGGCGGAACGGCTCGGCATCACCGTGCATGATGGCGATTTTCGCCCGATGCTGCGCACCGCTTCGGGCACGGCGGACGGCGCACCGGTCACCATCGACCGCATCGAGGTAGCGGGTGCGACGCTGACCCATGTGCCCGCCGTGGTGGTGCGGGGCCTCGAGACCAATCTGCTTGGTCAAAGCGCGCTGAAACAATTGGGCCGGGTGGAATTGCGCGGCGATGCCATGGTCATCGCGCCCAGTTGACGCTATCTGGGGGCATGGCCAACACGATCCGCCCCGCTACGCCTGCCGATCTCCCCCTGATCTGCGCCTTTATCCGCGACTTGGCCGAGTATGAAAAGCTGTCCCACGAGGTCCGCTTTGACGAGGCGAAGCTCGCCCAACACCTGTTCGGCCCGCGTCCAATGGCCGAAGTGGTGATCGGTGAAGTCGATGGCGAACCACAGGGGTTCGCGCTATTCTTCCACAATTTCTCCACCTTCGAGGGGCGCCCCGGCATCTATCTCGAAGACCTCGACGTTCGTCCCGCCGCCCGAGGCGCCGGACTTGGCACGGCATTACTGACCCATCTGGCCGCGCTGGCGGTCGAGCGGGATTGCGCGCGGCTCGAATGGTGGGTGCTCGATTGGAATGCCCCGTCGATCGGATTCTACAAATCACTGGGCGCCCGACCGATGGATGAATGGACGGTGATGCGCGTTGACGGGCAAAATTTGGCTCAACTCGCCGTGACTGGGCGTGGCTCCATCGAATCGTGATAGAAAAACGCAACCATGACGGTATGAATGCGCATATGGATGATAGGTCGAATCGACAGGACATAAATCGGCGGGCTTTATTACGGCGCGGTCTGGGACTGGGCCTCGGGTTGGGCGCCGCCTTCGCCGCGCCATCTCGGGTCTTCGCCGAGGTGTCAGGCCTGTCGGATTATGAACGGAAAGTCGTGGCTGTCGCCCTGCGCGAACGGGACCGGGTTGGTGCGATGCTGATGCGTCCCGACATCGTCGCCATCGCAGATTTCGCCCGTCCGTCATCCGAAACCCGGTTGCATTTCGTCGATATGGCCGCAGGCACCGTGCAATCGCATCTGGTTGCGCATGGCCGCGGGTCCGACCCCGAACACGAAGGCTGGCTGCGCCACTTCTCGAACGCGCCCGGCTCCTTTGCGACATCGCGCGGGGCCTACCTGACGACGGAGCGGTACGAGGGGAAATACGGTCCATCTCTGCGGTTGCGCGGGCTGGATCTCGATAATTCCAACGCCTATGACCGCGCCATCGTCATGCATCCGGCATGGTATGCCGCGCCCGACATGGTTGGAAAATACGGCAAACTCGGCCGGTCAGAGGGGTGTTTTGCCATGGCGCCCGAGGATTTCCGCCTCGCGCTCGATCATTTGGGCAGCGGGCGCCTCTTGTTCGCGGACCGGATCGGGGACGCGTAAAGCGACCTGGCGCGTCGCTGCATCGAGCTTCAAATCTGTGATTACCCGGCGGCTTTTCATCACATTGTCGCCGTGCCACCGGTAATATCGGGTCGATCCCCGGTGCAAGCGGTCTCTCTTTGCCGGCACTCCTTATTTGAAAGCCCTGCGATGCAAAGCCTCTCCGACAAGATCTGCGTCATTACCGGCGCCGCACGTGGCATTGGTCACGCCATCGCCACCCGGTTTCATGCCGAGGGCGCCCGCGTCATCATGACGGACAATGACGTTGATGCCGGTGAAGCCGCAGCGGCCGCACTGGGCTGCCGTTTCCTGCCACTCGACGTGGCGGAGGAATCGGCATGGGACGCCTTTGCGCGCGAAGTGCCTGCCGCCGATGTCGTGGTGAATAACGCCGGCATCACCGGGCTTGGCGACCATGGCCACCTGCATGACCCGGAAAACACCCCGCTGGATGAATGGCGCCGCGTGCACAGGATTAACCTCGACGGCACGTTTCTGGGATGCCGCTATGCCATCCGGGCGATGAAAGCCAAGGGCGCTGGCTCTATTCTCAATATGTCGTCGCGATCCGGTCTGGTTGGCATCCCGGGCGCCGCCGCCTACGCCTCCTCCAAGGCCGCGATCCGCAACCACACCAAAACCGTCGCGCTCTATTGCGCGGGGCAAGGATGGGCGATCCGCTGCAACTCGATCCACCCCGCCGCCATTCTCACCCCGATCTGGGAAGCGATGCTGAGCGATGCGCCAGATCGCGCCGCCGCGATGGCCGCACTCGTCGCGGACACCCCGCTGAAACGTTTTGGCACGGTCGAGGAAGTCGCTGCCCTCGCCCTGCTGCTGGCTGGCGATGAGGCCACGTATATCACGGGCAGTGAATTCGACATCGACGGCGGATTGTTGGCTGGCTCGTCTGCCTCGCCGAAGTGAGGAAAGGCGCGAGGGGCAATCCCCTCACGCCTCTCAGCCGTCCGTTACAGTGGGTTGTCGAGCTTGATCACTTCCTCATTGCTCGCCCGTTGCGCGGTGTGCAGCGCACGGGGCGCGTGGAAGCTGTCGATCACCGGTGCATCTCGACCATAGATGTCGCCAAAGCTGGTCAAATGCCCATTAATATCCCGCCCGACAGTCATATAGGTGAGGTAGACCGGGAAAGTCCGCGTCATCACCACCCGGCGATATTTCTTCAAATTGAACAATTCGACGCCTTCGTCCTGACTGAGGCCCGCTCCCAGGATAGCCATCGTCATGCCCAGTTCGACCGCCCGCTCGGTCCGGACACAGCCGTGTGAAAACGCGCGCACGGGCCGGTCGAACAAGGCCTTGCCCGGCGTATCATGCAAATAGATCGCGTGCGGATTGGGCATATCGATCTTCATCCGGCCCAGCGAATTCTTGTCGCCCGGCTGTTGCACGACGTTGATCGTGCCGTCATCGCTGCGCGTCACCTTATACCCCTGCCGCGCGGCGGAGGCAGGATTGCCGACCAATTTCTCGCCCAGCCCTTCGCCCACGACGATCGATTGCGGCACGGTCCATGTCGGGTTGAACACCACCGCCTGCACCTTTTCGGCCAATTGCGGCGTAGCGGTGCGGCCGGGCTTGCCGACAATCGTGCGATAGGTGCGGATGATCCGGCCATTGACCGTCAACCGCAATTCAAATTCCGGCACGTTGGTAATCAGATAAATCTGCCCCAGATCGCGCCGCAGCCAGCGCCAACGGTCCATGTTGATGCGAATCGCATCGCGGTGCGCCACATCGGACTTGGGCGTATCCGCCAGGGCGGCCTTTAAAGCGGCGTAATCGGGATAGGTCGGCGCCAGGCTGGCCAGCGTGCCCGTCACATCATGCGCCGCGGTCGCACGGGTCAACAGCGTGCTGGTGGGGTTGAGATCCTGATCGGGATCGACGGCAAACCATTGCACCCGCGCCGGCATCGGCGTGCGCCCATCGCGCAGATCCTCGACCAGCCAGACAAAGCTGCGACTCGCCTGTTCATCCAGCGCAGGCCCCGGCCCGGCGTTGATCGCGGCGCGCAACGCGTCAGGCTGATAGTCGGCCGGGATCAACCCTTCCTCGCCAATTGTATTAATGGCGGCCAGCAGGTCGATCGCATCATTCACCGCCCAAGTCGCGATCAACGGCGCGGCGGCGGTGGGCGCCGGAACGGGGGGTTGCCCCTCGGCCGGCTGCGTCACTGTCGCGCTGGGGGCGACAGTCGGCTGCGCGGCCAAGGTCGGGGTAACACTGGGCGTCGCGGCCACAAGGGGGGGCGCCACGGGCGTCGGGCGCGCATTGGGCAGCTTACCCACGCCCTGCTTGCCATCAATCGGACGATCCTGCGCCAGTACCGGGCTGTTGAGTGCCAGCCCGCCGATCGCCAACACCACCAAACCGCTGCCCGAAATCAGCTTGCGCTTGCCGCTCATCTGCGTAGCCCCTCTTCATCTGTCGCACCGTCGGCCCCGCCTGCTGACAGGTCCGCCCCTTGGACGCTTGCCATGCACGTTCCGCCACGGCCCATCAAGCATCCCGGCTGTCTGCGGCCTGAATAGGCTGTCGATAGGCCCGTGACTGAGGCAGACAACCCCGCTAGGGCTGCGGCATGTCCAACCGGCCCACAGTCCTGCCCTTGTTGTCCGCGGCAGGGGGAATCGCGACATTTTCCATCATGGACGCGTTGATGAAAAGCGCAGCGATAACGGGCGGGGTCTTTGCCGCGCTATTATGGCGCAGCGTCATCGGCGCAGCGTTGGGCGTCATTGTCTGGCGCATGGGGCCGGGCGGGCTCTGGCCTGCGCCGAGGCGGCTCTTACTTCACGCGGCGCGATCGGCGGTCACTTGCGGCATGGCGCTCAGCTTCTTTTGGGGGCTGGTGCGGATACCGATGGCGGTCGGGATGGCGTTGTCCTTCATCGCGCCGATCATCGCGCTGTTCCTCGCCGCGCTGATTCTGGGTGAGGCAGTGACCCGCCGCGCGATTGTTGCCTCTGGATTGGGGCTGATCGGCGTTGCGGTAATCGGCATCGGACGAATGCAAGCCGGGTTCTTTGGACCTGACGCGCTGTGGGGCATGACGGCGATTCTGGGCTCGGCGGTGCTGTATGC
>CAIOKP010000236.1 GCA_903858875.1 uncultured Sphingomonadales bacterium
GATGCGGCGGCTATCGGCGTCAATCGCGCCATCGACCTGCCGATGCCGGGCGACTTGCGCCAGATCCTGCCACAGCTAACCGCCGCCGTCGCGCCGCGCGCCGCGCACGCTGGCCTCGCCGGCTGGTCCGCCGCGCAGGCCGCAACCCGTGCCGCAGCCCGCGCGGCGGCCAATACGCATCACGACACACCAATCCACCCGGCCCGGCTGGTGGTCGACGCGACCGAAGCGATGCCGCCGGATGCGATGTTGATCCGCGATGGCGGTGCGCTGGTGTTGTTCCAACTGGCTTTTGGGCAAGGCGCCCCGCGCGATGTGCTGTGGAGCCAGAACCTTGGCCATCTGGGCACGGGATTGCCAATGGCGATCGGGGCGATGTTGGCCGCACCGGGGCGTCCCGCATTATTGCTGTCGGGCGATTCGGCGATGCTGTTTCATATCGCCGAACTGGAAACCGCCGCGCGGCTCGGCTTGCCGTTGGTCTGTGCGGTGGGTGTCGATCACCAATGGGGGCTGGAGGTCGGCATGACCCGCCGGCTCATCGGGCCTGGCACCGCGGAAACCGGCACGCATTGGGCGCGATCTGTCCGGTTTGACCGAATCGCCGAGGGGTTTGGCTGCGACGCCGCCTTTGTCGATTGTGCCGCCGATCTCGCGCCGGTTCTGGCCGTGGCCTTTGTGACGGCGCGCGATCGGAAGCGACCTTTCGTCGTTCACGCAATGATCGACCCGCACGCCAACGCCGAGTATATGCCCGGCCTTGGCGAGTTCGCCAGCTGGTTCGCGCCTTAGCGCGGCAGATCAGCGCGGCGGCGCCGTCACAGTCGGTGTCGCCGTCGGGGTCCCTATCGGTGTCAAAAGCGGGCTCGGGGCTGGTTTGGGTGCCTTCGTATAGGGTGTAAATGTTTCCAAGCCGACACTCCCGGTCATCCACATGCCGGATCGTTCGCGCAGCTCGACGATGTCGAGACGGCACAATTGCCCGCTCCACGTCTTGGTCACCAGCACATCATCGCTGTTGAGCGATTGCGGATAGGCCGGTTGGTTCACATAGATCACGCTGCCGGTATCATAGACGATGGCGGTCTTGTCGATGATCGTCGTGGACCGGATGTCGCGCAGATAAATACAATCGACCGGCTTACCCGCGACGCGGCCCTTCAGGATCTTGGCGAGTTCCTGATCCGGCGTCAGATGTTCGCGCGCCTGTAATGCGGGCGCGCCAACCAGCGCAGCGCCGACCGCTGCGATCTGGATCAGATTTTTGCCGTACATTTCGGTCAACTCCCGATACTAATTCATGCGCCGAACAGACTGCCCCATAGCACCAAGAATGCGCCACGCATGCTGAACCGGCGATGAGCGGGATTACCCGGTGCCGCCGACCGTCAGCCCCGCGATCAACAGCGTGGGTTGCCCAACGCCCGCCGGAACCGATTGGCCGCCCTTGCCACACACGCCGATGCCTTCGTCCAGCGCCAGATCATTGCCGATGCCGGTCACGCGGGTCAGCACGCTCGGGCCATCACCGATCAGCGTTGCGCCCTTGATGGGTGCGCCAATCTTGCCATCCTCCACCAGATAGGCCTCTGTGCAGGAGAACACGAATTTGCCGCTAGTGATGTCGACCTGACCGCCGCCAAAGCTCTTGGCGAAGATGCCGTTCTTCATGCGGCTGAGCAATTCGGCGGGGTCGTCATTGCCGGCGCGCATGAATGTGTTGGTCATGCGCGGCATTGGCGCATGGGCATAGCTTTCGCGGCGGCCATTGCCCGTGGGCGCGACACCCATCAGCCGGGCGTTCAACCGGTCGTGGATATAGCCCTTGAGGATGCCATCCTCGATCAGCACGTTTTCCTGTGTCGGTGTGCCTTCGTCGTCCACCGACAGCGACCCGCGCCGCCCGACCAAACTGCCATCATCGACCACCGTCACGCCGGGCGCGGCGACCCGCTCGCCAAGGCGGCCAGAGAAGGCCGACGTCCCCTTGCGGTTGAAATCGCCCTCCAACCCGTGGCCAATCGCCTCGTGCAGCAACACGCCCGGCCAGCCCGGAGCCAGCAGTACGGTCATTTCGCCCGCCGGGGCCGCGATCGATTCCAGGTTGACCAGCGCCTGCGCCAGTGCCTCGTCAATCGCGCGGTTCCATGTCGCAGGCTCGAACAGGCGGTCGTATAACCAGCGCCCGCCCATGCCAAAGCTGCCAGTTTCGCGCCGCCCGTTCTGTTCCGCCACGATCGAGACGTTGAGGCGGACCAGCGGGCGCACGTCCATCACCGCATCGGCATCGGCGCGGACGATTTCGACGACGCTCCAACTGGCGGACAGGCTGGCGGTCACTTGAGCCACGCGGGGGTCGCGGGCGCGGGCGGCGGCGTCGATCTGTTCGAGCAGCGCGACCTTGGCCGCAAACGGCACTGCGTCGAGCGGCGAGGCATCGGTATAGAGGTGGCGGTTGGTGCGCACCGGCGGCGCGGCGCGCGAGCCCTGCGCCGGATCAAGCAAAGTCAGCGTTTCGCCCGCGCGCGCAATCGCGGCGGCGGAAATCTCGTTGGCATGGGCAAAGCCGGTCATCTCTCCCGATAGTCCGCGCAGGCCAAAGCCAGCCTCGCGGCTGTAATCGCAGGTTTTCAGCCGGCCATCGTCAAAGCCAAACGATTCCGACGCGATGAATTGCAAAAACAATTCGCCATCGTCGCAAGATTTCAACGTAGCGCCGACCAGCGCGCGCGCTTGGTCGGGATCAAGCTGGCCGGGGCGATAGAGCAGCGAGCGGGGGTCTGTGGCAACAGTCATCCGCCCGATATAGGCGCGTCATTCCCCAGCGCAAATGTTCAAATCAGTGGGCATCGCCCTCAAGCACGAAGTGCTTGTCGCAATAGGGGCAATCGACAAAGCCGCGCTCGTCAATTTCCAGATAGACCAACGGATGGCCCAGCGCCGACGGCGCATAGCTGCCGGTGCTGCGAATGCCGCTGGCGCCGTCGCAGGACACGCGGGCGGTGTGGACGATGACGGTGTCGGCGACGGTTTCTGGCTGCTCAGTCATAGCAAAAGCCAATAGCAGGCCTGCGGCGGGATTTCCAGAGCTTGCGAAAAGTGGGGGGCGAAAAGCGCCAGTGCGGGTTTCCAGGGTGTATTCATTTGTCGCAAGCGCCGCATAGCAGGGGGCCAATGCGTTATCTTCTTTGCCAAACGGGTGTTCCTGCTGATAAGGAGGCACATTGTGAATGCCCGTGCGGGGCGATACGACGGTATAACCTCGGGGGAGGAGGCGCCGAAATGTCAGACGGTATCCATGACCGCTCGCGCAATATTGCCGCAATTTGCCGGCAAATCAGGTTGAGGTCTAAGCACGCATGGTTCTTGCCAATCGAGAGATGCTGATTTGCGACCTTACGCAAAGCTACGCCCCCGTAGGCGGCGGCGGTGTCAGCACCTATCTGCGTGAAAAACGGCGACATATTCTTGAACGCACCGGGCACCGCCTGTTGCAAATCGTCCCCGGCCGTCAGGACAAGGTGGTCGAACGCGGCCGCCACATCTGGGTCGAAGTCGGCGCGGAACAGGTGCGCGGCAGCCCGAATTACCGCTTCATCCTGCGCACGGGCGCGGTGCGCGAAGTGCTGGAGCATTATCGCCCCGACATTATCGAATCGCTATGCCCATGGGTGTTGCCGTGGACGGCGATCAATTATCGTCGGGCGCATCCCGAAACCACGTTGGTCGCCGGATACCATACCGATTTCCCCAATGTGCATATTCATCGGGTCGGGTCGGAAATTTTTGGTGAAAAAGCCGCCGATGTGTTGCGCGCCGCGACGGTCGCCTATGCTGAACGGACGTATCGTGCGTTTGACCGGGTCTATGCGCTGAACGATCCGGTCCGGGCGCAATTGGCCGAATGGGGCATTCACCACGTGGATGTGCTGTCGCTGGGCGTCGATACCGACCATTTCAGCCCGGCGCGCCGTGATCCAGCGTTTCGTCAAAAGCTGGGGCTGGAGGGCCATGGGCCGTTGCTGACCTATGCCGGGCGGATCGACAATGAAAAGCGCGCCGACCGCGTCGTCGAGATGTTCCGCCGCCTGCCCGATGGGTTCGGCGCGGCGCTGGTGATGTTGGGCGATGGTAAATTGCGCGACCGGCTGTTGGCGCAGACGCGGGGGATGCCGGTGGCCTTACCCGGTTTCGTCAACGACCGCGATGTGTTGGCGGTGGCGCTGGCGTCCTCGGATATTTATGTGTCGGCGATGGCGGACGAAACCTTTGGCATTTCGGTGATCGAGGCACAGGCCAGCGGCCTGCCGGTGGTCGGCGTAGCGTCGGGTGCGATGCCCGCTCGCGTGCCCCCACGGCTGGGCCGGTTGGGTCCGGTGGACGATGTCGATGCAATGGCCGCGCATGTGATGGAGGTCTGGCGCGGCGATCATCAGGCGATGGGGCAGGCCGCCCGCGATCATGTGGTGCAGCGGTTCAGTTGGGAAAAAACTTTCACGCGGCTCGTGGGGGATGTCTATCCCGCCGCTATGGCGCGCATGGTCGAGCGTCGGTCTGCGGGGTTCGGCTGGGCGGGCGATCGCGGCGCCGAATGGGCACGCGGCGTGGTGTAATACGCTGTTACGGCGTGGTTGCGCCCACGCGCATCGCGCTCTAGACAGCGGGCATGAGCCTCCCGACCAACGGCGCCGCCGCGATCTCCATTCGCAATCTCGTCAAACGCTATGCCCCCGCGGGGGGTGGCGAAGGCAAACTGGCGCTGAAAGGCGTCAGTCTTGATGTGCCGCAGGGGCAGATCTTCGGCCTGCTCGGCCCAAATGGCGCGGGCAAGTCGACCTTGATCAACATTCTGGCCGGCATGGTCAACAAATCGGCAGGCGAGGTTTCGATCTGGGGCTTTGACATCGACCGTGACCGCCGCAACGCGTCGCGCGCGATTGGCATCGTGCCGCAGGAAATCGTCTTCGATCCGTTCTTTACGCCCTATGAAGTGCTCGAAAATCAGGCTGGCCTGTATGGCGTGCCCAAGGATGAGCGCCAGACGGACGCGCTGTTGGCCGCGGTTCACCTGTCGGACAAGGCCCGCGCCTATGCCCGCACCCTGTCGGGCGGCATGAAGCGCCGCCTGTTGGTTGCCAAGGCGATGGTGCATTCCCCGCCAGTGCTGGTGCTGGACGAGCCGACCGCCGGTGTCGACGTCGAATTGCGCCGCCAATTGTGGGAATTGGTCAAGCGGATGAATGACGAAGGGGTGACCGTCGTGCTGACCACCCATTACCTCGAAGAGGCCGAGGCGCTGTGCGACCGCATCGCGATCATCAACCACGGCGAATTGATCGCCAACAAGCCGACCCGCGAAATGGTCGACATGGCGCGCGAGAAGATCGTGGTGTTGACACTGGCCAGCGATGTGGCGGAAATGCCGAGCCACCCGGCTTTTGTGAAATGCCTCTCGATTGGCGACCGCCAGATCGAGATCACCTACGACAAGGACAAGACCAATGCGGGCGAGATCCTTGGCGCGGTCCAGGCGCAGGGTATGACTATTGTCGATGTGACAACGCGTGAGGCGGATCTGGAAGACGTCTTCGTCCACCTGACCAGCCAGCCAGCCTGATACAAGCGGGCCGGGAACCGGCGGGGTCTCATCCCAGACTGGCCGGTCCGCTCATCCATTCCTTTTCCCAGCGCCCCTTGTCACGGCGCCGAATGGGTTTTTTGCAATTACGGCATATGCCGACAAAATTCAGCCCATCCCATTTGACGCGGCTCCGCTTGGGCGAATGCCGATTGAACCAGCACAACGGGAATAGCAGATTCATCGAATTCAGCTCCGTGGTCGCAAGGTATTGGATCGACCGCGTAATCCATCATGGCGCAACCGACCGCGTTATCCACGCAGGCTGGGTGAGCTTTCCGACGAAATCTGCGGAAAATACTTAAGTAGCATACATGGCGTGCCGTGCGGTTGAAAGGTGTTTCGGTGCGCGCCGACGGCAAATGTCCATCCGGGCAATCTGCGAGTTTTTCGTGGTGCCGGCTTTTCAAACCGGCCAACTGGGCGCAAAGCGTCGGGCATGAGCTGGTATGCCTGCCTGACCGGTCGCTTTGGCCATGGTTGTTCGCCCCGCACCCCCGCCTGTATCTGGGCTAGCCGGGGGGCGCGCGCGCGATGATTGCCGATCCCTCGACTGACCTGACTGCCCCTGATGTCATCATCGTGGGATCGGGTGCCGCCGGCCTGACGGCCGCGCTGGCGCTGGCCGATCGGCTCAAGGTGCTGGTGTTGGCCAAGGGGACGTTGACCGGCGGATCGACCGCCTGGGCGCAGGGCGGGATCGCCGCTGTGCTGGATGCGGGCGACACGTTCGAGGACCATGTGCGCGACACGATGGTGGCCGGCGCCGGGCTGAACCGGCGGGAAACCGTCGAACATGTGGTGGAGCGCGCACCCTTTGCCATTGACCGGCTGGCCGAATTGGGCGTGCCGTTCAACACCGAGGGCGAAAACCTCCATCTCACGCGGGAGGGGGGCCATTCGCATCGCCGCATCGTCCATGTTGCCGATGCGACCGGGTGGGCGGTACAGGAAGCCTTGCTCAATGCCTGCCACGCCCACCCTAACATCACGCTATTGCCGGGCCAGACTTGCATCGATCTGATCACCGGCCATCACGAGCTTCGCTATTCTGGTTCTGGCCGGGTGTGGGGCGTCTATGCGCTGGATGAGATTTCTGGCCGGGTTGAGGCGCACACGGCGCGCGCGACCATTTTGGCGACCGGCGGCGCGGGGCGGTGCTATCTGTTTTCCACCGCGCCGCGCGGCGCGACCGGCGATGGCATTGCCATGGCGTGGCGCGCCGGCGCACGCGTCGCGAATATGGAAATGATGCAGTTCCACCCGACCTGCCTCTACAACCTCGACACCAAGAACTTCTTGATCACCGAGGCGGTCCGCGGCGAAGGTGGCCGGTTGATCAACCCCAAGACTGGCAAGCGGTTCATGCCGGCCTATGACGAACGCATGGAATTGGCCCCGCGTGATATCGTGGCCCGCGCCATTGATTCCGAAATCAAGAAATTTGGCCTCGATTACGTCCACCTCGACATCAGCCACATGCCGCCTGAATTCGTCCGCGAACATTTCCCGACCATCCACGAAAAGCTGCTGACGCTGGGCATCGACATGACGCGGGAGCCGATCCCGGTGGTCCCGGCGCAGCACTATACGTGCGGCGGCATCGTCACCGATCTGGTTGGCCGCACCGATTTGCCCGGCCTATATGCGGCGGGGGAATGTGCCGAAAGCGGGCTGCATGGCGCCAACCGCCTTGCGTCCAACTCGTTGCTCGAATGCTTTGTGTTTGGCGAGGCGGCAGCGGCGGATATTCTGGCGCGCTGGGATAGTTTCGATGCGCCGCCGCCCGTCTGCCCATGGGATGAAAGCCGGGTTACCAATTCCGACGAGGAAGTGGTCATCAAACAGAATTGGACAGAAATCCGGCGGTTCATGTGGAACTATGTGGGCATCGTCCGGTCCACCAAGCGCCTCGAACGCGCCCAGCACCGCATCACCATGCTGTTTAACGAAATCGACGATTATTACGGCTCGTTCCGCGTTACCACCGATCTTATCGAATTGCGCAACCTGTTGCAAAGCGCCGATCTGATCGTGCGGTCCGCGTTGAAGCGTCATGAAAGCCGGGGGTTACACTACACACTCGACTATCCCGATACGCTGGCGGTGGCGAAGGATACCGTGCTAGTGCCGTGATTTGGCGGGATTGGGCGGCGTCAGTGCCATCCGAGGTGTCGCCCGATGAAGATCAGCACCATCGCGCCCAATACCGACGCCAAGCAGCCCGCCGGGCGCTGTGCGCTGCTGGTGTTACCGCGGTTGACGGCGAGGTCCGCGAGCAGCGACCCGCCAACGCCGAGCAGGATGGTCAGGCCCCAGCCCATCGGCACGGTGCCGGGATAGGCCCAGCGGGCGAATATTCCGATAAGCAGGCCGGAAAACAGGGCGCCGATAATGCGGGACATGGACGCGATCCTTGATGTTTGCGCCGGGGTGACAGCGCGGTGTATTGTATATGTAATACGCATGGCCTTGGCGTTCAATACGGATGGTCGGTTGTCGGGCAAAAAGGTCGCTTGATCCCGGCGAAATTAGTTTTCTACAGATTCAATTTGCCCCTTGCGCCACCGGCTTGACCGGATTTCCGGCGCGTCGCGGCATTGCAGCATAACCGCATGGACTATTGGGCACACAATCCGTTGATTTACCCTCTTGCGCCCAAATCGAGTTTGAGGCCTATCACACCACGAGTAGTGGCCGGGTGGGCCGGATGACCTCTATCCCTAGTTTCAGCCGTTGTGCGCCAGACCGGCGCAAGATGTGCGAATTTTCCGGGGAAACAGCGTCGACCGGTTCCGCAGCACAGGTTTGCCGCAATATCTGCCAAGTGGCCCCGGTGGGGCGGGCACGTGGTAGGCTGGCGAATCGCGGGGGCGCGGGCTCGGTACGAAAAATGGGGGCGTTGCGTGGAATTGACTAACAGGGACGAACGGGCGGGGGCGCCGATGGACTCGATTCTGGCCGGTGGCGAGATGGCCGCCGTGGCAACCAGCGCCGTGCCCGCATCGCCCGAAATCGAAAATTCACAGGAGGCGGGCGAGCGCCCGGCTATGCCAATGACCGAAAAGACCAATGACGCGATGGCTGAACTGATTGCCGCTGGCGCCGCCGCGATGGCTGCCGCCCCAGCGGCTGGCGATTCGCACCGGGTGAACGCGCGCCGTTTCACGATTGTGACCGATCCGGCGCGGGACGCGCTGTTGACCGATTTTGGCCGCGAAACGCTCGACGATCGTTACCTGTTGCCGGGCGAGACGTATCAGGATCTGTTCGCCCGCGTGGCCGATGCCTATGCCGATGATCAGGACCATGCGCAGCGGTTGTATGATTACATCTCGCGCCTGTGGTTCATGCCGGCGACGCCGGTGCTGTCGAATGGCGGCACGGGGCGTGGTTTGCCGATCTCGTGCTATCTCAACACCGTTGAGGACAGCCTCGAAGGCATCGTGTCGATCTGGAACGAGAACGTCTGGCTGGCCTCGCGCGGCGGTGGCATCGGCACCTATTGGGGCAAGGTGCGCGGCATTGGCGAGAGCGTTGGCCTGAATGGCAAAACCAGTGGGATCATTCCCTTTGTTCGCGTGATGGATTCGCTGACGCTGGCGATCAGCCAGGGGTCGCTGCGCCGGGGTTCGGCCGCGGTGTACCTCGATGTGTCGCATCCCGAGATCGAGGAATTCCTCGAAATCCGCAAGACCAGCGGCGATTTCAACCGCAAGGCGCTGAACCTGCACCATGGCGTATTGATCACCGACGCGTTTATGGAGGCGGTGCGTGATGGCGCCGAATGGGACCTGAAAAGCCCCAAGGATCAGAGTGTCCGCGCCACGGTCGACGCGCGCAGCTTGTTCCAGAAACTGGTCGAAGTGCGGCTGGCGACGGGTGAGCCGTATCTCGTGTTTTCCGACACCGTGAACCGCATGATGCCCAAGCATCATCGCGATTTGGGGTTGAAGGTCTATACATCGAACCTGTGCAGCGAGATCACCCTGCCAACGGGGCGCGACCATCTGGGCAACGACCGCACGGCGGTGTGCTGCCTGTCGTCGCTGAACCTCGAAACCTGGGACGAATGGAACGGCGACAAGCGGTTCATCGAGGATGTCATGCGCTTCCTCGACAATGTGTTGCAGGATTATATCGACCGTGCGCCGCCCGAAATGGCCCGCGCCAAATATTCGGCTGGCCGCGAACGCAGCGTCGGCATGGGCGTGATGGGCTTCCACTCGTTCCTGCAGAAAAAGAGCATCGGGTTTGAAAGCGCAATGGCCAAGGCGTGGAACATGAAAATGTTCCGCCACGTCGCCGCCAAGGCCGACGAGGCAAGCATCATGCTGGCCAAGGAGCGCGGCGCGTGCCCCGACGCCGCCGACATGGGTGTAATGCAGCGTTTCAGCTGTAAGATGGCGATCGCGCCGACCGCGTCGATCAGCATCATCTGCGGCGGCACCAGCGCCTGCATCGAGCCGATCCCGGCCAACATCTATACCCACAAGACCCTGTCGGGCAGCTTTGTGGTCAAGAACCCCTATCTGCAAAAACTGTTGGCGTCGAATTCGAAGGATTCGACCAATGTGTGGAACTCCATCCTCGAACGCGGCGGCTCGGTCCAGCATCTCGATTTCCTCAGCCCGGAGGAAAAGGCGGTGTACAAGACCAGCTTTGAAATCGATCAGCGCTGGCTGCTGGAATTCGCCGCCGACCGCACCCCTTATA
>CAIOKP010000237.1 GCA_903858875.1 uncultured Sphingomonadales bacterium
CGCCCGCGGCAATCAGGCCTTTTGGCCCGCCGCCTTGTCCGCCGCTACTTCCCCCGGCACAAAACTGCTGCCGGTCACTTTCAACCAGATCAGGATCGGCGCGGCCATATAGACCGACGAATAGGTGCCGACAAAAATACCCAGCGTAATCGCCGCCGTGAAGCCAAAGATCACCTTCGGCCCAAACAGCAACAGCGATAACAGCGTGATCAGCATCATCGCCGAGGTCATCACCGTGCGGTTCAGCGTTTCGTTCACCGACAAATCGAGCAATTCCGGGATAGGCATCCGGCGGAATTTCTTCAGATTTTCGCGAATACGGTCGTAAACCACAATCGTGTCGTTCAACGAATAGCCGATGATCGTCAAAATCGCCGCGACGATGGTTAGGTCAAATTCCATCTGGGTGATGGCGAACATCCCCATCGTCAGCGAAACGTCATGCACCAGGCTGACCAAAGCGCCGATGCCGAATTGCCATTCAAACCGGTACCAAATGTAGATCGAGATCGCGATGGCCGACAGGCCGAGCGCCTTGAACGCGGTCCAGCCCAGTTCTTTCGACACCTTGCCCGATACCGAATCGACGCCATCAACGCGCGCATCGGCGTGCTTGGCGTGAATGGCGGCGGTGATGGTTTTCGACATCGCATCGGCGATCCCGGCGTTCTTTTCGGACCCGGCAGGCAGGCGCATCCGAATCGAAATCTCGTTGGGTTTGCCAAAGGTCTGGATGATCGGCTCGCCATAGCCGAGCGCCTCAACTTCGCCGCGCAGGGCCGCGATCGGGGCGGTGGCCGATTGGGTAAAGCTGACACGGATCATCTGGCCGCCGACAAAATCGACGCCCATGTTCAAACCATGCACCGCAACCAACGTCCAACTGGCAATGACCAGCAGGCCGGAAATGATGAAAAACGGCAGCCGCCACTTCAGGAAGTGGATGTTGGTGTCGTCGGGGACAAGCTTCAGCAGGCGCATCTGGGGCAGTCCTAAATCAGATATGCAGGTCGGTGGGGCGGGCATGGCGCAGCCATCCAGCGACCCACATGCGCGTCATCGTCACGGCGGTGAACACCGAGGTCACGATACCGATCACCAGCACCACGGCGAAACCCTTCACCGGGCCAGAGCCGAATTCGAACATCAGGATCGCCGCGATGATGTTGGTGATATTGGCGTCGAAAATCGCACGGCTGGCCTCTTTATAGCCCAGTTCCACCGCGGCGAACACCTTGCGACCGCGTTTGCGTTCCTCGCGGATGCGCTCGTTGATCAGCACGTTGGCATCGACCGCCGCACCGATCGTCAACACGAAACCGGCAATGCCCGGCAGCGTCAGCGTCGTGTTGAGGATCGACATAATGCCCAGGATCATCAACATGTTCACCAGCAGCGCGGCATTGGCATAAAGCCCGAACCGGCCATAGGTCAGCGCCATCACGACAGCCACCGCAAGGGTCCCGACCGCCATGGCGATCATGCCTTTTTGGATCGAATCGGCGCCAAGGTCGGGGCCGACCGTGCGCTCCTCTATCACCTTCAGGTCGACCGGCAGCGCGCCGGAGCGCAAGGCGATCGCCAACTGATTGGCGCTATCGACGGTGAAATTGCCAGAAATCTGGGCCGAACCACCAAGGATCGGCTCGTTGACGTTCGGCGCGGACAGCACCTTGCCATCCAGAATAATCGCAAACGGCTTGCCGACATTCTCGCTGGTCAGCTTGGCGAATTGTTCGCCGCCCTGATTGTCAAAGGTGATCGACACCACCGGCATATTGTTCTGCTGGCCATAGCTTTGTTGGGCGTTGATCAGGCGATCGCCCTTGATCCCGCCCAGCCGCTTGACCGCAATCGCGCCGCCGCCATTGGCATAGGGCACGATTTCATCACCCGGCGCGGCGACACCCCCGGCAAGACCATTCTGATCCACCAGCTTGAATTCGAGCTTCGCGGTCTGGCCCAACAAAGCCTTGAGCGCGGACGGATCCTTCAGACCCGGCACCTGCACCACGATGCGGTCGCTGCCCTGACGGATGATCGTCGGTTCGCGCGTGCCCATCGCGTCGATGCGCTTGCGCACGACTTCGGTTGCGGTTTCCATCGCCTTGTTGATGGCGTCATCGACGCCTTCCTTGGTCGGGGTCAGCACGAACCGCGTGGTGTCCTGAACCTGAATGTCCCAATCGCGCTTGCCGGTCAGGCCAGCGCCATTGGTCAGCGGCAGGATCACCTCGCGCGCGGCCTCAACCTCGCCGGCATTGCCGACGATAAAGCTGAGCGAACCATCCTTGTTCGAAATATCGCCATAGTGAATAGGCTTGGCCGACTTCTTCAGCGCGACACGAACCTCTTCTTCCTTGGTTTCCAGCCGCAGCGCGACGACCTGATCGGCGTTCGCCTCCAACAGCAGGTGGCTACCACC
>CAIOKP010000238.1 GCA_903858875.1 uncultured Sphingomonadales bacterium
TCGAGCCGGGAATTTACGAGCACGTTTTGCTCGAAACAAAGGTTGGCGAACAGTGGATTACCTGCGAAACAACCGAACCCGTTGAAATTGGTTGGCGTCCGCCATCCGGCCTCATTCGGGCCAGGATGATTCATCACAATTGAGAATGACATGCAATTAAGCGCCTATCCGATGCCGACCACGTACGCCAGCGCGCGCTTTCCGGTATATTACTTCGACCCTCCGGCGGGCAGCAATTGGGCCTTGATACTCGGCGCATGGGACGGCGTGCCCTACTCCACACTCGGACCATGCATTTTGTCGGGCAATTACGATGTAACGGGCTGGCGGGCCAACTGTAATGCAATGACGACAGAGCCGCCCGGCGCCAACCTGGACAATGCGATAGCCACCATTGGCGACGGCGTCGGCCCCGGTTATCTTTATCCATTCGCCTTGACAGGAATATCGAACCCTGATTTGACAATCGAAATAATGCCCTTGTCGAACGGCAGTGTGGCGGGCCATGCAACGTCGGGCGAAAATATGAGCACATTCAGTATGCTGGCGATTGCTGCAATCAGCGCGGGCGCGGGTGCTATCGTCGGCGCAGCAGTCGCAGGCGCAGGGGCCGCTACTGCCGCGGGTTCGGGCGCGACAGCGATGAGTAGCAGCGACGTGTCGACCATCTACGGCAGCGCCGGCTATGGCGATGCGGCGGCCACGGTGCCCACTACCGAAAGCGTAGTGCCGACCGTGGCCGCCACCGACACGGGCGCGTCTATCCCCACCGTGACAAGCAGCGCCCTGGATTCGGCCCCCAGCGCCGCCAGTTCGGCGACCGCCGCAAGCAATGCGGGCGAGAGCCAGGCGTTTATCGATGCGTCAAATAGTTCATTGGCAAATACGGTCGCAGCAGGCGCGCCATCGTCTGTCGCAGTGACGACGGCATCCGATCTCGTAGATACTGGAATCACATCGGTCGATTCATCGGTGCCTTCATACAGCACAGCCGCATCGGGTGCTACCGGCAGCCTGCCGACAGCCGGTGGCGCGTCCTCCCTGTTGCCTTCGGCGGGTTCCCTGGTCAAGGGCCTGGAAAGTGCGCTGTCGAATTTCACGAATACGGCAAACGCGACCGGAACGGGCGGTGCATGGTCTCTGACGACCGGCGGCAATACCGGCGTGGTTATCGGCGCGATGGTCATCGCGTTTTTACTCATGAGGAAAAAATAATGCGATTCGGAAACCTGCGCGGCGGCGCAAACAATCTCGTCAATGCGATCAATGCGGGCATCGCATGGGTCACGCAATCGCGCGGCATGACCGACCCTATCACGGCCATCGCCTACGCAACCGGCAACAGCTACGAATATTGGATCATCATGCAGGCGCTATACAATCAAGGCCTGTCGGCAAGCGTTGACGATGTGTGGGGCCAGGACATTCTTTCAAGTCCTGCCCCCACCTCGCAGCCGCAATCGACGGTTGCGGATAATATCGCGGCATGCGCCAATCTCACCGCAAACATCGGCAGCCTGACCAGCGCGGCGAATGTGCTTCAAGCGGCGTATGGCTATGGGGCTAAGTATTTTCAGAACACGAGCACCGTGGTCGTGTCGGGTGGAAGTGCGACAAGTGGCCCCGCCGCCGTTTCCACACTGCCGACGGCGGCCAGCACAAAGACCGTGACGACAAGTTCGGGCGCGGCTACTGTAAGCAGTTCGGCCGCATTGCCCACGACGACATCGGTAGTCGCCACTACGCCGATTACCGTCATTCCTGTGGCCGCGCCGGCTTCGACAGCGTCGTCAACGGGCGGCAGCATATCCTGGCCGCTGGTCGCGGCGGCTGCGGCGGCTCTCTATCTCGTCGGAAAAAAGGGCTGATATGCAGATACCATACAAACGCAATTCGGGCGGTCTCGGTGGCCTCGGCGATTCGGGCACAACGGGCGGCA
>CAIOKP010000239.1 GCA_903858875.1 uncultured Sphingomonadales bacterium
ACGCCGCGGTCGAATCCGGCGACCTATACCGGGTCGTTTACGCTGATCCGTGACTGGTTCGCTGGCCTGCCGGAATCGGCGGCGCGCGGGTATAAGCCGGGTCGGTTCAGCTTTAACGTCAAGGGCGGGCGGTGCGAGGCGTGTCAGGGCGATGGCCTGATCAAGATCGAGATGCACTTTTTGCCCGATGTCTATGTGACGTGTGAGCAATGCGGCGGAAAGCGCTATAATCGCGAGACTTTGGAGGTAAAGTTCAAGGGCCATTCGATCGCCGATGTGCTGGACATGACGATCGAGGATGCCGAAGCGTTCTTTGCCGCCGTGCCGCCGATCCGCGACCGGATGCATATGTTGAACGAGGTTGGTCTTGGCTATGTCAAGGTCGGGCAACAGGCGACGACCCTGTCCGGCGGCGAGGCGCAGCGGGTAAAGCTCGCCAAGGAGCTGGCGCGGCGGTCGACGGGGCGGACGCTGTATGTGCTGGATGAGCCGACGACGGGCCTGCATTTCGAGGATGTGAGGAAGCTGCTCGAAGTGCTGCACCGCCTGGTGGATCAGGGCAATTCGGTGGTGGTGATCGAGCACAATCTCGACGTGATCAAGACTACCGACTGGATCATCGATATGGGGCCGGAGGGCGGTGTGCGCGGTGGGATGATCATCGCCGAGGGGACGCCGGAACAGGTCGCGGTCAATCCGGCGAGCTTTACCGGGCATTATTTGCAGCCACTGTTGGCCCGGTGAGTGCATCGCGTGCCGTGGGGCATACGTTCTATTGCGCGCCGGGGTAAGATTGCTGCCGATATGTTGTCGCGCTAGCCTGTTGTTTTGGAGATGATGTGATGACCCTTCGTACCGCCTTTGCCGTGTTGTTGGCATCCGCCGCCGCGACGCCTGTCGCCGCAGAGCCTGTGGTGATTACCGCTGCGCGGTTGGTCGATGTGTTGGCGGGCAAGGAGATTGTCAATGCGCAGGTGGTGATCGATGGCGACCGGATCATGTCGGTCGGCCAACAGGGCGATGCGGTGCCAGCGGGCGCGCGGCGGATCGACCTTGGCAATCGGACGATGTTGCCGGGCCTGATCGACATGCATGTCCATTTGTCGAGTGACCCGACGATCAGCGGCTATCGCACCTATGAATTCACCGATAATTTCTGGACCGTGGTTGGTGTGGCCAATGCGAAAAAGACGCTGGAGGCCGGGTTTACCACGGTGCGTAACGTCGGATCGGCCAATTTTGACGATGTCGCGTTGAAGCAGGGCATCGAGCATGGCTATGTGCCGGGGCCACGGATTGTGCCGGCGACCTATGCGCTGGGCGTGACTGGCGGGCATTGCGACACGACCGAATTGCCACCTTCGGTGTCGGTGCCATCGCCGCAGATCGCCAATTCGCCGCAGGAATTTCGGGCCGCCGTGCGCAAGATGCGCAAGTATGGCGCCGAAGTGATCAAGGTGTGCATGACCGGCGGCGTGCTGTCGAAAACCGATTCGGTCGGCGGCCAGCAATTGACCTATGACGAAATCCGCGCCGTGGTTGAGGAAGCCCACATGCTGGGGATGCGGGTTGCGGTACATGCCCATGGGGCCGAAGGCATCAACACCGCCCTGCGCGCCGGGGTCGATACGATCGAACATGCCAGCCTTGCTGACGCCACCAGCTTTCAACTGGCCAAGGAACATGGCGCGTGGTTCTCGATGGACGTCTATGACGACGACTATATTCTGGCCGAGGGGACGAGCAATGGCGTGTTTGCCGAAAGCCTTGCCAAGGAAAAGGCTATCGGATTGAAACAGCGCCAGACCTTTCGTGCCGCGCATCTGGCCGGGGTGAAGATGGTGTTTGGCACCGATGGTGGTGTCTATCCCAACGGCGACAATGGCAAGCAATTCGCCACAATGGTCACCTGGGGCATGACCCCTATCGAGGCGATCCAGGCGGCAACGCGCAATGCGGCGGAGGCTTTGGGCCGGGCGGGCGATGTCGGTGCGATTGCGGCGGGGCGCTATGCCGACATCATCGCGGTGGATGGCGATCCGCTGGCCGATGTGCACGTGTTGGAGCATGTGCGGTTTGTGATGAAGGGCGGCAAGGTGGAAAAGGCCGCGCAGTAAAGGGTTTCTGAGGGGTGGAGGTGGGGGGCATCTCCCCGAAAACCCCCGGCCGTTTGGGTGGCGTTGGTTCCACTCGCCGCGGCTAGCTGCTTTGCGGCATAGAACTGCGTCGAAATGCCGCCTCGCGCGGACGGAAACGGGGCGTGCGAGGGGTAACCCCCTCGCACGTTAAACCTTCCGCTTACTTCTGCTGCGCCAACAACCGCAACCGTAATGCATTCAGCTTGATGAAGCCGGCCGCGTCCTTTTGGTCATAGGCGCCCGCATCGTCTTCGAACGTCACATGGCGTTCGGAATAGAGCGAGTAGGGCGATTTGCGACCGACGACGGTGGCGTTGCCCTTGTACAATTTCAGGCGGACGGTGCCGGCGACCTTGGTCTGGGAATGGTCGATGGCGGCCTGCAACATTTCGCGTTCCGGCGCGAACCAGAAACCGTTGTAGATCAGTTCGG
>CAIOKP010000240.1 GCA_903858875.1 uncultured Sphingomonadales bacterium
CCAACTGCCTCCCGATCAGATCCGCTCGCAGCTCGATTTAATGCGGAAGGGCAATCTCGCGCAATCGCAGATCGTGGAAGAGGGGCTGAAGAACGCACAGGCCAGCGAAGCAACCGCCAACGCGCAAAACGCGCGCGGCAAGATTGATCCCAACAGCCCGCTGTATTCTCCTTCGCCCTCGTCCATCGCTCTCGGCACCGCGCCTGGCTCTCAGCAGATCCAAGCCAACGAAGTGCAGCAGGGCGCAGATCGCGCAGCGGCAGATGCCAAGGCGCGCATGCCTTACGAGATCGGCCTCGACAAAGCGCGTCAGACGATTCAGGATGGAGATCCGCGCGCGGCCGCGCAGTTGCTCATCAATGGCGATGTTGCGCCCTCGCAGTTGATTTCCTCGCGCAAGCCGGAGTTCGCGCAGCAAGCCTTCACCATGGCCCATCAGCTATCGAACGGCCAGTGGAACGCGCAGAGCGCGGAGGGTAACTTCAAGGTTGCCGCTTCGCCGGCGAATACCGCATTCTTCGGCTCTGCGAAATCGCTGATCGCCCCCGGAGGCACACTTGACCAGCTCTCTCAGGCCGCGAAAAGCATTCCCGCGAATCAGATTCCCGCTTTCAACAGCATCGCGGATTGGGAAAAGGCTGCGACTGGCAGCGGGCCAATCGCCAAATATGCTTCGCTCGCGCTGGGCGTGGCGGACGATTACGCGAAGGTTATGGGAGGCGGTCAGGGCAGCGATGCCTCACGCACGCAGGCCCTTAATCTCGTCGGTGCCCGCATGAGTCCCGATCAGAAGGCGCAGGCAATCGAAGGCATCCGAGGCGCAGTGGGCTCGCAGGCTACCCAGCGCATCGGCCAGAACCCGGTGCTCGGAAGAATGTACGGGCAGGGATTGCAGCAAGAGGGCGCCAAACAGGGAACTTCTGCGTCGAAGCCTGACCCCTTCGCGCAATTCGGAGGCGCGGCGCACGCGCAACAATGAGTACAACAGTTCCCATGCTCTCCCCGGAAGGCACCAGCGGCGATATTCCGCAGGCGCGTATTGCGGATGCAGTCAAGGCAGGCTTCAAGCCCGCGATTGAGATGGCTGCGCCCGATGGGACTAAGGGCTATATTCCCGCCGACAAGATCCAAGCCGCGTCGCAGGCTGGCTTCACGCGACCCCCAGCGCAACAGGGGCAAGAACCGGGATTCTGGGAAAACTTAGGCCATGCTTTTGGGGTAGGCGCGCAGGAGGATGCGCAGAGGCAGCAGCAATTCGCTCAGCACCCGATTCAATCACTGGCGGAGAACGCACTCGGACCTGCCTATATCGCTGGCAAGCAAATCGCTCAGCAAGTTGGCTCTAGCGCGCACGATCTCGGACAGGCCTATGACGCATTGAGGAGCGGAAACGCGCCCCAGGCTGCTCTAAACGCGCTGAATGCAGTTCCTATCGTGGGACCAGCCATGAACAAGATGGCTGATGAGGCACCCCCCACGACTCCAGGCCAGTCCTACGGCAGCAAAGTGCTTGCGGCGGCAACTCCAGGCAATATCGGTACAGCTGTGGGCGCTGCGGCGCAGGCTGCGCCTATGGTTCTCAGTGCGGCGGATGCTGGCATCGAGGGCAGACCGAGCACGGTAGCACCTGGCGGCGGCTCTGGCGATGTTGCACCGTCTGGCCCGTCCGCGCTCCGGCAATTTGGGGCGAAATATCTCCCATCCCTGATCGACGGCTCACCAGAAGACCTGATGACCCGGGCGGTAAAGCCGGGGAAAAACAATACCGGCTGGAATAACGATGTGCAGACCGCCGTTCCATTGATGAAATCGGCAGAGCAGACGCTCGGCAAACCCATCGGTGGCGTAGACGACGCACTCGAAGCGGCGCAGGCTGCGAAAAAGCAAATCTGGCAGCAGTACCAGGCACGTCTCGGCCCTGCGGCTGCTCAAGGGGCGGTAATCGACGGGAATCAGGTTGCCGATGCAATGATGAACAGTATCGACAAGCGCACGGCAGTCCAGAACCCTGGGCTGGTCGATAAAGTGCAGCAGGTTGCCGATACTTACCGCAAGCCGCTGAACCTGGCTGATGCGGAAGACTTTCTACAATCCGCCAACAAGGATTTGAACAATTACTATGCCAAAAACAAAGTCGGGCAACAAGTTGCACTCAATGACCCAGAGATGGCTTCGACGGTGGCAGAAGCTGGTGCCCTCCGTCAGCAGCTCTATAGCAAACTCGATTCTGTCTCGGGTCCAGGGGCCGCGCAGCTAAAACAGGCTTATGGTTCGCTCTCGAATGTCGAAAAGGAACTCTATGGGCGGCAACTGGTCGCAGCGCGCCAGAATCCCGAAAGCCTAAGCCAGCAATTATCTACGGTTGCGGGCGCGGGGCGTATCGCCAAAGGCGTTCTCACGCTCAGTCCGGGCGATGTGCTCGAAGGTGCGCAGAATATCGCTACTTCCAAGCTGCTCAAAGAGCGCAATTCCTCGGATGCGATGATTTCGCGCGCATTTCAGGCCGCGCAGCCCGCGCAGCCCTTCCCGATGCCGA
>CAIOKP010000241.1 GCA_903858875.1 uncultured Sphingomonadales bacterium
AGGTTAAAATTTCAAAAGCGACCATCGGCCAGCAAGAAATCAAACTTTGGCGCAATTATGCGATCAACCCTGATTGCACCGAAGTAACGCCAAGCCCTACGCTTTCGGTGGTTGAACCGCCCGCACACGGAACGGCGCGGATAGTTAATGATCCATCCTATCCGGATTTTCCGCCCAGCAATGTTCGGGTCGCCTGTAATGTCAAAAAAGTTCCAATGAGGCAGGCCACTTATCAGGCAGAGGCTGGGTTCAAGGGCCATGACCGGCTGGTTCTTGAGGGAAGCTTGCCCGCAGGCGTAGTCCGGCGGATCACGGTGGACATCGACGTTCGCTGACAGATTGCACATTTGCGCGCCCTGGCCGGCGGAGGACGCGCTATATCTTGCGCCTAGAGGTCCCGGTGGCTTTCCAGATAGGTTTCGGGAATGCGCAGAATGCTGGCCGCCACCTGTGTCTCGCGCAGGAACAGCCACAGCCCCCACATCAACAGGCTGATCGCAACCAGAAAGATCCCCGCCGCGACCCGTTCCAACGGCACGCCCAGCATCTCTTCCAGAAACAGCGCCGCGACTGTTGTGCCAATCGCCAGGCCCGCCATCACCAACACCCGGATCGCCTGCGTATTCAGCAAAATCCGCTGATCCACCGAGCGCATTTCGAGCACGATGATGTCATGCGCCGGCCCCACCGTCTCGCCATACAATTTTTGCAGCGCCCGCGCCCGATCGACAATCCGCCCCAGCCGCGTCGACAGGATGTTCATGATATTGCCAATCGCCACCAAGACAAAGACCGGGGCGAGCGCGAGCTGGATGGTATGGGCTATCATCCGGGCATCCTATGCGATCCCGCGCCTGAACCCAAGCCCGCGCCGCCAAACATACGGTTTCAATAGAACCATGCCTGCCGCCAGCCATAGACCGTCGCGATCGGCCGCCCCTCGCCATCGGTGGCGGGGCGAAAGCGGAACCGCTCCAGCGCGAGGCGGCAGGTGATCGCATCGGCGTCGGCGTCCCGGCTGGCGCGGTGAATGCGGCAAGCGGTCGGGCGCCCATCGGCACCGACGCTGATCGCGACAATGACGTAATCGCCGACGCGAAGGTCACGCCCCGCCCGCGGATAATCGCGCGCCGATTGAATATCCCCCGCAATCTTGATGACCGGCGCGCCGCCGCCCAGGCCAGAGCCAATACCCAAGCCCGCACCATTGCCAGACCCGCTGCCCATCGCGGCGACAGGCGCGACATCTGGCGCAATGGTGATCGCAGGCATCGGCGCGGCGCTGGGGTGCGATACGGTAGGGATAACCACCGCGCGCACCACCCCACCCCCACTCGGCGCGGCGCGTTTGACCGGCGGCTTCGGCGGCAGCTTCTGTGGCGGGGGAAAGTCGATGCTGACCAACGGCGGCGCATCTGGCCTCGGTTCACGGGTCAACCCGCCCAGCCCGCCCAGCGCCAGCACCATCGCCCCTTGCACCACCACAGCCAGCCCCCACGCGCTCACGCGCGACGTCCAACCTGCCCGATACGAACCCCTTGCCATGCGCGCGATCATAGCACGCAAAAAAGGCGGGAACGACCTTCGTCGCCCCGCCTCTTCACAGCCCTGAATGCAGGCTTACTTCTTCAGCGTGGCCAGATAGGCCACGGCATCGGCGCGGTCCTTGGCGTCGGACACGTTGATGCCCATCCGCGCGCCGGGCACCAGCTTGGCCGGCGAGGCCAGCCACTGATCGATCAAACCGGGGGTCCACACCTTGCCATAGGCCTTCAACTGGGGCGAATACATCGCGAAGTCGGTCGACCCCGCCTTGCGCCCGACCACGCCCAACAGATTGGGGGCCATCGTGCCCTTCGCGCCCGGCGCGATAACATGGCACAGCTGGCACCGCTGCTTGAACAGCGTGGCGCCCTTGGTCGCATCGCCAGCGGCGGCAGCGGGGGTAGCAAGGCCTGCGGCAACCAACAGGGCCACAGCGGCGGGGATCAATTGCGAGCTTTTCATGCCGTCCTCTTCGATAGAATCACTCATGGTGAAACACGGGTGTGGCGGGACATGCCTGATAAACCGATGGAAAAGCAAGCGCCCGACAGGCCGTCCATTTACGCATTGCAGAATTGCCCGAAACTGAACAGCGCCCAGAACGGCCCGATCAGGTGGGCCGCCAATCGAACACCAGTTCGCCCTCGCGGTGGGCAAAACGGTTGAGGTGGTCGGCCACCACTTGCTGCATCCGGCCCATATCGCCCCCCGCGGCCAAAGTGCACTGCACAGTCAGCGCCTCGTCGCCAGCGGTCAGATCGACCATGCCCAACGGCAAGGCAATCCGCCCCGCCTCCGGCGTAAAGCTGACTTCGAACTTGTGCCCCCAATGTTTGCACAATTGCTGGAGATAGCGGCTGGCGCTGGCGGTGGGGACGATTGCGGTGGTGGCTGCGGGGGTGGCTGCGGGGGTTTCGGTCATTGGGGGCTCCATGGTCACAGGCGTTCAATACGCTGGGTGGCTTCATCGATCAGCCGGGCAATGTCGCAAGCCAGATCCTGATCGGCGCCGTCACGCCCCAGCCGTTCGACCACGGCGGAACGCAGATTATGCACCGCGCGGCGAACCGGCCCGGCATCCGTGCGCCCAGCCACCTCGGCCAGCGCGGCCAGCCGGGCAAACAAAGCCGCGATCTTGGCGCTATGCGGCGCGATTTCGGCGCGGCCAGCGTCGGTGATAGCGAATTTGCGGCGGGTGGTACCCTCGCCACCATCGACCTCGGCGATCAACGCCATTTCGGCCAACATCGTCAGCAACGGATAGAGCACACCGGGGCTGGGTTGATACGCCCCGCCCGACTTTTCGGCAAAGGCGCGGATCAATTGATAGCCATGCTGCGGCGCCTCGCCCAACAGGCACAGCACCATCCAGCGCAGCTCTTCGCCGTCAAAGCGCTTGCCCCGCCGGCCACCCATTGGGCCACCATGTATCGGGCCGCCATCCATCGGGCCGCCGCCGAATGGGCCATCGCCGATCGGGCCCCGACCATGACCAAACGCCCCAGCCATGAATAAAGCGTAATGCCGATGCCCGCCGCGCCGATTTTCGGCGCCACTGTGGCGATCGTGCCACTTGTTATGTCCAAACATCTCAAAACCTCCGGTTGTTGGGAATTGCCGTCTAGATACCCCAGCCTCAAAAATGATCAAGATATATCTTGTAGCAAATTGCATCGCGCCGCCGCCATGGTCAAGCATCCGGTTTCGAGCACAATTTCTTCTACCGTCACCGTTCCGTCACAGATCTGTACCGGAAAAGTCACGGTGGCCTGCGAGGGGCCTTCGCATCCGCACAACTGCGAATGAGGGGTATACATGTTCAGTCATTTCTCGCGCACCTGCCTGCTGGCCGGCGCTTCCACCGTTGCCTTGTTGGCGTTGAGCGCCCCGGCTTTTGCCGCGACGAGCGCTGACGCCGAGGCCGCCGCCGCTGCGGACCAGATCCACAACGCCGACGACATCGTCGTCACCGCGACCAAGGTGAACCAATCGACGCCGATCACCGCATCGGTCCACACGTTCGAGCCGCAGGCTATTGTGTCACGCTCGATCATCGAGAACAGCATCGCGCCGACCGCCGACTATTCACAGGTCATCATGCTGACGCCGGGCGCCTCGCTCGCGCCCAGCTCGGGCAATGGCGTGGGCCTTGGCGATACCAAGATCACCCTGCGCGGCTTTGTCGATGGTCAGTACAACATGACCTACGACGGCATCCCCTTTGGCGATTCGAACGATCCGACGCACCACTCGACCTCGTATTTCCCCAGCGGCACCTATGAGCGCATCATCGTCGATCGCGGCCCCGGCGGCGCGACCGATCTGGGCCAGTCGAGCTATGGTGGCAACGTCCACCTGATCAGCCGCGAGACGCAGGACAAGGCCTTCGTCGAAGGCCAGGGCGCCTATGGCAGCTTCAACACCAGCCTCGAGCGCCTGACGGTCAACTCCGGTTCGATCGCTCGCCTGGGTGGCTTGAAGATCATCGCGGTGGGCGAATACAAGCAAACCGACGGCGCGCTGACCAACCAGCCCGGCTGGTGGGCCAATGGTTTTGTGAAGGCTGAACTGCCGATCGGCACCAACGCCAAGTTCTCGATCCTGTCGAACTATAACCAGAGCCTGTTCAACCAGTCGGACGCCGCCGGTGGCTCGTCGCTGGCCCAGCAGGCCCAGTTCGGCAAGAACTTCGGCGCGGTCACGCCCGATCAGGCCGCAGGATCGGGCTATACCAACACCCGCACCGACTGGAACTGGCAGAACAAGACGACCGATATGGAAATCGCGCGTCTGCAGTGGGATGCGTCGAGCAACATCAGCTTCGACAACAAGCTCTACACCTATTTCTACAAGAACTTCACGATCTCGACCAACGACTCGACCGATCCGTGCAACCTGTTGAGCACCGCAACGCAGTGCTTGGGCAGCCTGGGTTCGATCAACGCCAAGGCGGCGCCGGTTTCCGGCATTGCCGGCGCCTCGGGTGCGGTCATTGCGGGGGATGTCCTGGGGTATACCAAGCTCAACCAGTACCGCACCTCGGGCGATATCGCCACGGTGACCTGGAAGAACAAGCTCGGCATCCTCAAGGCCGGCGTATGGTACGAACATTCGGCCTCGCACCGCTATGGCTATACGTATGACTTCTCGGCGGCCTCGGCGGCTGGCGCGGTCAGCAATTACAACTTCGACTTCGCAAAGATGAGCAACTTCTACAGCTACAGCGCGAGCGACACTGCCGCCAACCTCATGCTGAACGGCCAGCCCGTTCCGTCCTATGTGAAATATGACGAACGCACGAGCTGGGATCAGATCCAGGGCTTTGCCGAATATGCCTTCAAGGCGCTGGACGACACGCTGACGATCACGCCGGGTATCAAGGTTCAGAACTTTACCCGCAAGACCAACACGCCGATCGCGGCCCAGTCGACCCGCGTGGGCATTGATGCACAGGAATCGTTCAAGCCGACCCTGCCCTATGCGACGATCAACTATCTGATCCACCCGAATATGTCGGTCTATGCGCAATATGCGCGGGGCTTCATCGTTCCGTCGCTGGGCAACACGCTGGAAACCAAGGGGGCCAATAACGCGCTGGTGCCGCTGGTGCCGGTGCCGACCAAGACCACCAACTATCAGGCTGGCTTTGTCTACGCCGATGACAAGGTCAACGTCGATGCCGACGCCTATTACATCATGGCCAGCAACTCGACGACAACCGATCCCACGACCAACCTGGCCACGATCAACGGCAACCCTGCCATCTATCAGGGTCTCGAAGGTCAGATCAGCTATGTCATCGCCAAGGGCCTGACCGCCATTGCCAATGGCACGGTGATGTCGGCGACCGACGCGACGACCCATCTGTGGCTGACCAAGGCGCCGGATCGCACCGGCCTGCTTGGCGCGGTCTATAACACCGGCATGTTCAAGGCGAGCTTCCTGTGGAAATACACAGGCCGCGAATGGGCCGATGCCGCCAATGCCATCCGTATCGCGCCCTACACCTATGGCGTGGCATCGGGCAGCGTGACCTATGGCAAGTTCACCCTCGGGCTGACGGTCAACAACGTGTTTGACTCACAGCCGATCGTGGCACGTTCGGCCAACAACAACATTGCCGGCGTGACCGCTGGGCCTGCGCTGTTTATCTACCAGACGCGCCGTTCGTATCTGGCCAGCGTCAAGGCAAAGTTCTAATCTGAAGCGCGGCGCCTCACCGCGCCGCAAATCAGTCAGGGGTCGGAGGGGATTGCGAGCCTCTTTCGGCCCCTGTTCTGTTTGGCACGCGGTCAAGGTCCGGGGCCGACACAAAAAGGGGGAGGCTTTGCAAAGCCTCCCCCTTTTTGCTGTGCTGGGATGCGGATTCTCAATGCGCTGCGGCGATCTCCGCGCGGGCGGCGGCAACTTGCCCCGACAACCGAGGGTCCGCCAGCAATTTGTCCACCACCTGCAACGCAATGGCTCGCCCAGCGGCCGCATCGGACGGATAATGCTGGCCACAGATCGAACGGCTCAGCGCATAATCATCGGCGCGGCTGAGGATGCCGGGCGCGTAATGCGGCGCCACCTCGACCAGCGCGCGCGCCATCGCATAGCCATTCGTGGCATGGCCGCTGGGATAGGAGGTGAACTCCTTCGTCGGGTCGGCCTCGCTGCATGTCTTGATCGTCTTGTCGGCGCCCCACGGCCGCTGGCGCATAAAGGCGAACTTGGCATAATTGGCCACCGCGCTGGCCTCATGCGCCATCGTGGTCAGCAATTCCCACGTCGCGGGCATCGTTTTCAAATCAACGCCCATGACGTCATTATAGATGCTCGGTGTCTCGTTGCCATCATCGGCGCGGGCCTGCGCCATACGCTCCGCGCTGGCCCCTGCGACCAGCGCGCGGACAAAGGCCAACTCCTGCGCCTGCGCCTGCGATCCGTTGACGGCGGGCTGACCGATCAACCGTTGCGGCGAAACTTCGGCGGGTAGAAGATATTGCAAGCCATGCTTTGGCGTAGCGGCGGCCGCCGTCGCCGGCACGGTTTGCGCCATGGCGACGGGCGACACCCACAGGCAAGCGGCGATCAGAGCGGATGAAACAACCGATTTCATAGGGTAGGTCCTCCTTTGCCGAAAGGACCTAGGACAGCGCAATGACATCGCCGTGACAGGCCCTCACCCCCGCACACAGCGCGCCTGCCGGTCAATGGTGAAATCGCGCGGCCGGCCGGGATCCTCGGACACATAGCGCAGCCCGGGCGTCGCGGGGTCCTGCCAATCGCCCACGCCCATCGCCGCGCCATCCAGCCGAAGCCAGCGGCCGGCCCGCGGGAATTGCGCGAAATCGCCCGCCGCCCGCCGCGCCGCCAGATCGGCGACGAAGTCCTCCAACGCCACATCGCGCGCCGCCCAATCGACCCAGCCGATCGCACTGTCCTGACAATAGGCGTTGTTATTGCCCTGCTGGCTGCGCCCAAATTCGTCGCCAGCGGTCAGCATGATCGTCCCCGTCGCGGCAAACAATGTCGCCAGCAACGCGCGGAGATCCCCCCCACGTGCGGCCAGGACGGCGGGATCGGCGCTCTGCCCCTCAACGTCGCAATTCCAGCTGAAATTGTCGCCATGCCCATCGCGATTGCCCTCGCCATTGGCCAGATTGTGGCGATTTTCATAGGCCACCGTATCGGCCAACGTAAAGCCATCATGCGCAGCAAGGAAGTTGACGCTACGGCACTGCTGCTCGCCAAACACATCGGCGCTGCCCGCCAACCGCGTCGCCAACGTGCCCATGCCGACATCGCCCCACGGCGCAGAACGGCGCCAAAACCGGCGCACATCATCGCGAAACCGGTCGTTCCATTCGAGCCAGTTGGCGGGAAACTGCCCCAATTGATAGCCGCCCGGGCCAATATCCCACGGCTCGGCAATCATCACGCGGTCGGCCAGCAACGGATCGTTGGCGATCTGCGCAAAGATCGGCGCGGCGCGATCAAACCCCGGCCCGCGCGCCAAAACCGGCGCCAAATCAAAGCGAAACCCATCGACGCCGCACTGCCCGACAAAATGCCGCAACGTCGCCATGGCCAGATCGCGCACCGCCGCCGCGCCAAAATCCAGCGTATTGCCACAACCTGTATCGTTGATCAGCGCCCCATCGCCCGCCTTGGCATAGGCCGCATCGTCCAGCCCGCGCAGCGACAGCACCGCCCCCGCCACATCGCTTTCGCCGCTATGGTTGAGCACGATATCGAGGATCACCCCAATCCCCGCGCCATGCAGCGCCGTCACCGTATCGCGCAATTCGGCCACGCCGCCGGGGCACACGCCGGGGTCCAGCGCCATCATCGCGACCGGATTATACCCCCAGAAATTACGCAGGCCCAGCGGCGGCAAATGCCGTTCATCGATCCACGCGACAATCGGCATCAACTCGACCGCGCTGACCCGCAATTTCCGCAAATGCGCGATCACGGCGGGATGCGCCAAGGCCCCCACCGTCCCGCGCAACGCTTCCGGCACATCGGGGTGCAACAGGGTAAAGCCCCGCACATTGACCTCATAGATCAACCCGCCGCGCGTAAAGCACGGCGGCGCCAACGGAACCTCTGGCCGCACCGCCGGCACCACGGCGCGTGGCACCAGATCGGCTGTCTCGGCGCCAAATTCACGCAGCCGCGCATCCCACGCAAACCGCCGGTCCAGCGCCACCGCATAGGGATCAACCAGCAATTTGGCCGGATCGAACCACAGCCCCTGCTCCGGCGCCCAAGCCCCATGCGCGCGATAGCCATAGGCCGCACCGGTCAGATCGCGCGGCAGTTCGGCCACCCACACATCGCCATCGCGCGCCATCGGCAGGCGGGTTTCCGCAGCTCCCTCAAACACGCACAGTTCGACCGCCTCGGCGCGCGGCGAGCGCACCGCAAACCGCGTTGCGCCGCCCGCGACCGTCGCGCCAAGCCCGCCGGTCACGTCACCACATCAGGCTGTGTCCGCCCCGTCCGCGCGGTGATGCCGGCGATGGCATCGGCCGCCGCGATCAATTCGGCCAACATCGCGGGCGTTTGCGCCGCCAGATCGCCGCCAACCGGCTCATACCGTTCGAGATAGACGCGCAATGTCGCGCCCTCGGTCCCGGTACCCGACAGGCGGAATACGATGCGCGACCCGCCTTCGAACAATACGCGCAATCCCTGATTGCGGCTGATCGAGCCGTCGACCGGGTCGGTATAGGCAAAGCTGTCCGCCGCCGCGACGCACAGCGGCCCAAACGCCCGGCCCGGCAAAGTCGCCAGCGACGCAGCCAGATCCGCGACCAGCGCCGTGGCAACCTCGGTCGGCAGCGCCTCGTAATCATGCCGCGCGTAATAGTTGCGGCCAAACCGCGCCCAATGTTCCGCCGCGATCTGCGCCACCGGTTGTTGACGCACCGCCAGAATGTTGAGCCACAGCAGCACCGCCCACAGCCCATCCTTTTCGCGCACATGGTCGCTGCCGGTGCCCGCGCTCTCTTCGCCGCAAATCGTCGCCAGGCCGGCGTCGAGCAGCGTGCCAAAGAACTTCCACCCCGTCGGCGTCTCAAACGCCGGAATACCGAGCGCCGCCGCAACGCGGTCCGCCGCCGCGCTGGTCGGCATCGACCGCGCAATGCCTTTCAACCCGCCGGTATAGGCCGGCGCCAGATGCGCATTGGCCGCCAGCATCGCCAGGCTGTCCGATGGCGTCACGAAAATTCCGCGCCCAACGATCAGATTGCGATCCCCATCGCCATCCGACGCCGCGCCAAAATCGGGCGCCTCGACCCCGAACATCGTGGCGAACAATTCATGCGCATGGACCGCGTTGGGGTCGGGATGATGCCCGCCAAAATCCTCCAGCGGCACGCCATTGCGCACCGTGCCGGGGGCAAAACCCAATCGCCGCTCCAAAATCTCGGTCGCATAGGGGCCGGTCACCGCATGCATCGCGTCAAACGACATGGTCAAGCCGCCCGCCACCGCCGCCCGGATCGCGGCAAAATCGAACAGGCGTTCCATCAACGTCGCATAATCGGCGACGCTGTCGATCACCTCGACCGCCATGCCGGCCACCTGCACCGTGCCGATCGTGTCGAGGTCAATGTCCGCCGCCTCGACCGTACGCCACACATCGATGGTTTGCGTGCGGGCATAGATCGCCTCGGTCACGCCTTCGGGGGCGGGGCCACCATTGGCGATATTGTACTTGATGCCGAAATCCTCGTCCGGCCCGCCGGGATTGTGGCTGGCCGACAGGATAAGGCCGCCGCTCGCGCCATACAGGCGGATGACGTGGCTGGCCGCCGGGGTCGACGAGATACCGCCCTGCCCGACCAGCACGCGGGCATAGCCATTGGCGGCGGCCATGCGGATCGCGATCTGGATCACGGTGCGGTTATAATAGCGCCCATCGCCGCCGATCACCAAAGTCGCAGCGTCTGGGCGTTCGACGCAATCGAACACCGACTGGATGAAATTCTCGGCATAATTGGCCTGTTGAAACACCCGCACCTTTTTGCGCAGGCCCGATGTGCCCGGCTGTTGCCCGGCGATGGGCGCGGTCGGATGGGTGAGGATCGAACAGGTTTGGCTCACAAAGTCTCCGTGATCAGTTCGTTATAGAGGCTGGCATAGGTGGCCCCGGATTGCGACCAGCTAAAGTCGCTTTTCATGCCGCTTTTTTGCATGGCACGCCATGTGTCGGGGCGGTGATAGAGGTCCACCGTTCGCGATATCGCTTGCGACAGGCCGGCATAGGTGACGCCCGAAAACTGGACGCCGGTTGCCGCGCCAAGGCCGATCGCGGCGATGTTGGCGTCGATCACCGTATCGGCCAAGCCGCCCGTCCGCGCCACCACCGGCACACAGCCATAGGCCAGCCCATACAATTGCGTCAGGCCGCAAGGCTCAAACCGGCTGGGGATCAAGATAGCGTCGCCGCCCGCCTGCATCCGGTGGGCCAGCGCCTCGTCATAGCCGATGCGGATGGCGACCCGCCCCGGATGCCGCGCCGCGCCCGCGCCCAGTTCCGCAACCAACGCTGCGTCCCCTGTGCCGAGCACCGCCAAGCGCGCGCCAATACCAACCAGATGGTCGATACATTCGCACAGTACATCCAGCCCCTTTTGCCACGTCAGCCGCGACACCACGATGAACAGCGGGCCATCGTCGGAATCCAGCCCGAACTCAGTCTCGATCGCCCGTTTGTTGGCGGCCCGTTTGGGCAAGGTGCGCCAAGTGTAATGCGCGGCAATCGCGCTGTCGTCTTCGGGGTTCCATTCGGTGGTGTCGATGCCGTTGACGATGCCACGCACCCGGTGGCCCCGGCTGACGATCAACCCTTCGAGGCCCATGCCGTAATGCGGGGTACGGATTTCGGCGGCATAGGTCGGCGATACGGTGGTGATCGCGCTGGCCGCCTCCATCCCCGCCTTCAGGAAACCGACGCCGCCGTGATATTCGACACCATGCATCGACCACGCATCCAACGGCAGGCCCAGCGCGGGGAAGATATCCGCGCCATAATGGCCCTGAAACGCCATATTGTGGATGGTCATGATCGAGGGCACATGGCGCCCCTGATACGGCGCGAACCGCAGATAAGCCGGCACCAAGCCCGCCTGCCAGTCATGCGCATGGACGAGGTCGAACGTCAGACCCGCCACCGCGCCGCCCGCAATATCCGCCGCCGCCCGCGCAAAAGCGGCAAAGCGACGCGCATTGTCGGCCCAATCGCACCCGGCGGCGTCACCATAAGGCCCGCCATCCCGCACGAACAGCGCCGGACAATCGAGCACCAACAGCGGCGGCCCATCGGGCGTGCCATCCAGCGTCCCGGCCAACAGCCGCGCCGGCACGCCCAGCAACGACGCCCAATGATGGATCGGCGGCGGCCCGGCTGGCGCATCCGCCGCGATCTTAGCCTTGCCACGCGCCTTGGGTTTGTTGGCTGGCGGCGGGGCGGCGGGATATTGCGCCGCCAGCCGGGCCAGCACGGCAGGATAGCCCGGCAACAGCGTGGTCATCCGCGCCCCATGCGCAGCCACCGCGGCGGGCAGCGCGCCCACCACATCGGCCAACCCGCCGGTCTTGATAAAGGGCACCGCTTCCGAAGCGACCGATAGCACCGAGAGCGTCATGGGCCCTGTCTCCCTTATTTCAATTGTTCGATCATCCGCTTGGTAATCAGGCAGACGCCGCTTTCCGTGCGGCGGAACCGCTGGCCATCCAGCACCGGATCTTCGCCGACCACCAGCCCTTCGGGAATGCGTACCCCGGTGTCGAGGATCACCCGCGACAGCCGCGCACCGCGCCCGATGTTGCAATAGGGCAGGATGACCCCTTCGTTGACGCTCGAAAAGCTGCCCATCTTCACGCCGGTGAACAACAGGCTGCGCTTGGCCAGCGCGCCCGACACGATGCAATCCTGCGAGATCAGCGAGGATATCGCCATGCCGCGTCGGCCATCCTCGTCATGCACGAATTTGGCCGGGGCGGCGACGATCTGATCGGTCCAGATCGGCCAGTCCCGGTCGTACATATTCAGCTTTGGCACCGTATCAGTCAGGTCGATATTGGTGTCGAAATAGGCATCGAGCGTGCCGACATCGCGCCAATATTCGCCGATTTCCTCGCTCGCGCGGACGCAGCTGTCGGTGAAGCGATGCGCCACCGCCTTGCCGCCCTTGACGATGCGCGGGATGATGTCATTGCCGAAATCGCGGCTGGAATTGGGGTCAGCCGCATCCTCGCGCAGCCGTTCGAACAGAAATTGCGTGTCGAACACATAAATGCCCATCGACGCGAGCGCCATGTCCGGCTGCCCCGGAATGCCGGGTGGGTTTTCGGGCTTTTCGACGAAATCGGTGATGATGCTGTTCTCATCCACCGCCATCACGCCAAAGCCGGTCGCTTCCTTTTTGGTCACGACGAGGCAGCCGATCGTCACATCCGCGCCCGAATCGACATGCTGGCGCAGCATGCGTTCGTAATCCATCTTGTAGATGTGATCGCCCGCCAGAATGACCATGTATTTGGGCGCATGGGCCGCGATAATGTCGATATTCTGATACACGGCATCGGCGGTGCCCTCGTACCACAGCATTTCCGAAATGCGCTGCGATGCGGGCAGGATGTCAAAGCTCTCGTTACGTTCGGGGCGCATGAAATTCCACGCCCGCTGCATATGGCGGATCAGCGAGTGCGCCTTGTATTGCGTCGCGACGCCAATCCGGCGAATGCCCGAATTGATCGCATTCGACAGCGCAAAATCGACGATCCGCGACACGCCGCCAAAATAGACCGCTGGCTTGGCCCGGTTATCGGTCAATTCCTTCAACCGGCTGCCTCGTCCGCCCGCCAGCACATAGGCCATGGCGTCCCGCGCCAGTGGCTGACCATAGGTTTCGCGCATTCCTGTCCCCTCCCGTTTTTCTCGTTAGTCCGCTTGCGGCGTCGGCGCTTCCAGCATCAGCGTCGACAAGGGCGGCAAAGTGACATGAGCAGCCCCATCGCGAACGATGACCTGCCCCATATTGCCCTGGCCGCTGCCACCATACACCGCGGCATCGGTATTGATGATTTCGCGCCACGCGCCGTCGATCGGCAGCGGCAGGCGATAATTGCTGCGCGGCATCGGGGTCATGTTGCTGATGATCGCGACCGGCGGTGCGCCCGGAGCGCGGCGCAACCACGCAAAGACCGAGGCATCGGCATCATCAACCACCAGCCACTCAAACCCCTCGCCCTCGCAGTCGCGGGCGTGCAGCGCGGGCTTTTCCGCGTACAACCGATTGAGATCACGCACGAGGCCACGCACGCCCTCATGCGCCGGGGCTTCCAGCAGTTCCCAGTCCAGCCCCCGCGCCTCGCTCCATTCCCGGCGCTGTGCAAACTCCTGCCCCATGAACAACAGTTTTTTGCCCGGATAGCCCCACATCAAGCCGTAATAGGCGCGCAAATTGGCGAATTTCTGCCAATCATCGCCGCTCATCTTGGTCAGCAGACTACCCTTGCCATGCACCACCTCGTCATGGCTGAGCGCCAGCACAAAGTTTTCGGCAAAGGCGTACATCAACCCAAACGTAATGTCGTTATGATGGTCCCGCCGATGGATCGGGTCGCGCGCCATATAGCGCAGCGTGTCATGCATGAACCCCATGTTCCATTTGAACCCAAAGCCGAGCGCCGTCGGATGGCCCGCGCCCTCGGTCTCATAGGCTGGCTGGGTCACGCCCGGCCAGGCCGTCGATTCCTCGGCAATCGTCAAAAATCCCGGCTGGCTGCCATAGACCGCCTTATTCATCGCGCGCAGGAATTCCACCGCTTCCCAATTCTCGCGCCCACCCTCGTCATTGGGTATCCATTCGCCGCCCTCGCGCGAATAATCGCGGTACAGCATCGAGGCCACCGCATCGACGCGCAGCCCATCAACATGATATCGCTCGGCCCAGAACACCGCATTGTTGACCAGGAACGAGGCGACCTCGCGCCGCCCGAAATTATAGATCGCGGTGTTCCAGTCGGGGTGAAAACCCAACCGCGGATCGTCATGTTCATACAGCGCCGTGCCGTCAAAGCGCGCCAAACCATGCGCGTCGACCGGGAAATGCGCCGGCACCCAATCGATCAACACGCCGATCCCGGCCCGATGTGCCCCATCGACAAAGCGGGCAAAGCCCTCCGGCCCGCCAAACCGCGCGCTGGGGGCGAACAGGCCGATCGTCTGATAGCCCCAGCTGGGGTCATAGGGATATTCGGATACGGGCAGGAATTCGATGTGGGTAAAGCCCATCTCGACAACATAGGGGATCAGCCGTTCGGCCATCGTGTCCCATGTCAAAAACCAGCCATCGTCATCGCGCTGCCACGATCCGGGATGCACCTCATAGATGCTGATCGGCACGCGGCGCGGGTCGACGCTGGCCCAATGCGCGCGGTG
>CAIOKP010000242.1 GCA_903858875.1 uncultured Sphingomonadales bacterium
GCCGGAGCCCCACACATCGGTTCCCACGAGTATTGTGCGGTTGATCCCTGTCACGCCCGTCAAGGTTCCGAGTTGATTATTCCCGGTGAAGTTGATCACGATGAGACCGTCGCCGATATCCCCGTCATGGTTGCGGCCGGTTGGACCGAGGCCCAGAAGCGGGCCTATGTGCTGGCCGACAATAAGCTGGCGCTCAATGCCGGCTGGGATGCCGAGCTGCTCCGCGTCGAACTGGCCGACCTTCAGGCCTTCGATTTCGATCTGGGACTGACTGGCTTTTCGGACGATGAGCTGGCGGCGCTGACTGCCGAGAAGACTGACGGCCTGACCGATCCCGATGCAATCCCTGAAGCGCCGATCGACCCTGTCGCGGTGCCCGGCGACGTCTGGCTGCTTGGCAAGCACCGGCTGGTTTGCGGCGACAGCACCGATGCCGACGCCGTGGCCAAAGCCCTGAACGGGGTCACCCCGCATCTGATGGTCACCGATCCGCCCTACGGCGTGGAGTATGACCCGGCGTGGCGTGAAAAGGCCGGTGTCGCGGCCAGTGGCTCTGCCAAGGGCAAAGTGCTGAACGACGACAAGGCCGACTGGCGCGAAGCCTGGGCGTTGTTTCCGGGCGAGGTTGCCTATGTCTGGCACGCCGGTCTTTACGCAGGCGTGGTTGGCGACAGCCTTGCCGCCTGCGATCTTCTGCTGCGCAGCCAGATCATCTGGGACAAAGGGCAGCTCGTCCTCTCGCGCGGCGATTACCACTGGGAGCATGAGCCCTGCTGGTATGCCGTGAAAAAGGGCGCGAAAGGCCACTGGGCCGGCGACCGCAAGCAGACCACAGTCTGGCATATCCCCAAGCCCAAGAAGAACGAGACCGGTCACGGTACACAAAAGCCGGTCGAATGCATGAAGCGCCCGATCGAGAACAATTCCAGCGCGGGCCAAGCGGTGTACGAGCCGTTCTCGGGCTCGGGCACCACCATTATCGCCGGCGAAATGACCGGACGTTCCATCCACGCGATCGAGCTCAACCCGGCCTATGTCGATGTCGCCATTAAGCGTTGGCAGGATTTCACTGGCGCCGCCGCTACCCTGGAGGGAGATGGCCGGACCTTTGCAGACATTGCCGCCGGGCATATGCAGGATTTGAACGATGAAGCCCGGGACCAAACCCAAGCCAACCCATCTCAAGCTGGTCACGGGTAATCCCGGCAAGCGGACCCTGAACCGCAAGGAAGCGAAGACCAAGGCAGCCATCCCGGCACCGCCCCAGCATCTCACCACCGATGCAGTTGTCGAATGGAACCGGGTGGCAACCGACCTCTACAACCTCGGGATTCTCTCCGACATCGATCGCGCGGCGCTCGCTGCCTACGCCCAGGCCTATGGTCGCTGGGTTCAGGCCGAACGCGCCATCGCCAGGATGGCCGAGAAGGACCTTCTGACCGGGGGCCTGATGATCAAGACCTCCAATGGCAACGCCATTCAGAACCCGCTTGTCGGCACCGCCAACAAGGCCGCCGCAGACATGATGCGTTACGCTGCAGAATTCGGGATGACGCCCAGTGCCAGAAGCCGGATCTCAGCGGACACGTCGTCGCAAGACGCCGACCCCGCCGACCGCTTCTTCACCTGACCGGGCTACGGACTATGCCCGAGCGGTGGTTGCCGGGAAAATCGTTGCCGGGCCCCATGTCCGCAATGCCTGCCAACGGCACCTCGATGATCTGAAACGCACCGACGGCATTCGCTTTGACCTCGAGGCAGCAGCCCACGCCTTTGGCTTTTTCGAGGAGGTGCTCAAGCTGTCCGAAGGCCAGTTCGAAGGCCAGCCCTTCCGGCTGGAGCCGAGCCAGGCCTTCATCATCGGCAGCCTGTTCGGCTGGAAACTGGCCGATGGGCGTCGGCGATTTCGCCGGGCCTATATCGAACAGGGCAAAGGCAACGGCAAAAGCCCGGTCGCGGGCGGCATTGGCCTGTTCGGCATGACGGCGGCCGGTGAAGCCGGTGCCCAGATCTATGCTGCGGCCTCCAAACGCGAACAGGCCGGGATTCTGTTTGCCGACGCGGTGAAAATGGTCCGGCAGTCGCCCGCTCTCGCCCGGCGGCTGGAATTCTCCGGCGGTCCAGGCCGCGAATTCAACATCGCGCATCTGGCTTCGGGCAGTTTCTTTCGGCCCGTGTCGCGCGACACCGGCAAGACCGGCTCTGGCCCGCGGCCCTATTTTGTGCTGGCGGACGAGATCCACGAGCTGCCTGACCGCTCGATCATCGAGATGCTGGAACGCGGCTTTAAGTTCCGCCGCGAGCCCATGCTGGTGATGATCACCAACTCGGGCTCGAACCGCAATTCAGTGGCGTGGGAAGAACATGAGCATGCGGTCAAAGTCGCGGCTGGCAACAGCGATGCGCTGACCGATCCGACCTATCTTGGCGAGGTGCTCGACGACACGACGTTCAGCTATGTCTGCGCGCTCGATGATGGGGATGATCCCCTCACGGACCGGAGCTGCTGGATCAAGGGCAACCCACTGCTGGGCGTGACGATCACCGAGGAATACCTCGCTGGCGTCGTGGCGCAGGCCAAGGCCATGCCGGGCAAGCTCAACGGCATCTTGCGGCTGCACTTTTGCGTGTGGACCGACGCTGATACCGCATGGATCGCCCGAGAAACGCTGGAACCGGCATTGGTAGAGTTTGATCCTGCCGATTACCACGGCAACCGCATCGGCATTGGCCTCGACCTATCACAAACGCAGGACATCACCGCCAAGGCGTGTGCGACCATCATAGACGAGGTCGAGATCGAGCAGGTCCGCGACGACGGCGAAGTGGTCATGGTCACCAAGCCCATCGTGGCGGCATGGATCGAAGCCTGGACGCCGGGCGACACGGTGGCGGCCCGCCAGCTGCGCGACAAGGCGCCCTACGACGTCTGGATCGCGCAGGGCCAGCTTCACGCACCGCCGGGCCGGATCATCAGCTACGCGCATGTTGCAGCCTCAGTGGCCCGCGATGCCGGGCAGTATGAAGCGGTGCTGGCCTACGACAAATATGCCTACCGGGCGACGTTCCTGCCTGAGTTGGAAGCCATCGGCTGCACGATCGAACAGGTCGAGCACCCGCAGGGCGGCAAGAAAAAGGGCAAGCCCACCGACTTCATGAAGGAGGTCGCCAAGCAGGCCGACAAGGAGCCCGAAGGTCTGTGGATGCCGGGCTCGGTGAAGCTGGTCGAGACGCTGCTGCTCGAGGGCCGTTTGCGGCTCAAGACCAACCCGGTCTTGATTTCGGCAATGATGAGCGCGGTGACCGAGACCGACCCATGGGGCAATTACTGGCTCTCCAAAGAGCGCGCCGTGAACAAGATCGATGCCGCCGTCGCGCTCTGCATGGCCGTCGGCGTGCTGCTGAATACCAATCCAGATGCTGGCCGCTCGGCCTACGAGCATCGCGACCTTCTCATATTCTGAGGCGCCCCATGAGCAACCAGAGCAACACCGGCGGCTTTGCCCGCTTGGCCGATCTTGCGCTCGACGGGGCGGCCATCGGCGGCGTCCTTGCCATCACGCACGGCGTTGACCTGATCTACCGCCCGGCGGCATTCATCATCGGCGGCCTATTGCTGCTGGCGGGTGCTTGGCTGGCGGCGCGGAAGGGCGCGTAATGGGCCTGCTTAGCCGCATGGCGGCGTCATCTTCCGTGTCTGGCCAGCGAGCCAGCGCCGGTACGCCCAGCTATGGCATGATCCCCGCGCTCGGCTCGGTTGCTTCCGCCTCTGGCGCGCTGATCAGCCAGGCAACGGCCATGACGGTCTCGGCCGTCTATGCCTGCGTCAACCGCCTCGCCACCGATCTCGCCCGCTGCTCGCCCTATCTCTACCACCACGCCGAGGATGGCAGCAAGGAGCGGGACAAAGACCATCCGCTCAATGCGCTGTTTACCCGGCCTAACCGGCAGCAGACGTGGTTCGAGTTCGATCGGCAAATGTGGACCGCCTATCTGCTACGCGGCAACGCCTATGCCGCGATCCGGCGCGATGGCCGGGGCAATCCGGTCGAGCTGATCCCGATCAACCCCGATGCCGTGATGGTGCTAGAGGCCGGCGATGGTGCGATCTTCTACAACGTCAACCGCATCGGTCTGTGGCAAATCGCCATGCTGGCGGATTTTCCGGTGGCGATTGCCTCGGAGGATATGTTTCACCTGCGCGATCTGACCTTCAACTCGCTGGTCGGTGTCTCGAACATCGGTCTGGCGCGCGATTCCATCGGCCTCACCATGGCGCTGGAACAACAGGCCTCGCGCTGGATCGCCAATGGCGCGCGGCCCAGTACATGGCTCAAAACCGGCAAGGTGCTGACCGACAATGCTGCCAAGCGGCTCAAGACCCAGTTTGATGATTTGCACGCCGGCTATCAGAACACCGGCAAGACCGTGGTGCTGGAAGACGGCATCGAGCCTGTCGCGCTGCAACTGACCTCGGTCGATTTGCAGTTCATCGAGCAGCGCAAGATGCAGCCGGAGGATATCTGCCGCTTCTTCGGCGTGCCGCCGCACAAGGTCGGCGTCGGCAGCGACACGCGCGGCGCGAGCCAGAACCTCGCCGCACAGGATCAGGATTACGTCAACTCGGCGATCACCCAGCGGGTGGTGGCCTTCGAGCAGCGCTTCGCCTGGACCTTTGGCCTCGATGCCGAGGACATCTTCGTCGAGCGTGATCTGAGCCAGTTGCTGCGCGCCGATGTGATGACCCGCGCCAACGTCAGCCGCCTCAATATCCTGTCTGGCAAGACCACGCAGAACGAGGAACGGCTCGCCGATGGCATGGCCCCAATGCCCGGTGGCGACCGGCTGATGATGCCCACCAACATGGCGGCGGAAGGCTCGAATGTCTCGGGCCAAGCGCCGGACGGCGCGGGCAAGCCGGCAAGCGGCACGGTCGGTGCGGGCGGCGCTGGCACGGGCGGCACAGCGGCCACCGATCAGAACGCCGTCGACACCCCGCCGCAGAACTGATCACCAGAAAGGGTTAGCAATGACCGTCAATCAGAGCCTCGTCCTGCACGGCACCGCCGGGGGCACGCCGATCAACGTCGATGTCTCACGGATCGAGCATGGCTTCACCCGCAAAGTCCAGCTGTCGGCGTCCTACGCGATGAGCAATTCGCCCGGTATCCCTGCCAGGCCAGGTTTCACAGGCGCCGCAGCTGCCAACCTCGATTACCCTCGCACAGTCTCTTCGGGCACGGTGCTCACCTTGCTTCCGGGCGAGGCCGCTGCGCTGGTTGCCGCTGGTAAGGCCTCCTACGTATGACCATGATCCGCAAACTGGTCCGCGCCCAGATCAATGTGCTGGGCGATGACGAGGTCGAGGTGGTGATGTCCACCGCTGCCCTAGCGCGCGATGGCCATGTTCTGGTGCCGCAGGGCTGCCTTCTCGATAATTATCGCGCCAATCCGATCGTGCTGTGGAGCCATGATCCCGACAAGCCGATCGGCAATGCCGAGAACATCGTCGTCGGCGCCGATCAGGTCTCGGCGCGTATTCGTTTCGCGCCGCTGGGCATCAGCCTAAAGGCCGATGAAATCCGCGGCCTCATGAAAAGCGGCGTCATCCGCGCAGTCTCGGTCGGCTTCGATCCCGTAGAGATGGAGCCGCTGGACCCCAAGCGCCCGCGCGGCGGCCAGCGGATTGCCTCGTGGGAATTGCTTGAACTCAGTGCGGTCAGCGTGCCGGCGGACACCGGCGCGATGGTGACGGCCCGCGCTCATGGAGAAACGGATATGCCGCAATTGACCGAGCCGGAGGCAGGAACCGACGCTGAAGGAGCGCAGGACGCCGCCGAAGGGCCGCAGGAACCCGCCGAGGGCGCTGCCCGCGCCGTCACCATCACCTTCCAGCGCGGCCTCTATCAGGTTGCCCAGCTCTGCTGCCTGTTCGAGGAACTGGGCTGGCAGCTGGATATGGCCAAGTGGGAATCGGCCATCGAGGGCGACGCCAGCAAGGTGCCGGGCATGCTCGCCGCCGTGCTACATGATCTGGGCGATGCCCTGTTGGCGATGACCGAGGAAGAAGTCGCCGAGGCGCTCGCTGGCCACGATGTCGAGCCCGATGTCGATCCTGACGAGGACGATGACGCCACGCCCGCCGTCCGCGCGTTTCGCCGCGGCTTTGCGCAGCGCGCTGGCAAGGCACTGTCGGCCGAGACCATGCGCTGCCTCTACGATGCCCAGGCGATGCATAAGGAGGCGATCACCATCCACCGCAGTGCCATCGCCAAGCACAAACAAGGCATGGCCGTAGTCGATGATCTGATGGATCGCGCTGGCGTATCGGATGCCGAAGATGGCACCGCCGATGTCCAGACCTCCGATGGCACGGCGGTCAGCGAGGGTGCTGATAATGGCCGCATGCGTGCGGATTTCCGTCGCCGCGACGCCGACATTCTCTTCCTGCGCGCCCAGTAATTCCAGTTTCACCAGCCCCTGCTGGTTCTTCAAATTCGCCACAAGGCGAAGGCCCAAACCGCCCTTAGGCAAGGCAGTCGGACCGCTGTGAAGCGGCCCTTTCCCATAGATGGAGCCCACCCATGACCGCTAACATTGCTGCGTTGCGCCAGCAGCGCGCGAGCGCCTTTGACGCGTTCAATGCGCTCGCCACCAAGCCCGGCGAACTTTCTGCCGAGGAACTGACCGACTACGATACCAAGAAGCGCGCCGTCACAGACCTGGACAGCCAGATCACCCGCGCCATTGATGCCCAGGCGCTTTCGGCTGCCTCGGCCCAGCCTGTCGCGGGTCAGAACATCACCGTTCCGGCCGCCCCCGAAACCGATCGCTATGTCCGCGAGAAGAGCCTGGTCATTGGTGGTGCGATGAAGATGCTCGGCATGGGCAGCGGCAATGTCCGCCTCGCCCGCGAAGAGTCGGTCGCGATGTATGGTGAGAACCATCCCGTCACCC
>CAIOKP010000243.1 GCA_903858875.1 uncultured Sphingomonadales bacterium
CGTCGCATGGGCCACGAACCGCGCGTGGCGTTCCTGTCGTTTTCGACCTTTGGCAATCCTTACGGCAAATGGATCGACAACATTCGCGGCGCCGTTGCCATCCTTGACGAACGCCAGCCCGGTTTCGAATACGAAGGCGAAATGTCGCCCGATGCGGCATTGAACCCCAAAGTCATGGCCAATTACCCGTTCAGCCGACTGTCAGGACGCGCCAACGTGCTCATCATGCCCGGCCTGCAATCGGCCAACATTTCGGCCAAACTGCTGCGCGAACTGGGCGGCAACGCAGTGATCGGCCCGATGCTGATCGGCATGGAAAAGCCGGTGCAGATCGCGCCGATGACCGCGCTGGCGCCCGACCTGCTGACACTGGCCGTGCTGGCAGCAGCGGGGATTGCGGGATAAATCCACGCATCGCACCAGCACCCGCGCGTCCCGAGCCCGTCGCACCGAAGGCCAGCGTCAGCCAAAGACACGCGCGACGGTTGACCGGGGCGCCATGCAAAAGCGCAATGGGCCAGGTGCGGCGCGCATCCTTCGAAAGCCTCGGGACGAACGGATGATGGTTGTTTTGCGCAGGGCGTTAAGCCATTTCACCGCTGAATCCGTCGCTGCTGGATGACCGCAAACGCCCGGACGCCGCCAAAAACCCATCGTCGCCCCAGACGAGATCCGGGGCAAGGCTGCCTTTGGAAGCGTGCGGGTGCAAATTGGCGGATTGCAGTTTGCGCCCCAATCTACGCCGCCTGATCGGGCCGTCTCTTCACCCGAAAGCTGACGTTGACCCTTCGGCGTGTGGCCCTATGTTTGTTCAATGCGCAGCACGGCATCCTTGATTTGCTTTCTGGCGCTCATCGCGTGCTCGGGAAGGGCAGCATCGGATCACCAATCGCCGATTGCAGCGATTGAAGTGGCCACTCCTACCCGCAACGAACAATCCGACCTTATCGCCCTGCTTCGACAGTTGGCACCGAAGGAGGGCCTCCACGTCGACGACGGGAGTGCACAATGGCGCGAGTTCGCCAAGCAAGCAAAAGACCTTCCGCCGCCCGATCGAAAGACGCTGTACGTGGGCGTGTGGAGTGGAAAGGATGACGACGATTTAATCGCCATGGCTGACGATGGCGGGCATAATGGTAGGACTTGGGTCATCTGCTACTCAGGAAAGCACCCAGCAGCCGCAAAACGTTTCTGGCGAAACCTCAGCGCGGCGATACACCGCCATTGGCCAACCGTGAAACCGATCCCAATTCTCCCATCGGGGGCACTGCCGCTCTCCGATGACCTCCTGTTAACTTCTCACGGATACCGGATCGCACGTCAGGCCGCTGCCAGATATGGGCTGCCCCCATCATCTCCGTTAATCGCGGACGGCAGCTAACCGGCGATTTTGTCGGAAAGCTGCCAGACTGCTTGCCACCAATTCAAGACGTTCAATCACCGAGAGAACGATCCAACGCGCAAGCAGATCACCCTGTCCGCCGCATCAACCAGCGCTGCACCAGCGTTAC
>CAIOKP010000244.1 GCA_903858875.1 uncultured Sphingomonadales bacterium
CCTCAAAACGGGATATCGTCGTCGAGATCCTCGGCGAAACCGCCGCCCGTGCGGCCCCAATCGCCGCCGCCAGCAGCACCGCCGCTGTACCCGCCACCGGATGCGCCGCCCGAGGCACCGCCGCCCCAATCGCCGCCACCGCTGCGCTGACCACCGCCGGAACCGCCGCCAGCACCCGGTGCGCCGTCGAGCATGGTCAGCACGCCGCCCATGCCACCGACCGAGATTTCAGTCGTATAACGATCGTTACCGCTCTGGTCCTGCCATTTGCGGGTGCGCAGCTGGCCTTCGATATAGACCTTGCTGCCCTTGCGCAGAAACCGTTCGGCCACGCCGACCAGCCCGTCGGAATTGAGCACGACCGAGTGCCACTCGGTCCGCTCTTTCTTCTCACCGGTCGTCTTGTCCTTCCAATTTTCGGACGTCGCGATGCGCAAATTGGCAATGCGGCCGCCGTTTTGAAACGACTTCACTTCGGGGTCCGCGCCCAGATTGCCGACCAGGATGACCTTGTTGACGCTGCCTGCCATCTTTTCCTCTTTTGCCTACAGTCCGAGCGCCACGGCGCTCCAATATGTGATTCCGGCAAAGACGTAGGCGAGGGCGAACAGATAGGCCAGCATGAAGGCGGGCCATTTCCACCCATTTGTTTCACGCCGTGTCACTGCGATCGTCGACATACACTGTGGCGCAAACACAAACCATGCCAGAAAGGCCAGCGCGGTCGGCAGGCTCCAATGGTTTTTCAGCCGGTCGCCCAGCGCATGGGCAGTCATTTCCTTGTCCCCTGCCGCCACCGCATAAGTGGTCGCCAGCGACGACACCGCCACCTCGCGCGCCGCCATCGAAGGCACCAGCGCCAGCGCAATATCGCGATTGAACCCGATCGGCTTGATCACCACCGCAATCCCGTTGGCCAGATGCCCGGCGATCGAGGCATCAACCTGATCGTGACCCGGCGCGGCGCGCGGGAAATTGAGCAGCAGCCACAAGACCACCGTCACCTGAAAAATGATCGTGCCGGCCCGCCGCAGGAAAATCCACGCCCGCTGAAACAGCCCCAGCGCCAGATCGCGGGCGCTCGGCAACTGATATTTCGGCATTTCCATGATGAAGCCACTGGCCGCACCCTTGGTCACCGTCCGGCGCAGCAACAGCGCCACCACCATCGCGCCGACAATCCCCAAGACATACAGGGTGAACAGCACCAACCCCTGCAACCCCATCACGCCGCCCGGCCCGACCGGCCGATTGGGGATAAAGGCCGCGATGATCACCGCATAGACCGGCAACCGCGCCGAACAGGTCATCAAGGGCGCGATCAGGATCGTCGTCAGCCGGTCGCGCGGATCGGTGATGCTGCGCGTTGCCATAATGCCCGGCACGGCACAGGCAAAGCTCGACAATAGCGGGATGAAGCTGCGCCCCGACAGGCCGACGCCCGCCATCAAGCGGTCCATTAGGAACGCCGCGCGGGCCATATAGCCGCTGGCCTCCAACGTCAGGATGAAGAAGAACAGGATCAGGATCTGCGGCAGAAAGACCACCACCGCGCCGACACCCGCCAGCACGCCATCGGTCAACAGATCGCGCCACAGGCCGGGCGCAATCTGCGCCTTGGCCATGGCAGAGATCGCATCGACGACGCTCTGCAAACCATCGGCGAATGGTTTCGCGCCAGCAAATACCGCCTGAAACACCACGAACAACAACGCAAACAGGATGATCGGCCCGATCCACGGATGCAACAACACCTCGTCAATGCGGGAATGCAGGCGGTGGCGGGCGCTTTCCGACACGATCGTCGCATCGGCGATCACATGGGCTTCCATCCGCCGCTCGGTCATGTCGAGGTGGGCGCGCGGATGCAGGCCATCGCCCACCCGCGCTTCGGCCGCATCGATCGCCTCGGCCAGTTCGGTCAGCCCCCGGCGGCGCACCGCGACAGTCGGGATCACCGGCACACCCAGCGCCTCGGACAGCGCGTCGGGGTCGAGCACCAACCCATCGCGCTCCGCCAGATCGACCATGTTGAGCGCGACCACGGTGGGCCGGCCCAGCGCGATAACTTCCTGCGCGAACACCAGATGTTGTTCAAGATTGCTGGCATCAAGCACGACCACCAGCACTTCTGGCGCCGCCTCACCGGACAATTCACCGAGGATGACGCGGCGGGTGACTTCTTCATCCGGGCTGGTCGCGTGCAGGCCATAGGAGCCAGGCAGATCGGTCAATTCTACCGGCTCGCCACTGGGCAGGATCAGGCGGCCGGCTTTACGCTCGACCGTCACGCCGGGATAATTGGCGATCTTTTGCCGCGCGCCGGTCAAGGCGTTGAACAGCGCGCTCTTGCCGGCATTCGGGTTGCCGACGAGCGCGGCGGTGCGGCGGCGGGTCATGCCCGGCCCCCGGCATCACCCATGGGTTCGACCCGCATCGCCCGCGCATGGACCCGGCGCAAGGCGACGGTCATCCGCCCCACCCGCACCGCCAGCGGATCGGCCCCGGCAAACACGCCACGATGCGACACCGCGATTCGCGCGCCGACATCGATGCCCAGCGCGCGCAATCTTTGCGCTTCTTCGTCAACCAATTGCGCCCAATCCACCGCAACAATCCGCGCGCGTTGCCCCAGGGGCAAAAGGTCGAGGGTCAGCGATGCCAAAGTCATGTCGCGGTTCATCATTACGGGCTGCCAGACTTCCCACTCAATTGCAACTAATTCGCAATAGTGGTTTGCCGCAACCGCCTATCACCGGTCATCCATCACCGGGCCGGATAGCGCAACCGGCCCAACAGGCGGATCGGGCTGAAATGCGGCATATCGCGCCGCAACATTTGGCCCTTCAGCTTTTCAAACCGCATCACGCCGTCGATCCGGCGATCGAGAAAGGCCAATGTATCCACCTTGCCAGCGCTCTCATCATCGACAAACACCGCCAGCGTGGCCGCATAAATCCCTGCCAGAGTGGCGCGCTTTGAATAATGATTGAGATCAACCGCCGTATCCCCGGCCAGCCGCCACATCACATCGGCACTGTGCCACCCCAGTCGCGCCGACGCCAACACATGGCGCGGCGACGCCATGATCGCCAACGCGCGGCGCAAGGTTTCCTCGCGCCCGGCCTGTGCATCAAGGCGAAAGCGAATCAGGCGGCGGATACGTTCGCGCACCTTCATCGTCGCCAATGTTTCGGCCGACAAAGCACGCGCCATTGCCGCATCGATATGCGCGATCCACGCGGCAATCATCGCCATCGGCCCATCGGCAAAGGCATAAAGCGCGACATCCACCGATACGCCCGCCGCTTCTGCTGCGGACACGACCGCCGCCTCGCTCCATCCGTCGAACACTGCCGCCTCGGCAATCGCCGGGGCCAGTGCAAGCCGCAGATCATCGAGCGGCAGGTCTGACAGATCAACATCGAATAGGGACGTATCAGTCTTGGTCATCGGCTTTACCGTCTAGAGCGTGGGGCCATAGGAACGGCCCGAGCCATTCCCCTTTGGCTTGATATTGGCGTCAATCTCGGACAGCAGATTGCCGCTATGGTCGAGCTTGGCGTAATCGCGCGCCGAACGGCCCGCGCTGTCGGTGCGTTCCGGGTTGGCGCCGGCCTTCAACAGCACCCGCATCATCGTGATATCCCGGCGATGCACTGCGGCGATCAACGGTGTCTCGCCGGTGGCGTTCGGCTCATCGACCCGGGCGCCGCCTGCGATCAGCAATTCCATCCCTTCGACAAAGCCAAAGTTCGCGGCGACCACCAGCGGCGTCTCGCCCTTGTTATCGCGCACGTTGGCGTCCGCGCCCTTCGCCAGCAAAAAGCTGATCCATGTGGCATCGCGCCGTGCGGTAACGATATGCAGCGCGGTCTCGCCCGTGCTGCCATCGCGGGTATTGATGATTGTCGTGCCCGGCTCACTCAGAGCATCGGTGACCTCCTGGCCCTCTTTTTTCCGGATATGCTCTAAAAACTGATAGCTCTTGGAAAACTGCGCCGCCGCAGGGCCCGGCATCACGATCCCCAAAGCGAGCGCACCGGCCAACGCCGTACGAACGCCCTTCGAAAATATACCCAATTTCACCGTTGGAACCTCCCTGACCGGCGCCGCGCCCTCGCACCCAGAGGCGACACGCAATCGCAACTTGCATGGCAGGCGTTAGCAGGTCATGAACCAGCGCGCCATGACCAAGCCCATCAGGACATCGTCAAAAACATTCACCGCGCTGGCCTTGGCCGGCCTGCTGTCGCTGTCCGCTTGCGGCGGGACAGGCGATGGCGGCAATGCGCCCGAACAGCCGCCCTTGGCCGGGGCCGCGATCGGCGGGCCATTCACGCTGGTCGATAAAAATGGCGCGACGGTGAAGTGGTCCGATTTTGCCGGCCATTATCGCATTGTCTATTTCGGCTATACGTTTTGCCCAGACGCCTGCCCGACCGATGTCGCCGTGACGATGCGCGGGCTGGACCTTTACGCCAAAACGCACGCGCGCGCGGCGGATGCCCTTCGTCCGATCTTCATCTCGATCGACCCGGCGCGCGATACGCCAAAGGTCGTCGGTGAATTCGCCGCCGCCTTTTCCCCGCGGCTGATCGGGCTGACCGGCACCGCGGCGCAGGTAGATCAGGCCGCCAAGGGCTTTGCCGCTTATTACGCGCGCGGCAAAAACACCGGCGGCGGATATTTGATGGACCACAGCCGGATCGCCTATCTGATGGGGCCAAAGGGCGAGCCGATCACCATGCTGCCCGTCGACAAGGGCGCGCAGGCCGTGGCCGATGATCTGGCTCATTGGGTAAAATGAGGCGCGCGCGATGAATGACCCTGTCCGCACCTTTTGGGAAATGCCGCTCCACCGCCTGTCAAAGGTGGAATGGGAGGCGCTGTGCGACGGTTGCGGCAAATGCTGCCTGCACAAGGTCGAGGACGAGGACAGCGGCGACATTTACATGACCAATGTCGCCTGCAAACTGCTCGACCTCAAGACCGGGCGGTGTGCCGATTACAAGCACCGGCACAATTCGGTGCCCGATTGCGTCCGCCTCAACGCCAAGAGCGCAGCGAACCTGTCGTGGTTGCCCGACACCTGCGCCTATCGCCTGCGCGCGCATGACGAACCTTTGCCCGCCTGGCATTACCTGATTTCGGGCGACCGGGAAGCGGTCCACCGCGCCGGCGCCTCGGTCATCGGCAAGGCGATTTCCGAAACCATCGCCGGGCCCTTGCAAAACCACATCATCTGGCCCGACGGCATGGCCCCGATGGAAATCTTCGAAGATGACGAGGACGCAGGTCCCTATGCTTGACTGGTTGCGCCGCCGGCCGAGCGCGCCGCCGGTCGTAACCATTGGCGAGTGCCGCCTGCCGGTGACAATCCGCCGCCTGCCCCAGGCCAAACAGATGACGCTGCGCGTTGCGCCCGATGGCAGCGAGATCCGCATATCCATCCCCCGTTGGGCCAGGGACGAGGATGCGCTGGATTTCGTGACGCTGCGCAAGGACTGGATCGCCGCGCAATTGGCGCGCCAGGCCCCGCGTGTGGCGATCGGGCCGGGCAAGGCAGTGCCCTATCGCGGCACACCCCATGCGTTGCATCATGACCCCGCCCTGCCACGCCGCATCGGCATCGACGGCGGCACGATCCGGATCGGCGGCCCGGCGGACGGCCTCGACAAACGCCTCGCCCGCTGGTTGCAAGCCGAATCGCGCGGCCTGTTCGCCGCCGACCTTGCGGACTATTGCCATCGCGCCGGCGTGACCGCGCCGGCCCTCGCCCTGTCGAGCGCGCAGGCCCGCTGGGGTAGTTGTTCCGCACGCGGGGTGGTACGAATCAATTGGCGGCTGGTGATGGCGCCCGACGCCGTGCGGCGTTCGGTCGTCGCGCATGAAGTCGCACATCTGGTACATTTCAACCATTCGCCTGCCTTCCACGCCCTGTTGGCGCAGGTTTTCGAGGGGGATGTGGCCGACGCCAATGGCTGGTTAAAACGGCATGGGCGCGGTCTTTATGCGCCGTTCGGCTGAAACACTGGCGAAACGCGGCGATAACGCCTATCTGCCTCCCATGCTTTTCCGTCGCAAGAATTCCATGTGGAGCAATGTGTCTCCGACCGGCGCCGTCAGTGATTTTCTGTCGGTCTGGCGCACCGCCGGGCCCCAACGCTGGCGTTCCCTGTTGGCTGCGCTGGTGATGACGGGCCTCGTGTTCTCGCTCATCGTGCGCGAGGAACACCGCATCCCGCCGCGCGCGCCAGGCATCACCTATATCAACAGCTGGCGCGCCGACCGCAGCGATGCCGAGATCAAGGCCTCGAACCTGCTCAACCAGCAGATCAAAAACGACAAAACGGCCGAGCAGGCCAAGGCGGACGAGGAAGTACGCCACATCTATCGCACTTTGGGCAAGATTTCGGGCATGGATGTCGACAAGATCGAACGCGACGCCGCCGCCGATCGTGCGGCCGAGGCCAAGGCGAAAGCCGACGCCCTCGCCCATGACGCGGCCGTCCGCGCCGCCATCCCGGCCAAATAGGCATGAGCACCGCCGATGACCGGCGCTGGCTGGCGGCCGCGGCACGGCTGGCCGGGCGGGCGCGGCCGATGTCGCGGCCCAATCCGGGGGTCGGCGCTGTTCTCGTGCGCGATGGCCGGGTTGTCGGGCGTGGCTGGACCGGCGATGGCGGCCGCCCTCATGCCGAAGCGGTGGCGCTGGACGCGGCGGGCCGCGCGGCGGTGGGCGCGACGCTCTATGTCACGCTGGAACCTTGCGCCCACGTGTCCGCGCGTGGGCCGGCCTGTGCCGATCTGGTCGCGGTATCGGGCGTTGCGCGCGTCGTGATCGGCTGCGGCGACCCTGACCCGCGCACCGCTGGCGCCGGTATCGCGCGCCTGCGATCCGCCGGGATTGTGACCGACCAGATCGACTGCCCCCATTCCCGTACCAGCCTTGCTGGCTATCTGACCCAGCGGACATTGGGCCGGCCGCATGTGACGTTGAAACTGGCGCTGTCGCTCGACGGCTGCATCGCGCTGGCCAATGGGGAAAGCCAATGGATTACCGGGCCCGAGGCGCGCGCCCATACCCATGCGATGCGCGCACAGACCGAGGCCATCGTGGTCGGCGGCGGCACATTACGCGCCGATGCGCCGCGGCTCGACGTGCGCCTGCCGGGGTTGGAGCAGCAAAGCCCGGAGCGTTTCGTGCTGACCCGCGGCGTGGCGCCCAAAGGTTGGCGCGCGCTGCCCTCGCCGACCGCCATTCACCATCTGGCTGATCTCCAATATCTGTTCGTCGAGGGCGGCGCTGGCGCGGCCTCGGCCTTTCTGCACGATGATCTGGTGGACCGGCTGTTGTTGTATCGCGCACCTATCGTGATTGGTGGCGGGCGGGCGGGCATCGGCGATATCGGGCTGGACCGGCTGGCCGATGCCCATCACCGTTGGTACCACACCGACCGGCGGACGCTTGGCAACGACACGTTGGATGTATACGATCGCATACCATGTTCACCGGCATCATCACAGCGCTAGGCACGATCCGCGAAACCCGCGGGCACGACCATATCCACGCCACCATCGCCTGCCCGTTTGACCCGGACAGTATCGCGATCGGCGCCTCCATCGCCTGTTCGGGCGTATGCCTGACCGTAGTCGCCAAGGGCGGCGTGGCGGGCGACGCATGGTTCGCGGTCGACATCTCGGGCGAGACCATCGCCTGCACCGTGCCGGGCCGCTGGGCCGCTGGCGTGACGCTCAACCTCGAACCGGCGCTAAAGCTGGGGGATGAACTGGGCGGCCATATCGTCACCGGCCACGTCGATGGCGTCGGCCATGTGGTCAGCATCGCGCCCGCCAGCGAATCGATACGGATCGACATCGCCGCCCCTCGCGATCTGGCACCCTATATAGCCGCCAAGGGGTCCATCACCGTCGATGGCGTATCGCTGACCGTCAACGACATCGCCGATCAGGCCGACGGCACCTGTCATTTCACGCTGAACATCATCCCGCATACCGCCAAGGTTACCAGCATTGGCACGCGGAAGGTCGGCGATGCGGTGAATTTGGAGATTGATGTGCTGGCGCGGTATTTGATGCGGATGCAGGCTTTGAAGGGGTAGGTTAAGGCGCAGGGGACGATGGCCCCCTGCTAACCTTAAACCCTTACTTCGTCACGTCCGCCACAGCGGCAATAAACCGGTCGATATTGCCCACCGTCAGCCCGGCGACGTTGATCCGCCCCGAACCTGCCATATAAACGCCGTGCTTTTCGCGCATCGCCAACACCTGCTCCGGCGACAGCGGCACGATGGAGAACAGGCCGTTCTGGCCACCAAACGGCGTCATATCGACGCTGCCTGCAACCCCTGCGGCACCCAGCTTGGCGCGCACTTCGTTCATACGCGCGCGCATGTCGTCGAGTTCGCTCAACCAAGCCGCCGTCAGTGCCGCATCTTCCAGCACCAGACGCACCACCGCGCCGCCATGATCGGGCGGCATCGACCAGCAAGCGCGAGCCAGCGCATGGCCGTTCGACATCACCGCCGCCATTTCGGCCGGATCGGCCAACATGATGTACAGCGCGCCAACCCGGTCGCGGTAATAGCCAAAGTTTTTGTCGCAGCTATAGGCGATCAATGCCTCTGGCACTGCGGCCAGCACGCGGCGCACGCCATAGGCGTCCTCTTCCATTCCCTTGCCCAAGCCCTGATAGGCCAGGTCGAGGATCGGCAGCAGGCCCTTGGCCGCCAACAGGCCGGCGATTTCGTCCCATTCGGCCGGCGTGTAATCAATCCCGGTCGGATTATGGCAGCAGCCGTGCAGCATGATCGCATCGGTCGGCTCGGCGCTGGCAATCGCCTCGCGCAGGGCGGCCATGTCCGCCACGCCCGCCTTGGTGGCGTGGTTGAAACCCTTGATCGTGATACCAACGTCGGCGGCAATCTGCGCATGGTTGGGCCAACTGGGCGTGCCCATCAAGATCCGCGAGATACCAGCCTTCTTTGCCAGCCCCACGGCCAGCCGCACCGCGCCCGTGCCGCCCGGCGCCTGCATCCCGTCGATACGACCACCCTTGCTGGGGTCCGCCGCGCCAAACACGTGGGGCATCAACGCATGGACAAAGCCCATGTCACCTTCGGGGCCGAGGTAGGCCTTGGAAACCTGCGTCTCCAGCAGCTTTCGTTCGGCTGCCTTGACCGCCGCGAAGACCGGCGTCGCGCCAGTATCCGTGCGGTACACCCCCACGCCGAGGTCAATTTTGTCCTCACGCGGGTCGGCGTTATGAAGCTTGATCAGCGCGAGAAGCGCATCGGCGGGCTGAGCCTTGAGGTTGGTAAGCATAATGGTCGCGCCTTTAAACCCGCAACAGCGTCCGGGCAAGTCTGTAAACCCGCAAAATACCCGAACGCCAGATCACATCAGAACGGCATCCAGCGCTGCTTTTTCGAAAACTTCATATACCCGCCGTTGATGCCAAGCCGCAGGCCAACCCCCATTCGTACCGGGATCAGCACCACATCATTGCGGCGCAAATAGCTGACATTGAAACCGCCGACCATATAGGCCTGCCCCTCACCCGCGGCGAAACGTTGATAGAGGTCCTCAGTATTGTACAGATTATAGACCAGGATAAAGGTCTTGGCCACGCTCCCGCCGGCGTCGAACCCGATCGAAGGGCCTGTCCAATAGACCGGCTTTGTCCCCTCGACGCGATGGTACATCGTGCCGGAACCATAACGCAGACCCACCGCAATCGCGCCGCCAGCCTCGCGTCCGATGATATAGCCATCGGGTTGGCCTTGCTTTTTCAAAATGCCTTGCAGGACTTGCGCCAAACCCTTGGCACCTTTGCCAAACACCCCTTCGGCCGCGCCAATCAGGTCATCCTGACCATAGGTTTTGTCGTTGGGCGGACGGAAAGCGGGTGGGCGAGCCGTTGTCGATGCGCCACTGGGCGTGGCTGGCTGGGGCGAGGTTGGAGCGATTGCATGACTTGCGTAGGCCGCAGCGTTATCGGCAGGCGCGGGGCGTGGGTCGATCGGCGCGGACGGCTTGACCAGATCGGCATCGATCGCCTGATTGCTAGACTGCGCATAGGCGACAGGCGCCGTTCCCAGCCCCATCACCAGCGCCCCCCACATCAGCGCCAAACGGCCCAGCGTCGCGATTCGCGTTCCCATCATGGCATCTCTATCCTTGTCACATCGGCACCCGCATCATCCTCGCGCCATGCAAAGAACGCGGCACCCGCAATTCCACACTATCAGAATCGATCCCGCGGGCGCCTGCAATTGCTGCGCGACAGGGCGAGTCCGTTCTGCGGCAGGCTGTGGCCTTGCCACGATGTACCTATGATGAAAGAAATCTCGCAGCCCCCTTGCCGCCCCCGCAAGGCGCCGCTATAGCGCGCCCTCGCTGCTGCGATCCGGAGACGTGGGTGAGTGGCTGAAACCAACGGTTTGCTAAACCGTCGTACGGATACATCTGTACCGAGAGTTCGAATCTCTCCGTCTCCGCCAAGC
>CAIOKP010000245.1 GCA_903858875.1 uncultured Sphingomonadales bacterium
ACGACGATTGCGGCCGCGTCATGCCCATCGATTCGCGGCTTGTTGGTCTGGGCGAGGGGTTTTCCGGCATGGCGCTCGTGTTGGCGGGTCTGGTCCGGCGATTGGCGAACGAGGTTGCAACGCGCGGTGGATCGCACGGGATTGCTGGCGATCATTGGGCCGAGGCGGCCGAATAAAGCCTGTCGGACGGGCAATAAAAAACCACCCCGCGCAACATGCGCGAGGTGGCCAAGGTTCAGGGAGGAGATGCACCGAAGTGCACCAATCCAGTCGGACCATGAGGGAAGTCCGACCGAACTAAAAACCTCTTACGCTGCCGTGATAGGGCTTTCAACCCCTGATCGGAGGCGCGACATGTCGGTGCGATGAGTCGTTTCGCCTATTCTCTGATGAAAAAACCCCGCCCGGACGAACCGGACGGGGCTTTTTGTCACGCGGGCTCGAAACGACGCCCGTGTCTATTTATCAGATCGTTACGCCACAGGCGCGATCTGCGGCGTGGCCACCGGGCCCTTGCCCATCGCCGCCTGGCGCGCGAAAATATCGCGCATCAGGTCGAGGCTGAACAGGTGGGCGAAGACCAGCGGTAACAGGCCAGACTGATTCCAGCCACGCAGCACATCACCGCGCACGTCGCGCAGCTTGGCCTGGTCGACCATCAGGAAGCCGCGATAGATGAAAGGCTGATCGCTGCCGTCCTGCTGGATCGCGACTTCGCCGTCGATCAGCAGGTTGTGCTTTTTCAGTTCTTCAACAAACGCACCGGTGCGCATGCCGGCTTCTTCAAACTGCTCGCAGAACTGCAGCATCGCCTTGGTAGCGTCGGTTGCCTGTTCGTTTTCGAACATCATCGCGCCATCGCCATCGGGGCCGAGCAGGTCGGTCGTGGGGTCAAAGCACAGCGACAGTTCAGGGGCTTCCGGCGTCAGGCGGGCCAGCAGGAACGGATAGCGGCGGGCATAGGCCGGAACATAGGTGTTCTCGGTCAGCTTGCCTTCGTCGTCGACGAAAACATTGACGCCTTCGTTCAGGCCCATCAGCGCCAGCGGCACGGGCTGATCACCGGACGAGAACACGATCGGATAGTGGCGCTGCGCCTGCGGAAATTCTTCCACGGTCAACGGCACGGCGTGCTGATTGATCAGCCATTTCGCCTTGTCGGTGGTGCGGCTCTTATATTCGGCATGGTCGCGGCTGTTGAGCGGCACCAGGTCGTTATAGAACAGCGGCAGGCTGGCGTTCTGCGGCGCGCTGGCCATCGTATGATCTCCATCGGTTATGGGCCACAATGGCCTCAATCCATAAGCCCGGCGGCTGTAAGGGGTGCCGGGGCGCTTCGCAAGCGGGGAGGGTTGGCTTTTAAGCGGGTTTTTGCGGGATTTACGTGGTTTTTGGCACCAATTTGCCCGGATTAAGTAATCCAACGGGGTCAAGCGCGGCCTTGATCGCCCGCATCAGGTCGAGCGCGGCGGGGTCGCCAAGCCGGCCCAGTTCATCGACCTTCATCTGGCCAATGCCATGTTCGGCGCTGATCGAGCCGCCCCATTGGGTAACGATATCGTGGACCTTGCGGCTGATCGCCTTGCCATCGGTCGCCTCCCATGCGCCGCGTTCGGCATCGGGCGGGGCGATGACGTGGAAATGGACATTCCCGTCGCCCAAATGGCCGAAGGCGACAGCGTGGCAGCCGGGAAAGGCGCTCTCGATTGCGGCGCTGACATGGGTGACGAAATCGGGCATCCGTTCGACCGGCACGGAAATGTCGTGTTGCATCGCGGGCCCCTTGGCGCGTTCGGCCATCGGCACGGTCTCGCGCAGGGCCCAAAACGCCTCGGCCTGGGTCTCGCTGGCGGCGATGGCGGCATCGGCCAACAACCCGGCCTCGAATGCCTCGCCCAGCATCGCCTCGACCCTGTCGCCAAGTGTATCGGCTTGCGCGGCGTCGGCCACCACTTCGATCAACGCGTACCAGGCGTGCGCCTCGCCCAACGGTGCGCGCATGTCGGGGGCATAGTCGAATACCGCGCGCAGGCTGGGGTCGGGGATGACCTCGAAGCCTTCCAACGCCACGCCCAGCGCGGCTTCGCAGTGGAGTAGCAGGCTGCGTGCCGCCTGAATGCTTTCAACGCCGGCCCACACCACGCGGCGTTCCGCGACAGCGGGCGCCAGCGCCAGCGTGGCGGCGGTGACGATGCCCAACGTCCCCTCCGACCCGATGAACAATTGTTTGAGGTCGAACCCGCGATTGTCTTTTTTCAACGGGGTGAGGGCAGAAAACACCTGCCCATCGGCCAAGACCGCCTCCAGCCCCAACACTTGCGCCCGCATATTGCCGTGGCGCAGCACTTGTGTGCCACCGGCATTTGTCGAGATCAGTCCGCCCACTGTCGCCGAACCCTTGCCACCCAGCGACAGGGGAAAGCGGAAGCCTGCTGCTTCGGCCGTCTCGTGGAGATGCTGCAGGACGACGCCCGCGCCACAGGTGATTCGGCGGTTTTCGCTATCGATCGCGCTCATATTGTTCAGCCGCCGCAGCGACACCAACAAACTATGGCCGGTGTCATCCGGGGTCGCGCCGCCCGACATCCCGGAATTGCCGCCTTGTGGCACCAGCGTTACGCGATGCGTTTGGGCAAATCGCACCAGCGCCGCGACCTGCGCCGTCGTCGCGGGCGAGGCAAGGCCCAGCGCGCGGCCCGTATAGCGCCCGCGCCAGTCGGTCAGCCACGGCGCCATCAAATCCGGATCATGCGTGAACCCGCGCGGCCCCAACAGGGCGGCAAGGTCGGCGAGGAGG
>CAIOKP010000246.1 GCA_903858875.1 uncultured Sphingomonadales bacterium
CCTTGCCAAACGGGTTGTTGAAACCGCGCTTTGGAATACGCATGTGAAGCGGCATCTGGCCGCCTTCAAAACCGTTGATCGACACACCCGAACGCGCCTTGGCGCCCTTCTGGCCACGGCCAGCGGTCTTACCCTTGCCCGAACCGATACCACGGCCGACGCGCATGCGTCCCTTGCGGGCGCCAGGATTGTCGCGGAGTTCATTAAGTTTCATGGTCTGCACTCGCTTTCGCTTTAATCGCGCTTGATGGAGGGCGATGCCATTAGGCGAAGAAGGCAACACTGTCACCCCCTTTCCTCACCTTGCTGCCAGAAAACGGCGTAAGGCCAGCCAGGGGCCTGCGAAAATATAGTGGATTGGAACCACGACCTTTGCCCACCCACTATCGCGAACACCACTCAACGCACGTATCTATAAGCCGCAGGCCGCAGGCGAGTTTGGATCAAGCGGCAATTTGTCCTTCAGAGTGCAGCCATCCTAAAACAGCCATTCGGCCATGTGGGCGAGGACATCGGCCAGCCAAGCGCAGGTCGACATCGTTCGATTTAACCGTCTGAATACGGGTATAGAGGAATGCCGCGCGCGGTCCGTCAAGACCAGAGCCGGCGAACCGGCAAGGATTCTGGCATAAAGCTCGCCATAATTGCCAAAGGCACCTGCCGGAGCAATCCCTAACCAAGACGCCGGATAATCTGTGATGTTCACCACGTCGGCCGCGTGCGTAGGAGCATAGCGTGGCAGACGGGTCGGTGCGGCCACATGGCGGTCCACCTTGGGCACAGCGCAACAGTCGCGCAGTATTTTGGCCATGACCCGCACGGTAGTGCCGTTGCTATACGGCACATGCGCTTCAAGCTGCCAATCGAGGCGCGTGTCCCTGCATGCCTTTGCGCCCATCACTGTGCCTCAACGCGATCCACACCTGCACACCCCCGTGGGATCATCGCAACGCCGCCACGATGACGGGTAGCGACGGCGCGAGAATATCGGGCGCCCCTGGGTCACCCACCGTCTCTGCGAACTCGCCAACAGGCAGAACAGGTCGCACGGATACACACGCCCATCGCCATGCAAAAAAGGCCCCGGATTTCTCCGGAGCCCCTTTTGTAGACATAAAGCGAGATAGGGTCAGTCGACCACAGCCACCATATGCGGCAGCTTCGCGATCGCACCGCGAACTTCCGCAGTGTCCTCGAGTTCGACGACCCGATTCATCTTGCCAAGCCCCAGACCGATCAGGATCTTCTTCTGGGCCTCAGGGCGACGGATCGGCGAACCGATCTGCTTGATCTTGATCTTCGCCATAGCGCTTACTCCGAAATCGCGTCAGCGGCGGCTTCCAGCTCAGCCTGGCTGTGATGGTGGCCATCGCGACCCAACAGGTCAGAGACCTTCTTGCCGCGACGCTGGGCCACAACCTTCGGGCTGCTCTGATCAATCAGGGCATCAAAGGTCGCGCGGATCATGTTGTAGGGGTTAGAAGTGCCGACCGACTTGGTCACCACGTCATGAACGCCCAAGCTCTCGAAGACAGCGCGCATCGGACCACCGGCAATAATACCGGTACCCGCCGGTGCCGAACGAACATTCACGCGACCAGCGCCAAAGTGGCCCTTGCCGTCATGATGCAGCGTGCGGCCTTCCTTGAGGGAGACACGAATCATCTTCTTCTTGGCAGAAGCAGTCGCCTTGGTGATGGCTTCCGGCACTTCGCGTGCCTTACCATGCCCAAAACCGACCCGACCCTTGCCGTCGCCAACAACGACCAGAGCAGCAAAGCCGAAGCGCTTACCACCCTTGACGGTCTTCGAGACGCGGTTGATGTGAACCAGCTTCTCGATCAGTTCTTCGCCCTGATCTTCATCATTGCGAGGACGACGGTCATCACGACGGCCACCACGACCGCGGTTATCACCGCCGCCGCTTGCGCCATCACGACCGCGACCGCGACCGCGACGGGCTTCACGCTCGCCACCTTCAGAAGCAGGCGCATCAACGCTCACTGCCGGAACTTCAACGTTGGTTTCATCAGCCATGATCAGAACTCCAGCCCGCCAGCACGCGCGGCGTCAGCCAGCGCCTTGACGCGGCCATGGAACAGGAAACCGCCGCGATCGAACACGACAGTGGTGACGCCGGCTTGCACAGCAGCCTCGGCCAGCTCCTTGCCGACAGCGGCAGCCGCCTCGACAGTGGCGCCAATCGACTTGGCCCCCTTCTTCAGCGACGAAGCGGCGACC
>CAIOKP010000247.1 GCA_903858875.1 uncultured Sphingomonadales bacterium
CGCGCCGATGGCGTCTGGCTTGAAGTGCGCGACAACGGCCCCGGCATCGCGCCGAACGAGCGCGAGAATGTATTGCGCCGTTTCCAGCGCGGCGCGGCGGCGCAGCATGTGCCGGGCTCGGGTCTCGGACTGAATCTGGTAGCGGCGATTGTCCATCTTCATGGTTTCACTCTTGAAATGGAGGATGCGGCGCCGGGTCTCATCGTGCGTATAAAGGCGATTTTTTCGGCAAATAATTGAATTGTAAAATTGATTTCATTTGAATTCATTTGATGAAAAACAATAAATGCCTTTGATATTGCTTCTGTCATGGCGCGCGTCCTGACGAGATATTTTAAGGTCATTATGCTGAATCTCGTCAAAATCGCCCTTGGTAAGCCGTATACCTTCATGGTCATGGCGATATTGATTGTGCTCGGCGGTTCGATCGCCTGGTTGCGTTCGCCCACCGACATTTTCCCCGACATTCGGATGCCGGTGATCGCGGCGGTGTGGACCTATAATGGCCTGCCGCCGCGCGATATGTCTGGCCGCGTCGTCTATTTTTACGAAAGACAACTCACCTCGACCGTCAACGATATTGACCATATCGAGAGCCAGTCGTTGAATGGCGTCGGCATCGTGAAGATCTTTTTCCGGTCCGGCGTCGATATTCGCACCGCAACGGCGCAGGTCACTTCGGTGTCGCAGACGGTGTTGAAACAAATGCCGCCGGGCATCACCCCGCCACTGATCCTCAACTACAACGCCTCGACTGTGCCGATCCTGCAACTGGCGTTGTCCTCTGGACGGTTGTCCGAGCAACAGATTTTCGACCTTGGCCAGAACGCGATCCGCCCGTCCTTGGCGTCGGTCGAAGGGGCGGCGATCCCGTCGCCCTACGGTGGCCGCGTGCGCCAGATTCAGGTCGATCTCGATCCTGTGGCGTTGCAGGCGCACCATCTGACCCCCGTGGATGTCGGCACTGCGCTGGCGGCGCAAAATCAGATCGTGCCGGCCGGCACCGCCCGTATCGGGCAATATGAATATAACATCCAGCTCAACAACAGCCCCGATGCGCTTGCCGAGCTGAACACTTTGCCGATCCGCTCGGCCGACGGCGTTACCGTTTATATGCGCGACGTGGCGCAGGTGCATGATGGATCGCCGCCCCAGACCAATGTCGTGCGCGTTGATGGCCGCCGGGCTGTGCTGATGACGGTGCTCAAGGCGGGGTCCGCCTCGACGATTGCCATTGTCGATGCGGTCAAGGGGCTGTTGCCCAGGCTAGCCCAAACCTTGCCGCCCGACTTGCATATCGCAGCGCTGGCCGATCAGTCGTTGTTTGTGAAGGCGGCGGTGTCGGGCGTGATCCGCGAAGGCGTGATCGCCGCCGCGTTGACCAGCCTCATGATCCTGCTGTTCCTCGGTTCGTGGCGTTCGACGGTGATTATCGCGACTTCCATTCCGCTGGCGGTTCTGGCCGCGGTCGCGGCGCTGGCGGCCAGTGGTGAGACGCTCAACATCATGACGCTGGGCGGGCTTAGTCTGGCGGTGGGCATTTTGGTCGACGATGCGACGGTCACGATCGAAAACATCAATTGGCACCTTGAACAGGGCAAGCAGGTGCAGAACGCGATCCTCGATGGCGCGGCGCAGATTGTGCAGCCCGCTCTGGTCAGCCTGTTATGTATATGCATCGCCTTTGTGCCGATGTTCTTTTTGCCCGGGGTGGCCGGGTTCTTGTTCGCGCCGATGGCCAAGGCGGTGGTCTTTGCGATGATCGCGTCCTTTGTCCTGTCCCGTACGCTGGTGCCGACAATGGGCAATTACCTGCTGCGTCAACACGCCGGCGCGCATACCGCCAAAGTGATGGCCACGCATGATGCGCTGGCCGGGCGGCCTGAAACGCACAATCCGTTGCGTCGATTCCAGCATGGGTTCGAGGCCCGGTTCGAGCGGTTGCGCGATGGGTATCTCGGCGCCTTGACGCTGGCCTTGGCGCGGCGGCGGGTGGTGGTGATCGGGGCGGCGGTGATTGTCGCGCTGTCGCTGGCGCTGGTGCCTTTCCTTGGGCGCAATTTCTTTCCGACGGTTGATTCGGGCCAGATCAGCCTGCATGTCCGCGCGCCCGTCGGTACCCGGATTGAGGAAACCGCCGCCCTGTTCGACCACGTCGAGGCCGAAATCCGCCGCGATTTGCCAGCGGGCGAGATCGCCTCGGTGGTCGATAACATCGGTATGCCAGTGTCGGGCATCAACCTGGCCTATTCGAACACTGGCGGCATTGGTCCGCAGGATGGCGACATTCTGATCGCGTTGAAGGAAGATCATGCGCCGACCGCCGACCACGTCCGTCGGTTGCGCGAAGCCTTGCCGCGTGCCTTTCCGGGGGTGTCATTCTCTTTTCTGCCCGCCGATATCGTCAGCCAGATCCTGAACTTTGGCGCCCCCGCGCCAATCGATGTGATGATCACTGGCCCCAATGACCGGGCGAACGAGGCCTATGCCCAACATCTGTCGGGGCGGCTGCGCGCGATTGCCGGGCTGGCCGATGTCCATATTCAACAGGCCAGCAATTATCCTGCGATAGCCGTCGATATCGACCGGACCGCCGCTGATCGCATCGGCGTTACCGAAAGCGATGTGACCCGCTCGCTATCGGTCAATCTGGCGGGCAGCTTGCAACAATCGCCAGCCTTTTGGCTGAACCCCAAGAATGGCGTGTCTTATCCGATCGTGGTGCAGGCGCCGCAATATCGCGCAGATAGCCTCTCCTCGCTTGAAAATGTGCCGATTACGGCGGGCGGGCGTGCCGGGTTGCAAACACTGGCGGGGCTTGGCTCGATCCACCGCGCCCGTACAGCCGCTGTCCTTGCCCATTACGCGGTGCAACCCGCTATCGATATCTATGCGACCACGCAGGGACGCGATCTGGGTGGTGTAGCGGTCGATATCCGTCATCTGCTCGCCGCCGAGGCGCAAGGCCTGCCCAAGGGCGCGACCGTGACGCTGCGCGGACAGGTGCAGACGATGGACACCGCTTTTTCGGGCCTTGTGCTGGGGCTGCTCGGCGCGATTGTGCTGATTTATCTGCTGATTGTCGTCAATTTTCAGAACTGGGCCGACCCTGCGGCAATTGTCGCAGGGTTGCCAGCAGCGCTGGCCGGGATTGCGTGGATGCTGTTTGCGACGGGCACGACGCTGTCGGTGCCGGCCTTGACCGGCGCGATCATGTGCATGGGCGTGGCTACGGCCAATTCGGTGCTGGTGGTCAGCTTTGCCCGAGAACGGCTGACGATGTGTGGCGACGGGTTACAGGCCGCGCTCGAGGCCGGCGCGACCCGGTTCCGTCCGGTGGTGATGACCGCCTTGGCGATGATCATCGGCATGGCGCCAATGGCGCTCGGCCTTGGCGAAGGGGGCGAACAGAATGCCCCGCTCGGCCGGGCAGTTATCGGCGGCCTGGTATTCGCGACCATTGCCACGCTGGTGTTCGTGCCGGTGGTGTTCAGCCTGATCCATCGCCGTTCAGATGGCGCGGTTCAGAAAATAGAGAGATGATCGATGCTTGATTCCCCCCCTACGCAGGCGGCCCCCCCCGTTGGCCTGCGACCGGCGGGCATTGTGGTGGGCGCGCTTGCGCTGGCCGTGGTGCTCGCCGGGACATATAGCCGGATGCGTGACCATGCCGATGCCAGTAAATGGGCAGAGGCGCAGGTGGTGCCGACGGTACGGCTGATCACATTGCACCCAACCGCCGCGACGGACGAACTGGTCCAGCCCGGCACGATCGAGGCATGGACCGCCGCGCGGATCTATGCGCGGGTGCCGGGCTATGTGCGGGCATGGTATGCCGATATTGGGACGCGGGTGCGCGCTGGTGTGCCGTTGGGCGCGATCGATACGCCGGAATTGGATCAGCAGATCATTCAGGCCCGTGCCGCGCTGGTCCGTGTCCGGGCCGAGGCGCGTTTGGCCCGAACGACGGCGGCGCGTTGGAATGACCTTTTGTCGACCACCGCCGTCTCGCGGCAGGAGGCCGATGAGAAAAACGCCGCCGCGGCGACTCATGCCGCCGCGGTGAATGAGGCGGTAGCCAGTTTGGGCCGCCTGTTAGCGCTCAAGGCTTATGCCACGGTGCGGGCGCCATTTGGCGGGGTGGTGACGCTGCGCAATGCCGATATTGGCGATCTGGTCGGGCCCGGCGCGACCAGCCAGCAACCGATGTTCGCTCTGGCCGACGATCACCAATTGCGGGTCTATGTCAGCGTGCCGCAGCAATATGCGCCGTTGATGCGACCGGGTCTGACCGCGCGATTGTCAGTGCCGGCCTGGCCGGGGCGCGATTTTGTGGCGCGGGTGGTCGATCAATCGGGCGCGATCAATACCCAGACCGGCGCATTGCAGGTGCAATTGCTGACCGCCAATCCCGGCGGCGCGTTGAAGCCTGGCGGTTTTGCGCAGGTGCATTTCGACCTGCCAGTGCCCGCCGGGCGGACCACTGTGCCAGCCAGTGCGTTGATCGTCCGTGCAGGTGGGACACGGGTGGCGACGGTGGATGCGAGCAGCCATGTGCATCTGGTGCGGGTCGAAATTGGCCATGATCTGGGCAATTCGGTCGAGATCACGGCAGGCCTGACACCGGGAATGCGGATCATCGACAGCCCGCCGGATTCGATAGGCGAAGGCGATCCTGTTCATGTCGCCGGTGCTGGCGCAGTTGCGGGCGCAGGTGGCCAACATCATGGCTGATCGGGGTAGGCGGCTTTGGCCGTTGATGACATTGGCGCTGATGGCGGGCTGTTCGCAGGCGCCTGCCTATCAGCCGCCGCAGATCGCCTTGCCCCAGCATTTCCGCGAGGCGGGACCATGGGTGCCGGCGGCGCCCGCCGCGCCGCCGCGGGCCAATGGGTGGTGGCGGGCGCTGGGCGATCCAGCGCTCGATCAGTTAGAGGCCCGACTGGATAGCGACAATCCCGATTTGCAGGCGGCGTTGGCCCGCCACCGGGCGGCGATTGCGACGCTGGGCGAGGCGCGGGCGGCGACTTTGCCGACGGTGGGTATTGGCGCGGAGGCGACCGCCAGCCGTCAATCCGATCATCGTCCTTTACGCGGTGCCAATCAGCCGGATCTCTATGGCATCGATACGCTGGGCGTGTCGGCTAGCTATGAAGTCGACCTGTGGGGCCGCGTCAGCAACATTGTGCAAGGGGCGCAGGCAAAGGCTGTGGCCAGCGCCGACGATGTTGCCGCGGTGCGGTTGGCGTTGGAGGCCGACCTCGCCTCGGGGATGATCGCGCTGCGCGGGGTGGATGACGAGATCGGCATTCTGGACGATGCCGTTGCCGCCTATCGCCGTGCGGATGAGGTGACACGCCACCGCTTTGATGGTGGGATCGCCAGCGGCATAGACGTGGGCCGCGCCGATGCGCAATTGGCCGATGCCGAAGCGCAATTGGCCGATTTGCGCAATATTCGCGCTGGGGTGGATCATGCGATGGCGAGGCTGGTGGGCGCGCAAGCCAGCACATTGACGATTTCCCCCGCGACCGTGCGATTGGTGCCCTTGGCGTTTCCCGCAGTGATGCCATCCACGCTGTTGCAACGCCGGCCCGATGTGGCCGCGGCCGAACGGCGGATGTATGCCGCCAATCGTGCGATTGGCGTGGCCAAGGCGGCGTGGTTCCCAGCGATCGGGCTTGGCGGTGATGCAGGGTTTCAGAGCACAGCGCTGGCCGGGCTGGTATCGGCGCCGAATATAATGTGGTCGATCGGGCCGCAAGTCGTGGCGGCTGTGTTTGACGGCGGGCGCCGTCATGCGCAACTGGCCGCCGCCCGAGCAAATTGGGACGAGGCGACCAGCCAATATCGCGCCACAGTCCTGACCGCGGTGCAACAGGTCGAGGATGGCCTGTCGCGCTGGCGCCGGTTGGGCGAGGAAGGCGAGGCCGAGGATCGTGCAGCGGCGGCAGCGGGGCAGGCGGCGCGTTTATCCTATGACCGCTATGTCAAAGGCGCGGCGAACCTGCTTGATGTGGTGATTGCCCAGAATGCCGAACTGTCCGCACGCCGCCGGGCTGAGCAGATCCATACCCAGCGGCTGGCGGTGAGTGTCGCTTTGGTGCGGGCATTGGGCGGGGCCTGATTGGTGTGCGCCGGTTTGGGGCCGGCGGCTGCCTTTCGCCTAACAGATGGACCTGCTGTTTTTCCAGTTCCTGCGTATTGCGGCGGCGACCATAAGTTCGTTGAGCAGGCCCATGATTACGCCCCGATCATCGCTTTGTCGGCAACATGGCACTGGATGCGCCTGCCGAGATGGTCAGCAAGGCGCTGGCCAAGGCGGACCTCGCCGCCGCGACGCTGCGCAGCGGCACCGCACGGGACAAGGCTATCCTGCTGTCCAAGCTGATCAGTAGGATCGACCTGCAGGAGGAAGGTGTTGATCTCACGATTAATCGAGCCGGGTTGCTTGACCTGTTGGGGCTGGATGCCGCCCCAGAAAGCCTCGAGCCGCTGGTGC
>CAIOKP010000248.1 GCA_903858875.1 uncultured Sphingomonadales bacterium
AGGAGATCGGAGAGATGACAAGCGTGAGAAAGATATCCCAACGGCCGAAGGGGGTTGCGCGATGGTGGCCAGATCCGCAGCTCCCTGGCTGGATTACGCTGCTGAGTTGCGGCGGTGGTTGGTTTATGGTTAGGCGGCCGGGGTGCGTGCCATTCTGCATCAGCGCGAAAGAATGGGAGTTGCTGCCTGTCGATCCTCCCGGCCATGATGGGACCGAATAGATGCCACGCTTCAAGGTATGGGGTGCAGTGAGTGCCAAATCGTTCCTGCTGCACTTAGAAGCCGACACTTGGGAACACGCACTTGCGCTGGCCTCAGCGGCATTCATGGACCAATCGTATCCGTTGACACCTGAACTGGAACGAATTGGGTTGGAAGATGCCGTCATCGACTCAATCTCAGTCGAGGAAGATGGACAATGAAACGAAAACGAAACTGTAAACCTCGTGGGCCGCTTGACGACAAGATTACGCTGTTGACGGGCGGTGAACCGCGTGTCCTGCCAGTCGCAAGAACACCCAATCCGAGTGCAAGACCGTTCAACAACGAAAGTCGCCATAAAGGCAGAGTAAGGGGACCAAAGAAATGACATCCGACCGTGCCATTGAACTGATGCGTGAGGTTGCGGAAGCAGGCGCCGAAATACGCGTGAGGTTCCTTGTCTCATTGTTCGCGCAAACCATTGTCAGCCTGGATAACGCTGATGAGGACAAGGAATTCGCCGCCTGGATATCCGCCAACGCGGTGGCGATAGCGGAATCAACGCGTGAATTCGTCGAGAATGCGCTGTCTGGCCGCCCTGACATGACGATGCAGTGAGGTTCGTGATATGGAAACGATCGAGGAACAATTCGAGTTTTTTTGTAAGCAATATCCCCGGAAGGACGACAAGCAACGAGCGTTTCAGGCTTTTCGCCTTGCGTTATCGGGCAGGAAGGGAAGCAAGACCAGATTGCCATCCCCTCCCGCGACCTTTTCGGAAATCGTGCTTGGTCTGGCGCAATATCCATTCAGCGAGAATCCTCAGTTCATACCCATGGCGGCAACTTGGCTGAACAACCGTCGCTGGGTCATCGAACAAGTTAGTCGTCCGATGACTGTTTTCACGCCACCCAGCCGGTCAAGTTGGCGCGATAAATATGATAAGCCCGAACCGGCCGACTGGCAGCCAGCCGCAGCAAGGCAGCCTGTGACCATACAAGGGGAGATTTTCGGAGATGATTGACATGATTACCGATGCACATCGCGAAGTGGCCGATGTCCTGTTCCGCAAGCCATCTGTTGTGCGCATGAGCCGTAAGCGCATGGAGTGCGTGCCGCTTCTGTGTGAAATGTATGCCGACTGGAAACAGCGGAACGAGGCGATATCTGATCCCGTAGCACCTCAGATGACCGTGGATGATGTGGTTGGTTTCTCGGACGATCGGTGGGTCTGGCGTGGTGGAAGGGCTGTTGGCCTGATCACCCAGCGGGCAAGCGGGTTGTGGATGTTCTGGCGGTGGGAAGACGACGACACCGTCACGCCATGGCCGCAGTTCTATCCTACATACTTCATTGCCGAGGTGTCCGTGCGGGCGTTGCTGGAAAATCCGGATGAGCCGGAAATTGGACAGCGACATGACGGGTGACGCCGTTGCGCGGGTCGGTCAGCAGTTGCTGGCCGATTTCCGCATGCCGGTCAGTCGTGATCTGGACTTTGACCGGTTCATTGATCAGTTGCTTGATCCACACCCCGATCTGCGCAAACCAAGACGCTTCACGGAGGCCGCCAGAGCATCCGCCTGGGCTGAGTTGGCTGTTCTGGGTCCTATGGTGGCCCCAGCTTCGTCCGACGCCATCAAGGCTTGGCTATGGCCGGTCGCTGATGCCGTCGAAAGGTGGCCAACGGAGGACGAATTCTTCCGGCGATGCGGTGCGCTGTTCCTGGCATCACGCGAGATCCCACACGTTGCCTGGACGCAGAAAAAGCAGGCTGAGGGGATGCGCCAGTGGGACCGCTTCCCAAGTGTTCAGAAGGTTGTGGACTTAATCACACCACCAGTCCGCCCCTTGATTTTGAGGGTGCGGGTATTGCGGAGGATCATTTCTGATGAGTGACGGGGTAATTCTGACAAAGCGATCCTATCCGCAAAAGGCGCACATCATGCGGACCATAACCCGCACGAACCACGGTTTGTGTTACAATTGTAAATCGCCATGCGGCGAATTCTATCGATGCAAACGGTGCCGGAAAATGGTCTATGACGCCTGCAAGGCAAGGCGAGCACTTGATAAAGCTGGGTCTGCCTGATATATAAATGCGGCCAGTGTGTAGGTTCCACTGTCATCCCCTCCGCTA
>CAIOKP010000249.1 GCA_903858875.1 uncultured Sphingomonadales bacterium
CGCCCGCGCGATCTCCATCGACAGCTTTGTGCCCGCGGGCCAGCCGTTGAAGCTCGGCCTCATTCAGGACGCCTCGCTGTTGCTTGACGCGGCGATCAACCCGTTCGACCTGCCGATGGCGAGCGATGATGCCGCGACGGTCGCCGCCTTGCGCAAATCCGCCGCCGCGCTGGGCGCCTTGGCCAAGGCGCGGCCCGGCCAGACCGCCGCCGCCCACCTCGCGCATAGCTTCACCACGCTGGCCGCCGCGCCGCCCGCCCGCCGCGCCGAAGTCGCAGCAATGCTGGTCCCGCCGCTGACGCTGACGCTCGACAAGATCCGCGCGAGTTTGCAGGCGAGCCAGATCACCCGCGCCACCCTGCCTGCCGACCTTGCCGCCAACTGGCTGGCCAAGGATGGCCGCGCGCTGGTGCAGGTGTCGCCCGCCGGCAACAGCACCGACAACCTCACGCTGCTGCGCTTTACCGACGCGGTGCGCGCCGAGGCCCCCCACGCCACCGGCCTGCCGATCGCGACACAGGAAGCCGCCAAGACCGTCGCTCACGCCTTTGTGCAGGCGGGCCTGCTGGCGCTCATTCTGGTGTCGGGGCTGCTCTATGCCGTGCTGCGCTCGGTGCGCGAAGTGGCGTTTACGCTGGCGCCGGTGGCGCTGTCGGGCTTTCTGACGTTGGGCACTTGTGTCGCGATTGGTCAGCCGCTCAATTTCGCCAATATCATCGCCTTTCCGCTATTGTTCGGGGTGGGCGTCGCATTTCACATCTATTTCGTGATGGCATGGCGGCGCGGCGTGGCCGACCTCCTCCAAACCAGCCTTGCCCGCGCCGTATTATGCAGCGCGCTGGCGACCGGCAGCGCGTTTGGCGCGCTATGGTTCTCGCACCACCCCGGCACCGCCAGCATGGGGCTGATCCTGATGATTTCGCTGGTGTGGACGCTGGTCTGTGCGCTGATTTTCGAACCGGCGCTGCTGGGGCCAATCCCTGTCGGCAGCGGCCACGCAAAGGAACCGGAATGAGCGCGCCCTGCAAAATGCTGCTGGCCTCGATCCACGATGTCGGCCCCCGCGCCGAAGCGCAGGTCGATCAATTGGCCGACCTGCTGGGCGAGATCCTCGGCGGGCCGAAATTCGCCATGTTGGTGGTGCCCGACCATTGGGGCGAGGCGCCGCTGGCCGGATCGCCCGCCTATCAGGCGAAATTGCGCAGCTGGGCCGACCAGGGCGTCGAAATGTTCGTCCACGGCTGGTTCCACAAGGATCTGGCCGAGCACACCGGCATGGCCGCGTTCAAGGCCCGCCACATGACTGCCAGCGAGGGCGAATTCCTCGGCCTATCACACGCCGTCGCCGCGCAACGCATGGCCGACGGGCGCAAATTGATCGAGGATATCATCGGCCGGCCCACAGCGGGCTTCATCGCCCCGGCCTGGCTATATGGCGAAGGCGCGCGGGCCGCGCTGGCCGAATCGGGCTTCCCGCTGGCCGAGGATCACATGCGCGTCTGGCGCCCCGCCACGGGCGAGGTTCTGGCGCGCGGCCCCGTCGTCACCTGGGCCAGCCGCAGCAAGGGGCGCCAAGCCTCGTCGCGTTTTTTCGCTGGCCTCGCGCGCGTGGGGCTGCACGGGCTGGATGTAGCGCGCATTGCGGTGCATCCGGGCGATACCACGGTGCCCGCGCTACTGGCCTCGATCCGCGCGACCTATAGCAGCTTTGCAGGGCGCCGCCCGGCCGGCCGCTATGCCGATCTGCTCAATCGCGACAATTCAACCCGATGATCTGTTCATCCTGCGTTATGAAACTTCGCCCTATTTCCGCCGTGATCGGCGTCCACTGGCATTTGGCCAAGTTCCCTGCCAAGGCGGCGCCATGATGACCGACACACCGTGTTCCCCCGCGCCGGGCCAGGAACCGCACCATAATAGCAATGCCACAGGGGCCGATGCGGCCACACCTGTGGCAAAGGAAGCGCCAAAGATGCAGACCGATACCTTCGCCCCCGGCGAAGCGCCTGACACGGCCACGCCCCCCGGCCCCGCTGACATCACGTTGGAGGTCATCGCGCCAGAGCGTCCGCGCTCCTCGCGCTTGGCCGCGCTGTTCAGCGCACTGGTATCGCTGGCCATGCTGGTCGCGGTGGCGATGGAGGCGCGCGATCTCAATCTGGCGCAGATCGTTCACATGATCCCGCGCCAAGCGCCGTTCTGGCTGGCATTTGCAGCCTATTACCTGGTCCCGCCCCTGACCGAATGGGTGATCTATCGCCGCCTGTGGGGCCTGCCGTTTTCGGGTATAGCGGCCTTGTTGCGCAAACTTGTGTCGAACGAATTGCTGCTTGGCTATCTGGGCGAGGTGCAGTTTTACGCTTGGGCGCGCGGACGGCTCAATATGGTCACCGCGCCATTTGGCGCGATCAAGGATGTCACCATTCTGTCTGCCCTGACCGGCAATATTTCTACGCTGGTGATGCTGGCGGCAGCTTGGCAGTGGATATCGGACGGCGCGTTTGGCAAGGAAACCAGCACGGTCTTTACTTCGCTCGGCGTCGTGTTGTTGACCTCCTTCGTCATCCTGCTGTTCCGGCAAAAGCTGTTCACCTTGCCGCGCCGCGAATTGTGGCTGATCACCGGCATCCATTTCGCGCGCATTCTGGCATTTGTCGGGCTGTCGGCGCTGATGTGGCATTTCGTGCTGCCGAATGTGGCCTATGGCCTGTGGCTGGTTCTGGCGACGCTGCGGATGCTCATTTCGCGCCTGCCATTGTTGCCGAACAAGGATGTGGTGTTTGCCGGCATTGCAGTGCTGTTGCTGGGCCAAGAGGCCGAAATCGCGAGTTTGATGGCGATGATGGCGGGCCTGTTGCTGATTACCCACCTCGTCGTTGGCACGGTGTTTGCCAGCGCCGACCTCATCATCGACATCTTCAATCCTCGCAGCGAAGGATAACAGCGATGCCTGTTTTTCTGCCCCTGATACTTGCCGCCGAAGTCGTAAAGCCGGTGGTTTCGCTCCCCTCCACCCCCGATCTGGGCAAGGCCGAAGGGCGATGCCGCCCCGGCGAAAGTGGCCCCGCGTTCCTTGTCGAGATCGCCGGGTTGAAAGACCGCATGGGCCGTGTCAAGCTCGAGGTCTATCCGTCCAACGACACCGATTTCCTGATGGATGACAATGTGTTGGTGGCACAGGGCAAGACCTTCCGCCGCGTCGAGGAAGAGGTGCCAAAGCAAGGCCCGGTCGCGCTCTGCGTCCGCGTCCCCGGCCCCGGCCCCTATTCGGTCACCGTGCTGCACGACCGCGACAGCAACCGCAAATTCGGCATGTGGGTCGATGGTATCGGCTTTGGCGGCAATCCGCGCCTCGGTTGGCACAAGCCCAAGGCGGCGGTCACCCGGGTCAATGCCGGCAACGGCCCGACCCACATCACCATCGTGATGAATTATCGCAACGGCCTCGGCATGTCGCCCATCCACAAGGGCGACTGATCCGGCGTGTGGGGGGCATCCGTGTGGGGGCTTGCCCTTTGCCGGACAAACCCCCACATGCTGCATTGCCGCATCGTCAGCGGTGAACGGCTATCAGTGACAGGAAACGGGCGATGCGGATCGTCGACGTCTGCGCCTTCTATTCCCCGCATGGCGGCGGGGTGAAGACCTATGTCGAGCAAAAGATGAGGATCGGGCCGGAAATGGGCCACGAGATCATCATCCTCGCCCCCGGGGATCGCCACGAGGTGATCGAATACGGGCCGATGGCGCGCATCGTCAAGATCCCCGCTCCCCGCTTTCCGCTCGACCGCAAATATTGGTATTTCAACGAGGAAGAAGCGCTCCACGCCGCGATCACTGACCTCGCCCCCGATTTCCTCGAAGTGTCCTCGCCGTGGCGCAGCGCCTCGATGGTCGCACGATGGCCGGGCGATGCGCCGCGCGCCTTGGTGATGCACGCCGATCCGTTGTCGGCCTATGCCTATCGCTGGTTCGAACCGCTGTTGTCGCGCGAAGTGATTGATCGGCGACTGGAACCTTTCTGGAAACATTTGCGCGAATTGGGGCATTCCTTCGACCGCGTCGTCTGCGCCAGCGCCGAATTGCGCGACCGGCTGGCGGCGGGCGGCGTGGCCAACACCGTGTTGCACCCGATGGGGATCGAGGCGGGGCTGTTCAGCCCGGCGCGGCGAAACCTCGCGCTGCGACGGCGATTGCTGGCGCTATGCGATTTGCCCGAAAGCGCCAAATTGCTGATCGGCGTCGGGCGCCTGTCGCCGGAAAAGCGCTGGCCGATGATCGTCGATGCAGTAGCCGCGGCCAGCCAGTCCATGCCGATCGGCCTCGTCCTGCTGGGCGCGGGGAGCCAGAAACTGCGCATCTTGCGCCAGATCGCGGGCAACCCGCATATCCGGATCCTGAAGCCCGAAAAGGACCGGCTGAAATTCGCCACCATTCTGGCCAGCGCCGATGCAATGATCCACGGCTGCGAGGCGGAAACCTTCTGCATGGCGGCGGCCGAGGCCCGGGCCAGTGGCGTGCCGGTCATCGTGCCCGATCGCGGCGGCGCGGCGGACCACGCACGCGGCGGGGCGGGCATCACCTATCGTGCTGGCAAATCGGCGGCGGCGGCCAACGCCACATTGCGCCTGTTGCGCCACCCGCCAAAACATCTGCCATCCGCCGAAATCACGACAACGCAGGGCCATTTCGAAGCGCTTTTTGCCGATTACGCCCATACGCTGCGGGGCGCCAGCCCGGCCGAACCCGTCGCCGCCTGAGCTACGCGCTTTGCCCCCCTTGCGCCCGCGCGCCGGATAGGTTTTGATCGCGGATCACGTTTCGATCAGCGAGGCCCAGCATGCGATACGGTTTTTTCTCCGCCACCACCGCCCTCGCCCTGATCGCCAGCACCGGGCTGGCACATGCCGCACCTACCCCTGAACAGATCGCCGCCGCCGCGTTACGGGCAGCGCCCGTGTGGGACGGCCATAATGACGTGCCCGAACAATTGCGCGACCGCCGCCACGATGTCATCGCCGGCTTTGATTTCCGCGATACCACCAAGGAACCGCTGGACGACCCGCGCGTGGCCGCGATGGTGCCGCCCGGCACGCCGACGGGGATGCAGACCGACCTCACCCGGTTGCACAAGGGCCATGTCGGCGCGCAATTCTGGTCGGTCTTCGTCTCGGCCAACCTGACCGAGCAACAAGCGGTGCAGGCAACGCTCGAACAGATCGACGTGATGAAGCGCGTGATCGCCGCCAACCCCGACACTATGGCATATGCGACCAGCAGCGCCGATGTCGAAATGGCGTGGAAAGCCGGGAAGATCGCCAGCTTGATCGGCATGGAGGGCGGCCATTCGATCGGCGGCTCGCTCGGCGTATTGCGCCAGATGTATGCGCTGGGCGCGCGATACATGACCCTGACCCATTTCAAGAACAACGGCTGGGCCGACAGCGGCACCGATGCCCCCGCGCACAACGGCCTGACTCCGTTCGGCAAAGACGTCGTGCGCGAAATGCAGCGGATCGGCATGTTGGTCGACCTCAGCCACACCAGCCAAAAGACCATGCTCGATGCGCTCGACATCGCCCGCGCGCCGGTCATCTTCAGCCATTCCGGCGCAATGACGATCTCCGGCCACCCGCGCAATGTGTCGGACGAAGTGCTGGACCGGTTGAAGGCCAATGGCGGCGTCATCATGGTCAACTTCTTTCCCCCCTACGTCAGCGCGGCGTTACGCGATTGGACCGCCGCCCGCGCCGCCGAAGAAGCCCGCCTCAAATCGCTGCGCCCCGACCGGCCCGACCTCACCGCGCCCGCGCTGGCCGACTGGGACAAGGGCCACGCCAAGCCCGCGGTCACGATCGCCGATGTCGCCAACCACATCGACCACATCAAAGCGCGGATCGGCATCGACCACATCGGCCTCGGCTCCGATTTCGATGGCGGCTCGATTGGGCTTGTCGGCCTCGACGATGTCGCGTCCTATCCCGCGCTCTTCGTCGAGCTGGCCCGGCGCGGCTATTCCAAAGCCGATCTGGAAAAAATCGCCAGCGGGAATATCATGCGGGCTTTGAAGGGGGCCGAAGTTTACGCGGCCGCGCATCGGGGGGATGCAGTGATTGAGAATGCTACGGTGTTTTGACGGGGGCAAGGCACGAACACCAGCCCCTCAAAAACCCGTCTTCCACCCCAAACTCCACCCACGGTCCATCGACAGATTGGCGTAATTCCCCGGATTATGCCGCCAGAACAGGTTCGCATTCGCCGCCCCGCCGTACAGCGGAAATTGCCACGCCAGTTCGGTCGCCACTTCGCGCCCGGTCGGGTTCAGCGCCAGCGTCCGGATGGACCATATGGCGCCCGCATCGTAATCATAGCCCACCGGCAGATTGAGGTTCAGCCCGCCGCTCGACACACGCAACGGTTGCGATACGCGCAGCGCGAGCAGGTCGCCGACCTTGAACATATTGGCCACCGACCCGTCGACGACCCAGCCATTGCTGACCAGATGCGAGCTGCGATCGAGCAAGCTGCCGGCGCGGATTTTGGTATACCCTTCACGCCACGCGGCGCCGAAATGGAAATCGGGGTGCGGCCGCCAGCCGAGCGCCGCATCGACAAACACGCTGTCAGCCCCATGCGCGCCCAGCGCCGGATCGAACCGCGCGCCCAGAATGCCGCGCTGTTCGCCCATCCAACTGGCGCCCATGCTGCCCTCGACTTGGCCGACGCGCCGGTCGAGGCCCAGCCCGAACCGCTGGATCAGATCGCTGGTGTCACCCGCCTGCGGATTGCCGATCGCCTGCCACGGCGCGCCGCTTTGCCCCCGGCCCTGTTCGCCCGACACCGTCAGGCCCCATGGCCCCAACGCCCGGCGGATCGCCATCGACGTCTCATTGGTGCGAACAAAGCCAGTGTCCTCCAACGGATTGCTGGCGATCATGAAGGCCGGCCGGTCCTGCCCTTGCAGGCTGGCGACCAAGCCGTCCGCCCCTTGTGCAAAGGCGACGCCCAGGCTGGTCGCGGGCGACAGCCGGGCCATTACCCGACCGGCCAGGACCCGCGCGATATCGGCGTCCTCGTGGGACAGGCGCAACGCCCCGGTCCACGGCAGAGCCAGCGATTGCGCCGTCGTATCGACGGTAAACGCCATCGACACCTGCCCACCGCCCACCGTCACGGCGCTCTGCCGACTGGTCAGCGCCGTCGTCAGCCGGGGCGCAACCACCGCGCCGCGTAAATTCCCCGCCAGATTGACCCCAAACGCGCGCTTATAGGCGTCGAGCACCACCGCCTGCACCATCGCGTGTTGCCCGGCGTCGCCCATCGCGGGCGATGTTACCGCATTGGTCCCGCTCAACACCAATTGCGTACCCGCCCCCGCGAGCGTGATCGTCCCTTGCGCCGTAAACGCCGCCGCGATGTTCAGCACGCCCATGCCATAGACCGGATCGGCGCCGCTGGTCGTCCCCCCCTCATGCGTTGCGGTGGTCAACAGCAATTGCACCGCCTGCGTCGCGGTCAGCTTGGGAAAGGCCTGCAACAACAGCGCCACCGCACCCGAAATCTGCGGCGCGGAAAAACTCGTGCCATTATAGACGGTCTGATAGGTTTGGCCGCCGCTGGTCGTGGTGGCGATCACGCCATTGGCATATTGGCAACACACCTGCTCACCCAGCGCCATAAGATACGACGTCGCCTCGGTCCCCGCCTTGTCCGAAAAGCTGGAAATGACATTCGTCGCGCCGACGGACCCGGCGATGATCACATTGCCATTGCCCGCCGCGCGCAAGGCGGTGGCAAAAGCGTCCGGATTGGCCGTCGCATCATTGCCAGCCGAAACCACGATCACCACCCCCGCGGCGGCGGCCCGGGCAATCGCGGTCGTCACCGCCGTGCTGGGCGCGGTGCCCCCCAACGACAGGTTGATAACCTTGGCCCCGGCGGAAATCGCATTGTTCAGCCCGGTGGCAATCGCCGCATCGTCAAAACTGCACCCGCCGGAACTGGCACAAGACCCGACGCTGTCGGCGCGCATCGCGGCGATGGTCGCGTTGAACGCCATGCCCATGACGCCAATATTGTTACGCGCCGCCGCAGCCACCAATGCGACCATCGCGCCATGGTCGTCATCAGCATTGGTCAACCCGCGATTGGCGACAACGTCGGTGGACGCGCTGGAGATGCGGCCGGCGAATTCGGGGTTGGCGCTGTCGATGCCCGAATCGATGATGCCGATCGTCACGCCCCGGCCCGACGCGCCCGCGGCCCAAGCCGTGATCGCGCCATGTTGAGAGGGCCCCGTCGAATTGGTATATTCGCTCGTCAGAAAACTGGCGCTAGGCGTCGCGAGCAGCGTTGTGGTGGGGGTCGAGATCGTGGTTGCCGTCGCTGTGGGCGTGGGCGTTGGAGTGGGGGTTGCCGTAGGAGTGGCCGGCGCCGTCACGCCCGCGGTCGAACCGGTGGTGGAATTGACCCCGCCGCCACCACCGCCGCACGCCGCCAGAGCCCCCAACCCGACACCGACCACCGCCGTCAACGGCAAACGCCGCGCCCGCATCACCCACGTCCGCACGGCAACGGTATCGCCCAAAGCTGACGTGAATACATCGGCGCTCATTTTCGACAGTGTCCTTCTTAGCTTGACGGTTCTATGCCGGAATACTCCTGAAGAAAGAGGAAACGCCGGCCCCATTGGCCCGATGTGCCACATCAGTGGATGACTGCGGCGGGGCTTGTCCTCATGCCCGCCACGCGATAGGCGCTGTGGGCATTCCGACCACATAAAGGCCAGATCCCCATGACCGACACCCCCGCCCTCTTCACCGCTCTTTCTGGCGCCATCGAAGCCGCGTGGGACGCGCGCGATACCGTCACCCCGGCGAGCGCCGATGTGCGCGCCCATGTCGAGGCGGCCTTTGCGTTGCTCGAATCGGGTGAGGCCCGCGTGGCGGAAAAAATCGATGGGGAATGGGTCGTCCACCAATGGCTGAAAAAGGCGGTGCTGCTGTCGTTCCGGCTGAACGATAATGCGGTTGTCGATGGCGGCGCGGCGGGCGCCCCGGCGTTTGACAAGGTCGCCTCGAAATTCGCCGGCTGGGACGATGCCAAATTCCGCGAAGGTGGTTTTCGCGTTGTGCCGGGTGCCGTCGCCCGCGCCGGGTCCTTTATCGGCAAGGGCGTGATCCTGATGCCAAGCTTCGTCAACATTGGCGCTCATGTCGATGCGGGCACGATGGTCGACACCTGGGCGACCGTCGGGTCTTGCGCCCAGATCGGCAAGAACGTCCACCTGTCGGGCGGCGTCGGCATCGGCGGCGTGCTCGAACCGTTGCAGGCGGGCCCCGTGATCATCGAGGACGGCGCCTTTATCGGCGCGCGGTCGGAAGTGGTCGAAGGCGTCATCATCGGTGAGGGCGCCGTGCTGTCGATGGGCGTCTATATCGGATCGTCGACAAAGATCGTCGATCGCGCCACGGGCGAGGTGCATTATGGCCGCGTACCGCCCTATTCGGTGGTCGTCCCCGGCTCTATGCCCGGCAAGCCTTTGCCCGATGGCACGCCCGGCCCGTCGCTGTACTGCGCCGTCATCGTCAAGACCGTCGATGCCCAGACCCGCAGCAAGACCGGCATCAACGAATTGCTGCGCGATTGATGCGGGCAGGCGCGCGCCTTGTTGCGCTGATCGCGCTGGCGCTGGCCCCGGTCGGCGCCGCGCGGGCGGGGCAAGAGGCGGGCGATCCGCCGGTTGTCGCGGCGCAGGCCTTGCGCCGGTTGCCGCATGACCGGGGCGCCTACACCGAAGGGCTGTTCATCGACAACGGCGTGTTGTTCGAAAGCACCGGCCAGGTTGGCCGGTCGAGCATCCGCCGTGTCGATCTCACCACCGGGCGCGTGCTGGCCAAGATCACACTGGCGCCGCCGCTGTTTGGCGAGGGAATTGCGCCGTGGAAGGGGCAGATCCTCGGCCTGACATGGCGCGATGGCATCGGCTTTCGCGTGACGCGTGACGGGCTGCGCATGGCCGGACGCTTTGCCTATCTGGGCGAAGGGTGGGGCATGACCGGCAACGGGCGTGAGCTGATCATGTCCGATGGCACTGACACGCTGCGGTTTATCCAGCCCGATGCGTTTCGCACCACCCGCCTGTTGCGCGTAACGGCCAATGGCGTTGGCGTGCCGATGTTGAACGAACTGGAATGGGTTGATGGCGAAATCCTCGCCAATGTCTGGCTGACCGACCGCATTGCGCGGATTGATCCGGTGTCGGGCCATGTGGTCGGCTGGATCGACGTTGCCGCGTTGCACCGCGAGGCCGGCGCGACCGGCGAGGATCAGGTCGCCAATGGTATCGCATGGGACGCCGCACACCGCCGCCTGTATATCACCGGCAAGGAATGGCCGGTGATGTTCCAGATCCGCCCACCCAAGGGGTAGCCCGGCACCATGCAGAACATCATGCTCCTCCAATTTGCCCTGTCCAGCGTGATGGTGGTGTTCTGCGTCATCGTCCATGGCTTTGGTCTGTTCGGCCTGACCCGCGCGCTGCGCACCGAGGGAAGCGTCGAGAGGTTGCGCCACATCCGCCCTTTTTCGCCGCGCGGCGTGGCCTTCACCCTGTCGATCGTGGTGTCGATCATCGCGCTGCACGGCGTGGAAATCTGGGCCTTTGCGCTGGTATATGATGCGGTAGGCGCGGTGCAGGGGCTGGAGCCTTCGCTATATTTCTCGACGATCAGCTATTCCACCGTTGGCTATAATGACGCGCATATCGCGGTGAACTGGCGGTTGATGGGCGCGTTCGAGAGCATTTTGGGGATCATCCTGCTCGGCTGGTCCACCTCGTTCTTTTTCCGTATGTTAGGGCGCATCGACGCGCATTGACCGGGGCTCTTGCCGCCGGCTTGCCGTATCTCTAGGGTCGCCGCGTGCCCGGCCAACAAGGAACCCTCGCTCCCATGCATATCATCTTCAGCCTTCTGGGATTGGCGCTGATTCTGGGGATCGCCTTTGCCCTGTCGTCCAACCGGCGGGCGATCCGCCCCCGTGTTGTCGGCGCGGCATTTGGCTTGCAGGCGGGGTTGGCGGCCTTTGTGCTCTATGTGCCGGTCGGCAATGCCGCGTTGCAAGTGGTGGCCGGCGGCGTGTCGTCGCTGCTCGGCTATGCGCATGCCGGGGTCGACTTCCTTTTCGGCCCGCTGGCCAAGCCCGAGATTGGCGGCGCAAGTTTCGCCATTTCCGCGCTGCCGGTGATCATCTTTTTCGCGGCGCTGATCTCGATCCTGTATTATTTGCGGATCATGCCGCTGGTCGTGCGCTGGATCGGCGGCGGACTGGAAAAGATCACCGGCGTCTCGCGCATCGAATCCCTGTGCGCCGCATCGAACATCTTCGTCGGTCAGTCAGAGGCCCCACTGGTCATCCGCCCCTACATCGCCGCGTTAACGCCGTCGCAATTGTTCTGCGTGATGACCGTCGGCATGGCGGGCGTCGCGGGCACCATTCTGGCCGCCTATGCCAGCATGGGCATCCGGATCGACTATCTGGTCGCCGCCGCGTTCATGTCGGCGCCGGGCGGCATCTGCATGGCCAAGATCATCATGCCCGACCCCACCGGCCCGATCGACGAGCCTGACACGCACCCTATCACCGCCATCGAATCCGACGACGAACGCCCCGCCAACATCATCATGGCCGCCAGCGAAGGCGCACAAACCGGCGTCCGCCTCGCCGTTGCGGTGGGGGCGATGGTGCTGGCCTTTGTCGCGCTGGTCGCGTTGGCCAATGGCATGGTCGCGAGTGTCGGGCATCTGTTCGGCGTGGCGGATCTGTCATTCCAAAAACTGCTCGGCTACCTCTTCGCGCCGATCTTCGCGCTGCTCGGCGCGCCCAACTGGGCCGAGGCGATGCGTGCCGGCGGCATGTTTGGGACCAAGATCGTGCTCAACGAATTCGTCGCCTTCATCGATTTGGGCAAGGCGACCGGCCTGTCCAAACAGACCGTGGCGATCATCACTTTCGCGCTATGCGGCTTTGCCAATTTCAGCTCGATAGCGATCCAGATGGCCGTCACCGGCAGCCTCGCCCCCAATCAGCGCCCGATGATCGCCAAACTCGGCCTCAAGGCGCTGATCGCCGGCAGCCTGTCGAATTTGATGAGCGCGGGCCTCGCGGGCCTGTTCCTGTCGCTGTGACCTGATGCCCGTGCGCTGGGACGAGGAATGGGAAGCTGCCCGCCCCGCCCATGCCCGGCCGCCCCGCCGCCCCGGGGTCGGCACGATCTTTGTCGTCGTGCTGCTGCTGGTCGCGGTGATGGTCGTCGCCACCCGCTGGCGCCACTGGGCGATGGGGCCGATCCCCACCCCCGGCGGCGCCAAAATCGTCACCGCCGCCGAGCTTAAAGCGGGCCCGCGAGACCACCTCCACGGCCCGTTCGCCCCCTGCCACGGGCCCGTCCGCATCACCTGCATGGTCGATGGTGACACGCTTTGGTACGCGCACCAGAAAATCCGCGTCGCCGATATCAACGCCCCCGAAATCAGCCACCCGGAATGCGACTACGAACTCAACCTCGGCAATAAGGCCACCACCCGGCTGACCGAACTGCTCAATGCCGGGCCATTTTCGCTCGACGCGACAGAGGCGCGGGATGTCGACAAATATGGCCGAAAACTACGCACCATCACGCGCGGCGGCAAAAGCCTCGGCATGGTGCTCGTGGGCGAAGGGCTGGCCGAGGCGTGGATCGGGTATCGGCGGGATTGGTGCCATTAGGGCTGAACGAGGTGAGTGCGAGAGGCATAACCCGCGCACTCACCTGGTTAATCACAGCGTCCAATCCGCCACAGCCCCAAACTCGCCCTTCAAATCGGCCAAAGTTCCGCCAGCGTTCAGCCGCTCCCGCACCGCCGCACCGCCCATGGCGAGATATTCGCGATGCGGCACGGCCAGCACGACCATGTCATAGGTCCGCTCCAACGCGTCCGCGACCAGCGGGATGCCATATTCATGCATTGCCTCATCGGCGTCGGCGTGGGGGTCATGCACGGTCACGCCATGGCCCAACCGGCCCAGCGCCGACACCAGATCGGCGACCTTGGAATTGCGCAGATCGGGAATGTTTTCCTTGAACGTCAGCCCGAGCATCAGCACGCTGCCGGGTTTGCCCCCGCGCGCGGCATGGATTTGCTTGGCGACCCAGCCGGCCATGCTGTCATTGATGCCGCGCCCGGACAGGATCACGCGCGGGTTGATGCCCAATTGTTCGGCGCGGTGCGACAGGTAATAGGGGTCGATGCCGATGCAATGCCCGCCAACCAGGCCGGGGCCGAACGGCAAAAAGTTCCATTTCGTCCGCGCGGCGGCCAGCACATCCCAGATCGAGATGTCCATTTTAGCGAAAATCTGCGCGATTTCATTCATGAAGGCGATGTTGATGTCACGCTGTGAATTTTCGATGACCTTGGCGGCTTCGGCGGCCTTGATGCTGGCGGCACGGAACACGCCGCCGCTGGTGATCGCGCCATAGAGATGCGCCACGCGGTCGAGGATCTCTGGCGTTTGGCCGGAAACGACCTTGGTGATTTTATCGATCGTGTGTTCGCGGTCGCCCGGGTTGATGCGCTCGGGCGAATAGCCCAGAAAGAAATCGCGGCCACACAGCAAGCCCGAATGCGCTTCCAATATTGGCGCGCAAATATCCTCGGTGACGCCAGGATAGACGGTCGATTCGTAGATCACCACCGGCACCCGGCCCTCGGCCACGGCGGCGGGCAACAGCGCGGCGACGGTGCGCGACGCGGCCTCAACCATGCGCAGATCAGGGCGGTTGGCGCCGTCAATCGGCGTCGGCACAGTGATGATGTAAAAATCGGCCGGTGGGCATACCGCCGGATCTGCGGCCAGCGCCAATTCGCTTCGCGCCAGTCGGTCGGCATCCACTTCGCCGGTGCGGTCGTGGCCGCTGTTCAATTCCTCGATCCGGCGGACATCAATGTCGAGCCCGATGGTCGAAAACTTTTTGGCCAGCACGACCGCCAAAGGCAGCCCGACATAGCCGAGCCCCACCACGACAACCCGCGTTGCCTGCACCCCCGGCATGACCGATTCGAGCGACACGGGCGAGGCATTTTCACTCGCAACCTTGGAATACATATACGTCAAGCGGGCCCCCTCTGGCGGCACGGCACAAGAATTGCCGCAGCCCGCATAGACCCAGTCCTCTTATGGCATAGTTAACACCTGCGAATGTACGAAGCGGGCCTGATCAAATACCCCAAACAATCACGGACAGCTTCGCGCATGACCCAAAAACCGGCCAAGATCCTCGTCATTTTC
>CAIOKP010000250.1 GCA_903858875.1 uncultured Sphingomonadales bacterium
AATGTCGCGGTCAACATGCCGCCGATCACCGAAGTACCGATAGCGATCCGCGCATTGGCACCCGCGCCATGCGCCACCGCCAGCGGCAACACGCCAAATATGAACGCGCAAGAGGTCATCAAAATTGGCCGCAAACGGATCTTGGCCGCCTCGATCGCGGCATCAATGATGCGTTTGCCCTGTTTCTCGGCCTGTTCGGCAAATTCGATCATCAGGATCGCGTTTTTGGCCGCCAGCCCCATCGTGGTCGTCAAACCGATCTGGAGATAGACGTCGTTCTGCAGCCCGCGCAAGCTGACCATCAGCACGGCGCCAACCAGCCCCAGCGGGATGATCAGCAGCACCGCCAGCGGCACGGTCCAACTCTCATACAGCGCGGCAAGGCACAGGAACACCACCAGCAATGATACGCCATACAGCAGCGGTGTCTGTCCGCTTGACAGCCGTTCCTGATACGAACCGCCCGACCAGCCAAGGCTGACTTCGGGATGTTGGGCAACCACGCTTTCGATCGCCTTCATCGCATCGCCCGACGAATAGCCTGGTGTCGATTGTCCGTTGATCTCGAAATTGGGTGTGCCGTTGAAGCGGTAAGAGGAGGTCGGCGCCTTGGTCCAGGTGATCGTCGCAAAGGTCGAGAAGGGCACCATATTGCCCGCCGCATTGCGCACCTGCCATTGATACAGGTCCTCTGGCCGTGAGCGGAATTGCGCATCGCCCATGACATAGACCCGCTTTACCCGGCCACGATCAACGAAATCGTTGACATAGGTGCCGCCCCACGCCGTGCTGAGCGTCGCATTGACCGCGGCAGGGCTGATCCCCAGCGCCGACAGTTTGAGCGTATCGGTGGCCACCTTCAACGTCGGTTGATCGGGCAGGTTGGTCAGACGCACATTGGTCATTTGCGGCATGGCGCGGGCTTCGGCCATCACCTCATCACGGATTTTGGCAAAGCGTTCGGGCGTCAGATTGCCGGTATTGAGCAATTCAGCGGTATAGCCGCTTGATTGTCCGAGGCCGCGCACGATGGGAGGTTGCAGCGCGTAGAATTCAAGGTCGCGATAGCCGCCGGACAGCGCGGCACTGGCGCGTTTGGTGATTGCCTCTGCGGTGTTTTCGCTGCCCTTGCGGTCATCCCAATCAGCAAAGGAGACAAAGCCGCGCCCGGCATTCTGGCCGTTGGTGCCGCCTTGCGCGCCGCCGGCCACGGCCAGAATGTTTGCCACGTTCTGCTTTTCATGCGTCAGGAAATATTTCTCGATCGCGGTTTGCGCGGCCAATGTGCGCTCCAGCGTCGCGCCAGGCGGCAATTGGAAGCTGAGCGAGGCCATGCCTTGATCCTCATTCGGCAAAAAGCCGGTCGGCAGACGCAGGAACAGCACGATCAGCAGCAGCACCGCCAGCCCATAACCGATCAACGGCTTGGTCCGATGTTCCGCCGCCCAAGCGGCCTTGGGATGATACCAGTTGAGCATGCGGTTGAAATTATGTTCGAACCACACCCGCATATGATGGCTGGCCCGACCGATCAGGTTTTCGGTATTTTCATCCTCCGGCCGTTTCAGCAGCGTCGCGGTCAGCGCGGGCGACAGCACCAGTGCGACAAACACCGACAGGCCCATCGCCGAAATGATCGTCAACGAAAACTGGCGATAGATCACGCCCGTCGATCCGCCAAAGAACGCCATGGGCAGGAACACCGCCGACAGCACCAGCGCAATCGCGACCAGCGCCACCGAAATCTCGCGCATCGATTCAATCGTCGCCTCACGCGGCGTCATGCCGGGGTTTTCGGCCATCAACCGCTCGACATTTTCAACAACGACAATCGCGTCATCGACCAGCAAGCCAATCGCCAGCACCAGCCCGAACATCGTCAGCGTATTGATCGAATAGCCTGCCACCGCAAAGATGCCGAATGTGCCCAACAGCACCACCGGCACGGCAATCGCCGGGATCAGCGTCGCGCGCCAGCTTTGCAAAAAGACGAACATCACGATGACGACCAGAATGATAGCCTCGATCAGCGTTTCCACCACGTCATGCACCGACTTGGTGATGAAGGTCGTCGAGTCATTGGCAAAGGCATAGGTGTAGCCCGCCGGGAAGTTCTTTTTCTGGTTTTCAAACTCCGCCTTGACCAGCTTGGCCGTGGCGAGCGCGTCGGCGCCGGGCGACAACGACACCGCGATGCCCGCGCCCGGATGCCCGTTGACCCGGCTGATCACGCCATAGGTTTCGGCGCCCAATTCGATGCGGGCGACATCGGCCAGGCGCACACTGGCACCGCTGGCGGTGGTTTTCAAAACAATCTGGGCGAATTGCGACGGGGTGTTGAGCGAGGATTGCGCGGTCACGGTCGCATCGAGCATCTGGCCGGCGGCCGACGGCACGGCGCCGATTTCGCCAGCGGCCACTTCGGTATTCTGGGCCGCGATGGCGGAGGTCACATCGCCGGGCACCAATTGATACGCGGCCAGCTTTACCGGGTCGAGCCAGATGCGCATGCCATATTGCGACCCGAACACGTTGGTTTGGCCAACGCCCGGGATGCGGCCAATCGGCTCCTGCAAATGGCTGACCATAAAGTCGGAAACGTCGATATTGGTCGTGCGGTCATAGGTGTCGGACACCGCCGCCACGAACAGAAAATCAGGGTTGGCCTTGGTAACGCGCACGCCTTGTTGCTGCACAGTTTGAGGCAGCCGGCTCATCGCCTGTTGCACCTTGTTCTGCACCTGCACCTGGGCGATGTCGGGGTTGGTGCCCTTGGTAAAGGTCACGGTGATCCCGACCTGCCCCGACGAGCTTGAGCTTGACGAGAAATACAACAGGCCGTCCAGCCCGGTCAGCTGTTGCTCGATCACCTGCGTCACGCTGCCTTCGAGCGTGGCGGCCGATGCGCCCGGATAGGTCGCGTTGATGTTGACCTGTGGCGGGGCAATATCGGGGAATTGCTGCACCGGCAGGGTGAACACGGCCGCCGTCCCGACCAGCATGATGATGATGGCGATCACCCATGCAAAGATCGGGCGATCGATAAATATACGTGACATGCGCCTCAGACCTCGCGGTTACTTCGCTGCCGGTTTCATCGGCTTCATCGGCTTTTGCGGCGTAGTGTCGGGCACTGGACGGACCGGTTGGCCGGGCTTGACCTTGCCCAACCCTTGCGTGATCACTTTGTCGCCGGCTTTCAGCCCTTGTGTCACGACCCAGTTGTCGCCCAATGTGCGGTCGGCCGTCACCGGTCGCAATTCGGCCTTGTTGTCCTTGCCCAGCACGATGACGGTCGCATTGCCCCGCGGATCGCGGCTCAGCGCGACTTGCGGCACCATCACGACCTTGGCCTGGCTGGCCTGCGCCAAGCGCGCCCGCACGAACAGGCCGGGCAACAACAGGCCATCCGGATTGGGGAACCGCGCGCGCAAGGCCACGGTGCCGGTGCCGGCATCGACGGTCACCTCGGAAAATTCCAGTGTGCCGGGCAATGGATACTCGCTGCCATCATCCAGCTTCAACGTCACGGCAGGCGCATGCGACACCGCGCCCCCGGCGGCCAATTGGCGGCGCAGTGTGAGCAGATCGGCACTGCTTTGCTGGATATCGACGTAAATTGGGTCAAGCACTGAGATCACCGCCAGCGGATCCGCCTGATTGGCGGTGGCCAGCGCGCCCGGCGTCACCAGCGATCGCCCGATGCGCCCGGTCAATGGCGCCGGCACCGTCGTATAATGCAGATTGATCCGTGCCGTAGCCAGCGAGGCCCGCGTTTGTGCCACGTTGGCGACGGTCTGGCGGGCGGCGGCTTGTGCGTCGGTGTAATCCTGCTGCGCGACGGCCTGTTCGGCGGCGAGCGGGCGATAGCGGTCGGCCTTGGTCTTGGCTGCGTCGGCGCTGGCCTGGGCGCTGGCCAGATTGGCGGCGGCCTGATCGGCGCTGGCGCGATAGAGGCTGGCGTCGATTTGGTAGAGCGGCTGCCCCTTGTGGACCAACGCGCCTTCGGTGAACAATTGGCGCTGGATCACACCGGACACTTGCGGGCGGACCTGACCTTGCTGAAACGGGGTTGTCCGGCCGGGCAATTCGACCTCGATGGGCGCCGTCGCCTCGGTCATCACTGCAAAGCCAACCTGCGGCGCGGGCTTTTCCTTTTGCGGTTCGGGCGTGCAGGCAGCCAAAGCCAAGGTGAGCCCGGCGGTAGCGAGCAGGCAGGCGCGACCTTTTGCAGGAACCAGGGCGATCGGCGAGCGGGGGATGAAAGCGGACAACATGATCGGTTCCTTCGCTTGCGCAGGGCGATACTGTCAACCCGGACGGCAGGGCTTAACAGCAGGTAAAAGGGTAAATTTTGTGTCAGCGGCCCGATCAAATTGCGTATTGCGATCAAGGCGGCAGGTTTTATGCGCCCTTATCCGCGCGGCGGGGCGACCGCAGGGCCTGTCGCTGCCGTTTCTGGCGCCCTTTCCGGCACGACCATAATCGCCACCGCGCCGGACTCGCCAAGGTAGCGACGGGCCGCGGCCTGCACCTGATCCGCTGTCACCGCCATCAACCGCTCGCGCATATGCAGGTGGCGTTCGATCCCGTCGGGCTGACTTTGCGCGCGGGCGACATTGCCCAGCCAACCTGCATTGGTTTTCAGCGAATTGTCGATCACTTCGAGCAAGGGCGCGCGGGCGCGCAACATGACATCGGCCGACGGCGGTGCATCACGCAAAGCTGCGACCGTATCTGTAATCGCTCTGCGCACGATGGCCAGATTGTCGATATCGATCGATGCGCTGATCGAAAACGTGCCATAGTCGCGCCAGATCCGGCTGGGTGCGCTATTGGCTTGGGGCGCATAGGCCTTGCCGAGTTTTTGCCGCAGGTTTTCGATCACTTGCAAGCGCAACACCCGGTCCAACATGTTCAGGACCTGCTTTTCAACCGGGTCGCGATCATCGCGGGTCGCCCACACGACTTCGATCAACGCCTGATCTTTGGGGCCAGTGTGGGTCAGCGTGCGGGGCGAATGATCGGTCGTGAACGGGCGGTGCCGCTGGGCCTCATAGGTCAGAAATTCAGGCTCGCGCGCGGGCAATGCGCCCAGCGTTTTGGCCACTGCGGCAATGGCCTTGTCCTCGTCCATGGCGCCGACGATGCCCACCTCGATCGCGCCATGGGCCAAGCGGTCGCCAATATCGCGCTTCAACTTGGCAAAGGTCAGTGCGCGATAGGCATCGACCGGTTGCAAGGTGAAACGCGGATCATTGTCCGACAGGATGCCGCCGATCGCGCTGTTGAGTGCCGCCCCCGGCGTCGAACGCATCCGCAGGAATTGGGTGTTGACCGTCTGGTGGAACTGATTTTCGCCCTCTCGGCGATAGCCGGGGTCGGTGATCAGCGCGGTGATCACCTGCAATTGCAGATCAAGGTCGCTGGGCCGCGTGGCGGCGGTGGTGGCAAATGTCTCGCCCCCTGCGCCAAGGTTCATGGTGATGGACCGCCCGGCGATCAACGTCTGCAACTCATCAAGGCTGTGTTTGCCGAGGCCGCCAGTACCCATCATGCCGGTCATTTCCACCGCCAGTGGATTGTCGCGCCCGGCCAGCATCTGCCCGCCATCGATGTTGACCGAGATCAGCGCGACGTCATGCGCAAGATCAGTGTGCTTAACGTTCAACCTCACGCCATTGGCAAAACGCAGTTCCCGGATGCCGAGGCCTGGCTCGCGCGTGTCGGACACCACTTGCCCGGGGGGGCCGAAATTGGCGTAGGCAAAGGGCTCGGGCGGGGTTGCAAGGACCGTAGGCAAGGGGGCGCTGGCCGCTTCTGCCCAAACTTCGCGCAGGGCCTTTTCGCCGCCGAGTGGCGATTTTCGCCCTGTGAAACGGATTAACGGTCGGTCGAGCGCTACCATGTCCCGCCGCATCGCAGCCAGCACCGCGGCGGGCGTCAGGCCGGTTTCCTGTTGCCGTAACCACGCCAGATCGACCGTCGGGGCCGAC
>CAIOKP010000251.1 GCA_903858875.1 uncultured Sphingomonadales bacterium
GCAAATATTTCATCCTTTACCTGATCATGCTGGCTCTTAAGGTCCAGACAAGGAATTTTGCTAAATGATGGTAAGTCGTTCATCGGTGCAGCGCTTATATTTGGTTTACATATTTAATAAATTTCGCTAGGTTTCCTGCAACTATGGTGTTATCTTCAACGTCTTTTGTAACAACGCTCCCTGAGCCAACGACTCGCCGAATCGGAAGGGATGACACAGGCCGACATTGCCCGGATGGTTGACAAATCGCGCAGTCATGTGGCGAATATTCAACGCCTGCTGAGCTTGCCGGAATCGGTAATCCGTATGGTCGAAGGTGCCGAATTGACGATGGGTCACGCTCGCGCACTGATCGGTGCCCAAGATGCCGAGGGACTGGCCAAGCACGCGGCGGCCAAGGGCTTGTCGGTGCGTGAGGTCGAACAATTGGTCCGCAACAAGGCCGGACGCGAGGTCAGTCCGCAGCGTCGGGCGCGCGAGGAAACCAAATCAAACGAATCGGCCGACATCGCCGCAATGGAAGCGCATCTTGAGGAATTTCTTGGCTTGTCGGTCAAGATCGCCGCTGATGCCGACCCTCGTTCGGGCGCGGTAACGATTCGCTATCGCACGCTTGATCAACTCGATCTGATTTGCGAACGTTTGACGGGTGAGGGCATCTGATACCATTCGGCGGTAGTTGCATGACGCAACTTTCACCAAATATTAGTTGGGAATGCGCTTGTCCGGGTACAGCCGACGGCGGGGTGTGTGCCGTCGTATTGTTGTTTCTATGGTAGTTTTGACTACCGCCTCGTCACGGCAATTCGGTGCGGTTTCGGTCAGCATCACGGGGATTACATAGCCGTAGACCGGGTTTGGCTGACCACCGGCCTGAAAATACGCCCACCATGCCTGACACGCGTCCGGCGAAAGCGCAGGGTTTGCGCCATTTACGCTGTCCAATCGGCGGCGACATTCGATGACCCAGGCATCATGTCCCAACCCGCGCGGTGTGGGGGAATCATAGCCCGCCGGTGGCGGCGCCAATATGCGCATCGCAGAATTGGGTACGGCATCAGCAGCGATGGCGGGTGTCGCCAATAATAGGCCCGCATTCATCAAAGTGGCCATCAGCAGCGGGCGAGACATCATTTTCCCACAACCTTTATGAAGTTCACCGGATTTGTTCATAAAGGTTAATATCAGAGTACCGGATCCAGCGCCATAAAAATGGTTAATGAGTATTTAACTTTAATCCTCAGCGTGACAAATGCACCCGCCAATCGCGAGCGCCAACGCTTCGATTCCCGCTGCATCGTCTGCGTCGAAACGCGCGACGACGGGGCTGTCGAGATCAATTACCGCGACGACGCGGCCGGCGCACATGATCGGCACCACCAATTCTGACGCGCTGACCGCGTCGCAGGCGATGTGGCCGGGAAAGGCGTGAACATCGGCGACCAATTGCGTTTCGCCGGTGGCGGCGGCTGTGCCACACACGCCTCGCCCTAACGGGATGCGGATGCAGGCGGGTTTGCCAATAAATGGCCCCAACACCAATTCACCAGCGACCATGCGATAAAACCCGGCCCAATTGAGATTGGGCAGGAATTGCCAGATCAGCGCCGCCACATTGGCCATATTGGCAATGGTATCAGGCTCACCAGCCGTCAACGCGACGGCGGCCTCGCGCAAATCGTGGTACAGGTCGCCCTTGGGCTGATCGGTGTTTGCGGTAAAATCGTACATGGGCGCTATGTAATGTCCAATCGGTCCGTCCGCTAGGGTTGTCGCACAAGATGCAAACCCCTATTCCATACAACCATGACTGTCATTTCGCGCAAATTGTTGCTCACCCTTGGTGCCGTGGTTTTGGTCGGCGGCGGCGTTTCGGCGTGGATACTCCACGGCAATCCGTCCGACCGACCGATCGAACAGATGGAAGGGCGCAAGCCGACGCTCGTCGATCCCGAACCCGAAACCATCCCTTCGGTGAGCCTGATGAAAACCGTCGGCTGGGCCGCGGGCGAGGCCCCAGCGGCGGCAAAGGGCCTGACCGTCACCCGCTTTGCCGAGGGGTTGAGCCATCCGCGCACCATGCTGACATTGCCCAATGGCGATGTGCTGGTGTCCGAAACCGGCGCGCCAAAGGGCAATGATCCGGGCGGCGTGACTGGCTTTGTCCAGCGTCACCTGATCGGTTTTGTCGGCGGCGGCGATGTATCGCCCAACCGCATCGTACTGTTGCGCGACAGCAAGGGCACCGGCAGCGCCGACCAACGCTTCGTACTGCGCGAGGCGGGGCTGTCGTCGCCGTCGGGCCTCGCCTATGCCAATGGCAAATTATACGTCGCCAATCACGACGCGGTATTGGCGTTTGACTATCAACCGGGCGCGACCGCGCTGACCGGCGATCCCAAAAAGATCATGGACCTGCCGGGTGGCGGCAACCACTGGATGCGCAATCTGGTGCTCTCGCCCGATGGCAAGAAGCTGTATGTTGCGGTCGGTTCCGCCTCGAACATCGGCGAACGCGGCATGAAGGCCGAACAGGGCCGCGCCGCCATCTTTGAAATCGACGTCGCCAGCGGCAGCCACCGCCAATATGCCGCAGGAATGCGCAATACCAACGGCATGGGCTGGAACCCGTCTACCGACGAATTATGGGCCGTGGTCAACGAACGCGACCAACTCGGCCCCGATCTGGTGCCGGATTACCTGACCAACGTGCCGGTCGGCGCGCATTATGGCTGGCCATGGGTCTATTGGGGCAAGATTGTCGATGAACGCGTCGATATCCAGATGCCGGACTACCTGACCGATTACAGCCGCAAGCCAGAATATGCTCTCGGGCCGCATGTCGCCCCATTGGGGATGGCCTTTGCCAATGGCGGCGGGCGGCTGGGTGACCATTACGCCAACGGGGCGTTTATCGCGCGCCATGGATCGTGGAACCGGCGTCCGGCGGTCGGCTATGACGTGGTGTTCGTCCGCTTTGATGCCAATGGCAATCCGCAAGGGCTGCCTGAGCCGGTGCTGACCGGCTTCCTGACCGGCAAGGGCGATACGCATGGTCGCCCGGCCTGGGTTGGCTTTGCCAAGGATGGCGCTTTGCTGGTGTCGGACGATACCGCCGGGGTGATCTGGCGCGTGATTGCGCCGGGCGCTCGGCCTGCCGCTGCACCCAAAGCGGTGGTGGCCGACCATATGCAGCCGCAGCGCGAGCTGACCAGTGATCCGGAAATGCAATATCGGATCAAGTTCAAGGCGGATGAAAAGGTGCGGGAGCAGTAAGGGCCGCAGGGGGGTATCGCGCGCCCTGCACCCCCGATCTTTGGGCGGATCTACCCCTTAAACCCGTCGCCCAACCCGCCCCGCCAATTCATTCACATAATGCCAGGCAACCCGCCCCGACCGAGCGCCCCGCCGCTTTGACCATTCCAGCGCATCGCCTTCCACAAAATCCAGCCCCAGTGCCGCCGTATAGCCCGCAATGATCGCGAGGTAATCGTCCTGGGTGCAATTGTGGAAGCCGATCGACAGGCCAAAACGGTCGGCCAGCGCGAGTTTATCGTCGATCACGTCGCGCGGATTGATGGGGTCGTCCTGTTCCGACAGGCTGCGTCCGACGATGGCGCGGCGGTTCGATGTCACGGCAAGGCGCACGTTGGCGGGGCGCGCCTCGACGCCGCCTTCGAGCCATGATCGCAGCGCGCGCGGACCGGACAGGTCGCCGTCTTCGAAGCCGAGGTCATCGATGAAGACGAGGAATTGACGATCGACCCGGCCCAAGGCGGCAAACAGCGCGGACAGGGTCGGCAATGCATCGGGCGATACCTGAATCAGTGCAATCGCGCCGGGATGAGTGTATTGCGCGGCCAGCACACTGGCGCGGGTCAACGCCGATTTGCCCATGCCGCGCGCGCCCCACAACAACATGTCATGCGCGGCGTGACCGGCGGCAAGGCGCGCAACATTACGCGAAACCGCCATCTTTTGCTGCTCAATCCCGCGCAGCAAGTCGAGCGATGGGGCATCCAGCCGGGCGACGCCCCGCGCCCTACGGCCATCCCAGACATAGGCTGGCGATGTCAGCCATTCACCCACTGCAGGCGGCGGTGGGGACAGCCGTTCGAGCGCGGCGGCAATACGGGCCAGCGGATCTTCACTGTCGGACATCGCTCATATTCTCCCCATTTGCGCGGCGTATCGGCCTGTTGCCCGAGACGGGCGGCATTCCGCAATCGGATTCGCATCTTGGCACGGACGGCCAAGCCGACTAGCGATGCGCGTATGAGCCAAGGTCCCGTAATCCTGTCCGCTGACGATGCCGCCATTGCGCGAGCGGCTGCCGCCTTGCGTGCGGGCGAGATCGTCGCGTTGCCGACCGAGACGGTCTATGGTTTGGCGGCAAGAGCCGATGCCGCGACGGCCGTCGCAGCGATCTATCGGGCCAAGGGCCGCCCTGATTTCAACCCGTTGATCGTGCATGTCCCAGACCTTGCGGCGGCGATGCGTTTGGCGGAGGTCGATGCGCGGGCGATGGCCTTGGCCGAGGCGTTCTGGCCGGGGCCGTTGACGCTGGTTTTACCGTGCCGCGCGGATTCAGGTTTGGCGGCGGCGGTGACGGCGGGGTTGCCAACGGTGGCGTTGCGATGTCCGGCCCATCCGGTCATGCGGCGGGTGTTGACCGAATCGGGCTGCGTGCTGGCCGCGCCTTCGGCCAATCGCAGTGGCGGCGTTAGCCCGACGACGGCGGCGCACGTCGCGGCATCGCTGGGCGACCGGGCGGGGTTGATTCTGGATGGCGGGGAATGCCGCGCCGGGATCGAATCAACGATTGTCGCTCTGCGCGGCGAAGGGGGTTGGCAAATATTGCGTCCCGGGCCGATCACAGCGGCGCAATTGGCGGCGGTGCTGGGTGAGGGCGAGGTGGTCCTGGAATTAGGCCGGATCGAGGCACCGGGCCAAATGACCAGCCATTACGCACCCGGCAAACCCGTGCGCCTGAATGCCACACAGAAGGCCGCTGACGAGTTCTGGATCGGGTTTGGAAAGGTTGAGGGCGACATCACGCTTTCGCGCTCTGCCGACCTCGCAGAGGCCGCAGCGCGGCTTTACGCGGTATTACATGCGGCAGCAGCGGCGGCACAACCCAGAGTGGCGATAGCGCCCATCCCGGAGGACGGCATCGGGGCCGCCATCAACGATCGATTGCGCCGCGCCGCCGCTTGACCGCTTATGGTTCGCAGACCAGTTTGCCCGATCCGGTCGCGCTGACAGTGCATTGGGCGCGGCCCTTTACATGGACCGAGCCAGAGCCAATCATGCTGGCGTTGACCGCGCCGTCCGAGGCAAATGTGGCATCGCCCGATCCGACGATCGACACGCTGCCTTTGTCGGCCTTTAAGCCAGCCATCGTCGCGTTGCCACTGCCGGCGATACTAATATCCAGCACGCCAACCTTGCCATCCGCAGTATAGGTACCGGACCCCGCGATGCTGACCGAGAGTTTTTCGGAAGCGACGCCCGGGGTTACGATATCGCCGGATCCGGCAATCGAAATTTGCGCGTCGGGTGCCAGCGTCGCGGCGGTGATTTTGCCCGATCCCGTCATCGTCAGCGACCGCGGCGGAGGCATGGTGACAGTGACCGTCAGCCCATCGCCGCCTGACCAGTCACCGGGGCGACGCAGAATGCCGATTGTCCCGTCCTGAAGCGTGAAACGCAGCTTTTCGGCCTTGTCCTTGTCGCCGTCGACAGTGACGGCAAGCTTTTCGCCGGGATGAATTTGCACCTTGTCCGGCCCCAGCAAGACCAGCGCGTGGGGCGGTGCGCCAGTCATGTCGAGTTCGGAAAGTGGTTTGCCCGCATCGCCATTGATCGATATGTCGGCGTGGTGGCAGGCCGACACCATAGCCGCCAAACCAATCGCGGCCAGCGGGGCAAAGCCGGAAGCAAATTTGCGAAAATCCATGGTGCGTCTCCCTTGTGTATTGGTTTAATAACACACTAAGGCAGTGTGGGCAATCGGTCCGACCACCAATGCATTCAGATGCTCCGTCAGCCGGTCATCGCGCACCACAAGAAAAAGGGCCGCCCGATCAGGCAGCCCTCTTCTTGTCACCAGCGGGATCATACACCCCAGCACCGATCGTTCAGACGACGGCGGCGACCTCTACCGCTACAACTGGCGCAGCAGCGGCCTCGTAGTATTTTGGCGCGTGTTCATTGAGGATCGCGAGGATCTTCTTCAACGCAGACAATTCGTCGGTCTTTTCCATCGCACCCAGTTCCCGTGCGAGGCGCGACGATGCGGCCTCAAAGATCTGGCGTTCGGAATAGGACTGTTCCGGCTGATCATCGGCGCGGAACAGGTCGCGAGTCACTTCGGCGATCGAAATCAGATCGCCCGAATTGATCTTTGCTTCATATTCCTGAGCACGACGCGACCACATGGTCCGCTTGACCTTGGGTTTACCCTTCAATGTGTCGAGCGCTTCGCGCAAGGTCTTGTCAGAGGCAAGCTTGCGCATGCCAATCGACTCAACCTTGTTCACCGGAACGCGCAATGTCATGCGTTCCTTTTCGAAGCGCAGCACGTAGAGCTCCAGTTTCATCCCGGCGATCTCCTGCTCCAGCAGTTCGATCACCCGGCCAACACCGTGCTTGGGGTAAACGACGTAATCTCCAACATCGAAGGCGTGAGCCTTGGCTGTCATTTATCGTCCTTTCACTCGGCAAGATCGCGAAAAGGTAGAGGCGCTATGCGGATGAACAGGGATTTGGCCAAAGGCCATCCCTGGCGGTGTGATGCAAATCATCAACCGAGCGCTGCGATCATGCCTTTCATGGTCAGGGGGTTCGACCCGGTTTTACGAAGGCTGCCTGACGGAAATAAAGTCCGACGGCACCGACTACCGGATTATATAGCACGCCTGTAACAAAATTGCCAGAGGCGGAAACCGCACATCTGCGATCACCACCTCTGGCAATATTTTATCCTATCCAGCGCGGCGGGAAACGGTGCTCCCACGGCTGGCCGAAGTCAGGACGATACCGCCCCGCCCGCCTCAGTCGCCCTCGCCGGGTGCTTCGGAAAAGAACTTTTCAAACTTGCCCTCGGCGCCCTTATATTCGTCGGCGTCGGCGGGCGCGTCTTTCTTGGCGGTGATATTGGGCCATTCAGCGGAGAACTTGGTGTTCAGTTCCATCCACTGCTCGATACCGCTTTCGGTGTCGGGCAGGATTGCTTCGGCCGGGCATTCCGGTTCGCAAACACCGCAATCGATGCATTCGCTGGGGTTGATCACCAGCATGTTTTCGCCCTCGTAGAAGCAATCCACCGGGCAAACTTCAACGCAATCCATATATTTGCAGCGAATACAGGCGTCGGTGACGACATAGGTCATGGCTGCAAATCCCCTTTCGAAACAGAAACCCCGCCGCCTCGCGCGGTCGGGTCAGTAGTGGTCGGAACCGCTGCTAGTGGGGAAGGGCGTATCTCGTCAAGCACCCGATAGCATCCTTGTGCTTCCGAGGCCGGCCCGCGCCGCGCTGGAAGCGTCAAAATCTCAATTACCCGCACCCCCGATGGCACCGGCAAAACAAGAATATCACCCACGTTGACGCCAGTCGAACTGCGTTCAATGCGTATGCCGTTACGGCGCATATGGCCCGCCTCGATCCAATCCTGCGCCATCCCCCGCGTTTTGGCCAAACGCAGAAACCAGAGCAATTTGTCGATTCGCATCGCTCGCGCCGGCCCGTTGCGTCAGGCGACCAGTTCGGCAAGCGCGGCAAACGCGCCGCTCGGTGCCGGGCGGGCTGCGACTTCGACCACGGCGGCGCGCGGCGGTTGCCACCGCCACAGCACGGGTCCCGGCGGACCCAATGCCCCTTTGGGCAATGGGCGCGGCACAATCGCCCGAAATCCGGCGAGTCGCAACAGATGAGCGTAACTCTTGGTCGACAGGCCTATTTTCACCGCATCGGCGGGATCGAGCGGAAAATCGCGCCGGGGACAGGCGGCACGCCGGCCATGCGCCTCGCGCAGCAGCGTCTCGGCCCGGTCGACGCGAATCGCCTGCCCGCCCAACGCGCGATAGCCGAGCGGCATGGGCGCGGTGCCAGTGGCGATCACCGGCACCATCGGTTCAACCACCTCGCCATCGCCCAACTGCACCTCGCGCCACCGACTCAGCGCCTTGGCCCGCACCATGTCGGGGTGAAACACATCCAAGGCGCCGATCCGCACGCCCAGCCGCCGCAATCGTTCCCTCTGGGGCGGCGCCAGTCGGTCGAGGCCCGACGTCGCGCGCTCCACGATCCCGCCGCCATCGATTAACTGGATCAACAAGGCGCGCAGGTCCGATCCGCTCGCCGGGTCCAGACTGGCCGCCTCGATCCGCGCCAGCGGCGCCAGTGGTTTCATCCACGCCGCCAGCCACGCCTCCAACGCCGCCATCAACGCCGCCCGCGCCGCAACCGTCACGCGGTCGAGCGTTGCCGCCGCCGTCAGCGCGGGGGGCAGCGGGGACCGCCCCTTGTGCAACCGGGCGATGATCTCGCCGCGCCACACAATCGCGCCCTTTTCCAGCGCCAACTCCGCCTCGCCCGCGCTGATCGCCGCCGCCAATTCTGCCGCCCGCCCGGCCAGCAGTGCGGGCAGGTGCTTTTCCGCCGCCGCCTGTAACAGTCTGGCGTCCTCATGCCGCGCCGCCGGATCGACGCGGAAACGAAAGCCGATCAACTCGCCGATCGGCTCGTCCTCGACCAGCACGGTGTCGCCGTCCATCCGCACCGACAGCAGCCCGGCATCGACGCCCACGCGCCGCATCAGCACGGTGGTCCGCCGGTTGACAAACCGCTCGGTCAACCGGCTGTGCAGCGCATCGGACAGCCGTGCCTCGACCCCGCGCGCGCGTTCGGCCATTTCGTCGCGGGCCAGCACCCAATCGGGCCGCTGACAGATATAGGACCAGGACCGCACGGCGGCGATGCGCCCCTGCAACGTGTCGATATCGCCGATCGTATTGTCCAATTGCGCAATGGCGCGCGGCGCGGTATCCGACGCCAGCGGGCCATGCCGCAATTCCTCCCACAGTCGCGCGACAAAGCGCGAATGCGTATCGGCCCCCTGCTGCCGGAAATCGGGCAGCGAGCAGGCATCCCAGAACCGCCGTACCAGCCCCATCCCCCGCAACGTGGGCGCAACATCGGCATCCTCGGCCAGACGTTTCAGCACGGCCAGATCAATCGCTTCGGGCGCGGCGATCAATTCGGGATGGCTAGGCGCGCGTTCCAGCGCGGCGATCAGCGAGGGGATCGAATCAAACGGCAAATCCGATTCGCGCCAATACAGCTTGGTCAGAGGGGTAAAGCGGTGTTCCTCGATCGCGAACAATTCGTCATCGCCAAATTCCGCATCATGGCCGCCGGTGCCAGACAGGGTGCCAAATGTGCCATCCTGTTGATGCCGCCCGGCGCGCCCGGCGATCTGCGCCATTTCGGTGGGCAGCAACCGGCGTTGCCGCCGCCCGTCATATTTCGACAGGCCGGCAAAGGCGACATGGGTAATATCGAGGTTCAGCCCCATCCCGATCGCATCGGTCGCGACCAGATAATCGACCTCGCCCGACTGATACAGCGCCACCTGTTTGTTGCGCGTTTCCGGGCTGAGCGCGCCCATCACCACCGCCGCCCCGCCGCGAAACCGGCGCAGCATTTCGGCCACGGCATAGACCTGCTCGGCGCTGAACGCGACGATGGCGGAGCGGGGCGGCACGCGCGACAATTTGCGCGCACCCGAATGCGACAGCGTGGAAAAACGCGGCCGGCTGATGATTTCGGCCTCGGGAATGAGCGCGCGGACCATCGGCTCGATCACCGATGAGCCCAAAATCATCGTCTCATCCCGCCCGCGTGCGTGGAGCAGGCGGTCGGTGAAAATATGCCCGCGTTCTCGGTCGCCAGACAATTGCGCTTCGTCGATGGCGACGAAGGACAGGTCGGTGAACCGGCTGTTGGCAGCGGATTTTGCCCCACCTCTTATCGGCCCACCCCTCACCGGCATGGCCTCGACCGTGCACAATAGCCAGCGGGCATTCGGCGGCTCGATCCGCTCCTCACCCGTGATCAGCGCGACATGATCGCGGCCCTTGATCGCGCAAACCTTTTCGTAAACCTCGCGCGCCAGCAATCGCAGCGGAAAGCCGATGGCGCCGGACGAATGAGCGCACATCCGTTCAATCGCCAGATGGGTCTTGCCGGTATTGGTTGGGCCAAGCACAGCCTTGACCTGGCCCTCATGGGTCTTGGCCCGGGGATAGGCGGCAACGCGCGGGGACGGGCGGGGTGTAACCATCGCAGTCATGCATGTGGCATCGGCCCTGCTGCGCGACAAGGGGCGATGCCCTAGCGGGCTGCGGAAAACCTGAAATGTGGCGACACTTAGGGGAAGGTTAACCCTCTTTGGGGCAGTGCATTGCGGCGGGGTTCGCTGATTTTGGGGATCAAATGGCCAGCATGGCGCACATCGAGCAGCAGCAGGTGGGGGAAACCCCGCTCGCGATGCTGTGGGCCCGGTTGGGCGCCAGATTGCGCGATGTCGCAGAATCCGTCACGGCGCGCTGGTGTGCCTTTGATTTCGCTACCGATCTGGCCGAAGATATCGGTACGCCGCCATGGTGTCGCGGGCTTGCCGTCATGATTGGGTGTGGGGCCTTGGCGCTGGCCTGTTGGCCTGGCATTCCGGTGCTGGATGCGCCGTCGCCGATGCGCCTTGACGCCACCGCGCGCGAACTGGCGCGCATCCAGACGGTGAAGCCGCTCGCGTTGGGCGCGGATATTGGCCAACGTATGGGGCCGACGCTCCATGTCACGCCGATGGCTTTCGCCCCGGAACGCCCGACGATCGAAATGACCGCGACCTTGGTGGAGGGCGATAGCCTGACCGGGATGCTGGGTCGCGCCGGGGTTGGCAATGATGATATCGTTCGCGTCCAGGTGGCAATCGCCGGTGCGGTTTCGCCCGACGACATTGCGCCGGGGACGCGGTTTGACCTGACGCTGGGCCGTCATGATGTGGCCGGTACGCCGCGCCCGCTCGACCGGCTCGCCTTTCGCGCCCGCTTTGATCTCGACCTTGTGGTGCAACGCGTTGGCGGCGGATTTGCCGTGGTGCGCCATGCCTTGCCGGTTGACGCCACCCCCTTGCGCATTCGCGGCGTGGCGGGGACCAGCCTCTATCATTCTGCCCGTGCGGCCGGGGCGCCGATGAAGGCGATCCAGCAATTTCTCGCCGCGATTGATGCACATCTCAGCCTTGATGATGTGCGCGCGGGTGACACATTCGACATGGTCGTCGCTTATAAGCGCGCCGCCGGGGGCGAGAGCGAAGTGGGCGATCTGCTGTACGCCGGCATTGAATCCAGCGGCCATGCAAAATCGCAATTGTTGCGCTGGGGCGGGGAAGGGCAGTTCTTTGACGCATCGGACATGGCCGAACAGCGGTCATCGCAGGCCCTGATCATGCCGGTTGCGGGCGCGCGGATTACCTCGGGCTTTGGAATGCGGTTCCACCCGATCCTCGGTTTTTCGCGGATGCATTCGGGGACCGATTTGGCTGCGCCGTGGGGGTCGCCGATCTATGCGGTGGCCGATGGCGTGGTGGTGTTTGTCGGGCCGCATGGTGGGCATGGCAATTACGTCCGGCTGGAACATGGCGGCGGCACCGGCACCGGCTATGGCCATATGAGCCGTTTTGCGGTGAGTTCCGGGATGCGGGTGCGCGCTGGCCAAGTCATCGGCTATGTCGGATCGACCGGCCTGTCGACCGGGCCGCACCTGCATTACGAAGTGTTTCGCAATGGCGTTTCGGTCGACCCGATGTCGATGCATTTCACCGTGCGCAATGGCGTCGATAAAAAGGAACTGGCCGCGTTCAAGGCCCGGCTGGCCGGCCTGATGCAGGTCAAGCCCGGCGCGGCACTAGGCCCAATCGGCGCCGCAACGGGCCAGATTGCGTCCCGCGCCAGCGCAATTGCGCATCCATGACGTTTGGCGCTCTTTTCGCGGGGCTTTCCTCGGTCTAATACCGGGGCATGACCCAGACCATCCCCGCGCCCTTTCCGGCGCTTCGCTTGCGCCGTACCCGTACCAGCGGGTGGAGCCGCGCCATGCATCGCGAAACGGTGCTGACCCCGGCGGACCTCATCTGGCCGATGTTCGTGACCGAAGGCACCGGGGTGGAAGATCCCATCACCAGCCTGCCCGGCGTCTCGCGCTGGTCGGTCGATGGCATTGTGGCGCGGGCGAGGGAAGCGGTGAGCCTTGGCATTCCCTGCCTCGCGTTGTTCCCCAATACACAGGCCGACCGTCGTAGCGAGGATGGGCGCGAGGCGATGAACCCCGACAACCTGATGTGTCGGGCGATCCGCGCGGTAAAGGACGCTTGCGGCGATGACATCGGCCTGCTGACCGATGTGGCGCTAGATCCCTATACCAGCCATGGGCAGGACGGGCTGATTGATGCGGCAGGCTATGTGCTGAACGACGCGACGGTCGAGGCGCTGGTCGGGCAATCGCTCAATCAGGCGGCGGCGGGGGCCGACATTATCGCGCCGTCCGACATGATGGATGGCCGCATTGGCACGATCCGCGCCGCGTTGGAGGCGGCGGGGCATCAGAACGTCCAGATCATGTCCTATGCGGCGAAATATGCCTCGGCGTTTTATGGGCCGTTCCGCGATGCGGTGGGATCGCGCGGACTGTTGAAGGGCAACAAGAAGACGTACCAGATGGACCCGGCCAATACCGAGGAAGCCTTGCGCGAAGTGGCGATGGATTTGGCCGAGGGCGCCGACAGCGTGATGGTCAAGCCCGGCCTGCCCTATCTCGACATTGCGCGCCGGGTGAAGGAGCAGTTCGCGGTGCCGGTATTCGCCTACCAAGTGTCGGGTGAGTACGCGATGATTGAGCATGCGGTGGCGGCTGGCGCTGGCGACCGCGATGCGCTGGTGCTCGAAACGCTGCTGGCGTTCAAGCGGGCCGGGTGCAGTGGTGTGCTGACCTATCATGCCGCTCATGCCGCGCGGTTGCTCGGTGGCTGAGTTCCGCCTCGAAACCGATCGGCTGACTTTGCGCGAATGGACCGATGCGGACCGCGACGGCGCATGGGCCATGGCACAGGACCCCGAGGTGATGCGCTATTTGCCCGTGTTGGACCGGGCGGGGTCGGACGCGATGGTGGATCGCATGATTGCGATGCAGGCGGCGCATGGCCACACGTTCTGGGTGATGGAGCGCCGCGCCGATGGCCAATATATCGGCATGTGCGGCATGAGCCCGCCGCGTGAACCGCTGGTGGAATATGAGATCGGCTGGCGGCTGGCGCGCGCGGCATGGGGCCACGGCTATGCGCAGGAAGCCGCGCGCGCGACGCTCGATTGGGCATGGGCAAACCGGGATATGCCGACCATCGTCGCCATCACCGTGGCCGATAATCAGCGCAGTTGGGGCTTGATGGCGCGGCTGGGCATGGCCCACCATCGAAACGAGGATTTCGAGCATCCCTCCTTGCCGCCGGGGCATCCGTTGCGGCCGCATATCCTGTATCGTATCCATCGCCCGTTTGAATAGAAGGCCACGCCCCATGATCGCGCATCGCCACGACATCACCATTGCCCCGTTCAACGGCATCTGGCCGCGGATCCATGACACGGCGTTTATCGCGCCGGGGTGCCGGATCATTGGCGATGTCGAGATCGGGCCAGAGTCCTCGATTTGGTACAATTGCGTGATCCGGGCCGACGTCAACCGCATCCGCATCGGCGCGCGCAGCAATATTCAGGATGGCACCGTTATCCATTGCGACAGCCCAAAACCCGGTCGGCCCGACGGTTTTCCAACGATGATCGGTGATGATGTGCTGGTCGGCCATATGGCGATGATCCATGGGTGTACGTTGGAACATCGGGCCTTTGTCGGGCTGGGCGCGATTGTGATGGATGGCTGCACGGTGTCGTCGGACGCGATGCTGGCGGCGGGCGCGCTGCTCAGCCCCGGCAAGACGGTGCCGATGCGCGAAATGTGGGTGGGCCGGCCGGCAAAAATGGTGCGCGAATTGAACGATGCGCAATTGGCGGACATGCAACAGGGCGTCGCTGGCTATGTCCGCAATGGGCAGGCGCACCGGGCCGCGTTGGAGGCCTCGCTGCATGGCGCGCCCCAAGGCTGATTTGCCGCCCGCCGATGCGGTGCGCGCGCTGATCGATGGCGAGGGGCGGTTGAGCATCCGCGTGACGCCCGGCGCGCGGATTGCTGCGCTGGAGGTGGCCGACGGCCGCCTGCTGGCCAAGGTTCGCGCCAAGCCCGAGGATGGCAAGGCCAATGAGGCGGTGATCGAACTGGTCGCCGCCGCTTTGGGGGTCGGCGCGTCGCGCGTGCGATTGTTGCGCGGCGGCACTTCGCGCGAAAAGATGCTGGCGGTTGAGGGGTAGCGGTGGAGGGTTAGGCGACTTGGATCGGACGCTCCGGCGTCACAAAGCGCGGCACCAGGATCGCCATGCTCGCCGCCCACACCGCCGCCACCCATGCGGTGATCAGCCCGACGTGCAGCCATAGCACTACCCCGGTGATCCCCCCCGCCATCAACGCCAGCCACAGTGCCAGATGCGGCACCCAGCTTTGTGAAGTGCGACCAAGGATCACGGCGGCAATCCCTTGCCCGGTACGGACCAGCGCGCCGGTCATATAGGTCAGGCCGACGGTCACCTCGCCATTGCGCAAAAACGTGTTGTTGAGCGCGCCCATCGCCAGCACCAGCCCGGCCTGCGACGGTACCGTCCACCCCGCCATATCGGCCAGCGCCGACCCCAGCAGTACCCCCGCGACCAGCCACAGCACCGCGGGCTTTCGCCGATCCCCTGCCAGCCCGGCGACAAGCGCCCCGGCGATCACGCCAAAGATAAAGCCAAGAAGCAACGACAAAGGCACCCAGGCCCGGTGCGGATTACTGGCCAGATCGACCGCGAGGCGGGTGGTGTTACCCGACATGAATGACATGAAATAGCCGCCATTGGCCATAAAGCCGCTGGCATCAACAAAGCCTGCCAGTCCGGCAAGGCTGATCGCCAGCGCCTGTCTTGGTCGGTCGATCCTGTTCATGCCCGCGACGTTGGCCCAGTTTGGCGGGCCAGACAAGCCAGCCCGATCGGGACGTAACGATTAACGACTGTCAATCGGTACGCTGAGGATGAATTTCACGACCAAGCTGTCCTTATTGGCGCCGTAACCCTTGCCTATGCCGGCATTAAGGTCCCATTTGCCGAGCGAAGTGTCGACCACCAGATAGGACGAATGTTCGGCATCGGCCAACTGGCCAATCGCGTGCAACGGCCCGAGGCCATTATAGCTCTCGATGCCGATGGCGGTCGATTTGGTCACTTTATACGCCGCCTTGGTCGCGATTTCGAGCGTGGCCGGGCCGGGGTTGGGGCCGGACAGCGCAAAATCCACATTGCCGTTGACGCCCAATTGCCAACGCTCATCGCGCCAGCCGCCGATTAGCTTGACCTCGTTGTTCCACGGATTCTGATCGAGCCGGTGGCTGGAATAGCCGATCTCGTAATTCAGCCCGGCATAGAACCCAGTGTCCTGATGCGGGGCCAGCCATTTCAGCCGTGCCTTGACGCCATCGGCACGCGCCGAGCCACCGGGCGACAGCGTGGCCAAAGGGAGATAGGCGCCCAATTCCAACCCATGGCCCAGCCCTAGCGAAAATTCCGGGGTCAGCCGCCAGCGATGCAGGCTGGCCTCGCCCCCGGGGTAATCGGGCGCGCCATCGCCGTGCAACGCATCGTTGATATGCAAATCAAGCCCGAACTGCCCCTTGGCATTGAGCTCATCCATATAGACCTGCACTTCTTCCGGCGCGGCATGGACTACGCCAGACGACAGCGTCAGACCAGCGGCAGCCAGCATAGCGAGGCGCCTTGCGCGCACGAGGAAATCGAAAGCCATGCCCCAGCGCATAACGCCGAAATGTTGCAGTACAATACGTTGATTAGGGCAGATATGGCGGGAAATCAGCGCGCCATGCCAAGCGCGATTTCCTCCAGCACCCCGGCCATGGCATTGGCCATCTGGGTATCGGCCGGCACGGTGTCGTGGATCGCGCGGCGAATGGCAGCGGCCCATTGGCCCGCAGTGGCATCGTTGATGGTCATCGGCCGGTGAATGCTCATCATGCAGCGGCCGGGATTGGCCTCGAACCAGTCGCGCGGGCCCCCGGACCAACCGGACAAAAACCCCGCGAGGCTGTGGCGCATCGGGGTGAGGTCGGCGGCGTGCATGGCGCGCAATTCGGCATAGGCCGGGTCGCTGTCCATCAGGTCATAGAACCGGTTGGCAATCGCCGCGATGGTCGCCTGCCCGCCCAGACGATCATAGGGCGAGGCCGGCGTATTTGCCGGGGCTGCTTCAACAGGCGCGACCAACATTCTTCTCCCACATATACTTTGGCAATCTGGCGAATATCGACGTGGCGTTCACCACGGTATGATCCTTGTCAATTTGCCTGTGTTACGTACAACTACGTTTCATGACAAAGGGACACTTCGTTCGCCTGAGCAGCGCGCTGGCGCTGCTGTTCGCCACCCAGCAGCCGGCCACTGCGACGGCTGCGGCCAGCCTCCCGGTGGGCCATTGTATCAATACTGGCAATATGCTCGATTCGGATGATTGGGGCGGCAAGAAGCTCGACGCGTCCGATTTTCGCACTATCCGCGAGGCGGGGTTCGATACCGTGAGGATCCCCGCCAATTGGGCCAACCATGCCAGTGCCACCGCGCCCTATACGATTGATCCCGTGTGGATGACGCGGGTGACGTCGATGGTCGATGCCGGGCTGGACAATGGGTTGAATGTCATCATCGACAGCCATTATTTCCCCGACCTCTATGCCGATCCGGCGGCTAATACCGAACGTCTGGCGGCGTTGTGGAAGCAGATCGGGGCAAAGCTGGCCAATCGTCCAAAGGCGCGCGTGTGGTTCGAGATCGTCAATGAACCACATGACGGCCTAAACGCCGCCAACCTGTGGGCGACCATCGGCCCGGCGCTGGCGGCGATCCGCGCGACCAACCCCGATCGTCCGGTGATCGTCGGCAGCGGGGATTACAGCACGGTCAATTCGCTGGCGACGCTCAACCTGTCGAATGATCGCAATGTGTGGCCGACGTTTCATTATTTCGACCCGATGGATTTCACCCACCAAGGCGCGACGTGGATCAGCCCGGTGCCGCCGCTGGGCCGGGTGTATGGCACGACCTGGGACAAGGCCGAGGTGGCCGCCGATGTGCAAAAGGTGAAGGCCTTTATCGCACGCACCGGCAAGGTGCCGTTTATCGGTGAGACCGGGGCCTATACCACCGTGCCGCTGTCGCAGCGGGTCGCCTATCACAGCGCAGTGCACAAGGCGTTTGCCGCGGTTGGCGTGGCGCAATGTGAATGGGCCTATACCAACACTTTCCAGTTCTATGATCACCAGACCAAGAAATGGTTGAACGGCCTATTGCCCGCGATTGGAGTGAATGCGCAGCGGTAGCGCAAAAAGGGGCGCCATTCCGGTCCGGTAATGGCGCCCCTTTTTGGTATTCGGCGGCGACGACCTATTCGCTGCTGTCGCCGTTGCCGTTGCTGTCGTCGTGACCACTGGCGCTCGGTTCCGGCTCGGTCTTGGGCTTGCGCTTAGCGGCCTTTTTGTCGAGGCGCGGCGGGGCCGGCGTCAATACAAAGACCAGCGCGTCGTCCTTCACCTGCACATGCACTTCGCCGCCATGTGCCAATTTGCCGAACAGCAATTCCTCGGCCAGCGGTTGCTTGACCTTTTCCTGGATAAGCCGCGACATCGGCCGCGCGCCATACAACCGGTCATAACCCCGATCACCCAGCCAATCGCGCGCATCGCTGTCGAACTGGATATGGACGTTTTGATCGGCCAATTGCAGTTCGAGTTGCAGGATGAACTTGTCGACCACCCGGCTGACCACATCCTTGCCCAGATAGGCAAACGGCACGATGGCATCCAGACGGTTGCGGAATTCCGGCGTGAACAGGTTCTTGACCGCTTCCTCGCCCGCATCCGCCTTCGAAATATCGCCAAAGCCGATACCGTTGCGCGCCATATCCGCCGCGCCCGCATTCGTGGTCATGATCAGCACGACATTGCGGAAATCGACCGTCTTGCCGTGGTGGTCGGTCAACCGGCCATTGTCCATCACCTGCAACAGGATGTTGAACAGGTCCGGATGCGCCTTTTCGATTTCGTCGAGCAGCAGTACGCAATGCGGCTGTTGGTCGATGGCATCGGTCAGCAACCCGCCCTGGTCAAACCCGACATAGCCCGGCGGCGCCCCGATCAGGCGGCTGATCGAATGCCGTTCCATATATTCCGACATGTCGAACCGTTGCAGCGGAATGCCCATGATGTCGGCCAGACGGCGCGCCACCTCGGTTTTACCCACACCGGTCGGGCCCGAAAACAGGAACGAGCCAATCGGCTTGTCCGGATCGCGCAAACCGGCGCGCGACAGTTTCATGGCGGAGGACAGCACGCTGATCGCCGTGTCCTGCCCGAACACCACCCGTTTCAGGTCGCGATCGAGATGTTCCAGCACGCGCTTGTCATCGCTCGACACGCTCTTGGGCGGAATGCGCGCCATCGTGGCGATCACCTGCTCGATTTCGCGCGCGGTGATGGTCTTTTTGCGCTTTGACGGCGGCACCAGCATTTGCATCGCGCCCACTTCGTCGATCACGTCGATCGCCTTGTCGGGCAATTTGCGGTCATTGATATAACGGGC
>CAIOKP010000252.1 GCA_903858875.1 uncultured Sphingomonadales bacterium
ATCGCGGCGATCAGTTCGGCATCGTCGGGCACCGACGACAGCACCGGACGGCGGACCTCCAGCACATCGCCGGTAAAGCGCGCCATCGTCTGCGCCGTCGCGACGTAATGCGGGTGCAGCCCGCCAGACACCACCGATTTGCCCCGCTTGGTCACGCGATGCGCCATGGCAATCGCCTCCCAGCAGGCGGTCGAGCCGTCATACATGCTGGCATTGGCAATGTCGGTGCCCAGCAGCCGCGCAACCTGCGTCTGGAATTCGAACAGCACCTGCAACGTACCCTGCGCGATTTCGGGCTGATACGGCGTGTAGGCGGTCAAAAACTCGCCCCGCTGGATCAGGTGATCGACGCTGGCCGGGATATGGTGGCGATAGGCCCCCGCCCCCAGAAAGAACGGCGCAGCGCCGGCCGACAGGTTCTTGGCCGCGAGCCCCGCCATATGGCGTTCGACCGCCATTTCGCTGGCATGGGGCGCAAGACCCGCAATAGGCCCGGATTGCAAGGCGCCGGCTGGAACATCGGCAAACAGATCATCGATACCGGCCGCACCAATGCGGGCCAGCATCCCGGCACGGTCGGCCGGGGTTAATGGCAAATAGCGCATGATAGGATCACAGCTCCGCGATGTAGGCCTTGTAGGCGGTTTCATCCATCAGTCCGGTCAGCGCGCCTGCATCGGCATCGGCAAGCGTCATGCGCCACAACCAACCGCCTGTGTCGGCATCGGTGTTGACCAGTTCGGGTTGTGCTTCGAGCGCCGCATTGGTCTCGGTCACGGTGCCGGCCACGGGGGCGTAAACGTCGCTGGCGGCTTTCACGCTGTCGACCACGGCGGCAGTGTCGCCCTTGGCCAACAGCTTGCCGACTTCGGGCACTTCGACAAAGGTGATATCGCCCAATTGCCCTTGGGCGTAATCGGTGATGCCGACGGTCGCGGCGGTGCCCTCAACTTCGATCCACTCGTGCTCTTGCGTGAAATAACGGGTCATGCGGCGGCTCCTTTGCGGGCGTAACGGTGGGGGACGAAAGGCATGGACGTCACGGTCGCGGGCAAACGCTTGCCCCGCACGTCGATGGAAAGTTGGGTGCCGGGCGCCGCATGGGCGGCGGCGACGTCGGCCATGGCGATCGGCTGGCCCAGGGTGGGCGCAAAACCGCCCGAAGTGACGGTGCCGACATGTTGGTCGCCGGCAAAGACCTCGGCGCCTTCGCGCGCGGCCTGACGCCCCGACAGGGTCAGGCCAACCCGGACCGCCGGCGTGCCATCAGCCAAGGCGGCAAGGATGCGCGCGGCGCCGGGGAACCCACCTTCTGCGCGCCGCCGCTTGCTGATCGCAAAGGCGAGGCCGGCGCTGATCGGATCGGTGTCTTCGCTGAGGTCGTGCCCATAGAGCGGCAGGCCAGCCTCCAACCGCAAGCTGTCGCGCGCGCCCAAGCCGATCGGCTTGACGCTGGGGTGCGCGGCCAAGGCCTCGGCCAGCGCGGCAACGTCATCGGCATGGACCGCGATTTCATAGCCATCTTCGCCGGTATAGCCCGAACGGCTGATGCCCAATTCGCGCCCATTCCAAGTATAGGGGCCTGCCTGCATGAACGACAGATGTTCGACGGCGACGATCTGCGGCATCGCGGGC
>CAIOKP010000253.1 GCA_903858875.1 uncultured Sphingomonadales bacterium
ACCGAGACGGCGGGTTTCTATAATACGGTGGGCTTTAACGACGACACGCGGGCGTTTTTGTCGATCCCGGCGCGGCATGATGTGGCGCGGCGGATCGACTGCGGCTTTCTGGCGCAGATGGTCGCCGAACACCGCATGGCCGATTGGGAAGCGGCGGAACTCGCGCGCGACCTGGCCTATACGCTGGCCAAGCAGGCGTATAAATTGTGAGCCGTCTCTCGCCCGAAAACCTGCCCGCCGGCGCCGCTTTGCCCGCCTATGACCGGACGGCCAAGCAGATCGGTATCGTCCATTTCGGCCTCGGCGCGTTCACCCGCGCGCATCAGGCGTGGTACACCGACGCGGCGATGGCGGCCCATGGTGGCGACTGGCTGATCGCTGGCGTCTCGCTGCGATCGCCCGATGTTGCGCAACAATTGAACCCGCAAGGGGGCCTCTATACGCTGGCTGAGACATCGGGCGGGGGACGCGGGTTGCGAGTGATCGGCAGTATCGCCGATGTGATCGTGGCGCCTGAAAGCCCGGCTCGGATCATCGATCTGATCGCGGCGCCGACGACGCATATCGTGACCTTCACGATCACGGAAAAGGGCTATTGCCGGGCTGCGAGTGGCGCGCTCGATTTTGCTGCGGCGGGCGAGGGCAGCGTCTATCGCTTCTTGCGCGATGGGTTGGCGCGGCGGCAAGCGGCGGGGCTGGGCGGGCTGACTTTGCTGTCCTGCGACAATTTGGCCGATAATGGGCATCAATTGCGCCGTTTGTTGTGTGAATATCTGGCGGTGCATGCCCCGGCGCTGGGCGCTTGGGCGGTGCAGCATTGCACGTTTCCGTGCAGCATGGTCGACCGCATCGTGCCCGCCACGACGCCAGCCGACCGCGCCGAGGTCGAGGCCGCGCTGGCCCTGCGCGACGAAGGCGTGGTGGTGACCGAGCCGTTCAGCCAATGGGTAATCGAGGATGCCTTTGCCGGCCTGCGCCCCGCATGGGACGCGGTCGGCGCGCAGATCGTCGCCGATGTGGCGCCGTATGAAACCGCTAAATTGCGGATGTTGAACGGGGCGCATTCGGCGCTGGCCTATCTCGGGCTGGAATCGGGCTACAGCTTTGTGCACGAGGCGATTGCCGATCGGCGGTTGCGTGCGCTGGCCGAGGCGATCATGCGTCAGGAGGCCGCGCCGACCATCCACAGCGCGCCCGGCATGGACCTTGGCGCCTATGCCGACGCGCTGATCGCGCGATTTGCCAACCCCGCGCTCAACCACAGGCTGATCCAGATCGCGATGGATGGCAGCCAGAAAATTCCGCAACGCTGGCTGGCGACGCTGGCGGACAATCAGGCGGCGGGCCGCGAATGCCCCGCGATCCTGACGGCGCTTGGCGCCTGGCTGCGCCATGTGCGCGGGGACAATGCCGCCCAATGGGGCAAGGTCGATGACCCGCGCGCCGCTGAATTGGCCGAGGCATGGGCGCAGAATGGCAAACAGGGCATCGTCGCCGCCGTGTTCGGCAACGGCGGCCTGTTGCAATGCGGGTGGCAGCCGACAGCGGCGGTCCCGCTCCATCCCCTAACTGAGGGCGAATAACGGCACATGACAGGTCATATTGTTTGCTTCGGTGAAATTCTGTTGCGATTTGCAACGCCTGCCGGGCGGTTGATTGCAGATTCGTCCGGGCTCGACCTTACCGTTGGCGGGGCAGAGGCCAATGTCGCGGTGGCTTTGACGGCGCTGGATTGGCCGACGAGGATGGTCACGGCCTTGCCCGCCAATGCGTTGGGGCGCCGCGTGCGGACAGCATTAGCGGGTGCTGGGGTGGATACCTGCTACGTGACGGATGCGCCCGGGCGGATGGGGCTCTATTTTCTGGAGACGGGGGCGGGCCTGCGACCCTCGGCGATCACCTATGACCGGGCTGGGTCGGCGTTTGCTGGCGCTCCGCTGGATCAGTTTGATTTTGCCGAGGCCTTAAAAGGCGCGCGGTTGCTGCATCTGTCAGGTATTACCGCGGCGCTTGGGCCGCAAGGGCTGGCTGCGTCGCAACGCGCGATCGCGGCCGCGAAGGTTGCTGGCGTCCCCATAAGCTTTGACCCCAATTATCGTGAAACACTGTGGAACGCCTGGGACAGCGCCCCGCGCGAAGCACTGAGTGGGCTGATTGCCGAAGCTGACATCCTGTTTGCCGGACACCGCGACATGACGCTGTTGCTGGGGCGGCCGTTTTCCGGCGACGGGGCGGAACGCCGGCGCGAGGCAGCAGAGGCGGCCTTTGCCGCATTCCCCAAGCTGGCGGTGATCGCTTCGACCGCGCGCCAGAC
>CAIOKP010000254.1 GCA_903858875.1 uncultured Sphingomonadales bacterium
GATGGTCTGGTTCGCTGCGGCGATGGTGGACTGATAGGTCATGGTCTCGACTCCCGATGAATGTCGTTGACCTGTGGATAGCGGCGGCAGGGGCGCTCGAAAATGCCAAGCGAAGTGCTGGTGTAAAACTTTACAAAAAATCCTTGTATAGTTGTCGAGCTATGACAAAATGCGCGCATGTCGATCAAATCCACCGCCAGCAAGCCGCTCTATATGGGCCCCCGCCTCAAACGCCTGCGCCGCGAACTCGGCCTGACGCAGCAGGCTATGGCGGGCGATCTGGACATTTCACCGTCCTATGTGGCCTTGCTTGAACGGAACCAGCGGCCATTTACCGCCGAACTGTTGCTGCGCCTGGCGCGGGCCTATCGGTTGGATCTTGACGATCTCGATGCCGACGATGGGGCGGATTATGGGCGGCGGCTGACCGATGTGCTGCGCGATCCGATCTTTGCGGACATCGATCTGCCGGCGCTCGAAGTGTCCGACCTTGCGACCTCATTCCCGGGCGTTAGCGAGGCCTTATTGCGCCTCTATGGGGCCTATACGCGCGAACAGGCGGCATTGGCGGACATGGTTGACACCGGCGCCGAACGTCCCGGCGCCGCGCCCGATCCGGTGGCCGAGGCACGGCGCTTTATCTCGGCCCACCGCAATTGGTTTCCCGCCCTCGATGCGCGCGGCGAGGCACTGGCCGCCGCAATCGCCGAGGCGGGGGATGAGCGCGCCTATCTGGCCAAGCGGCACGGCATCCGCACGAGATCGCTGCCGGCGCATGTGATGATGGGCGCGATCCGCCGGTTCGACCGCCATAACCAGCAATTGCTGCTCGACGACACGCTCAGTCGGCCGACCGAGCGGTTCCAGATCGCGCTGCAAATCGCCTATCAGGAATGCCGCGCCGACATCAACGTGTTGGTACGCGAAGCTGGGCTGTCGTCGCCCACCACCGCCAATCTCGTGCGCCGGGCGCTGGCGGGCTATGTCGCGGCGGCGATCCTGATGCCGTATGAGGCCTTTGCCCGCGCGGTGGATGAACGCGCCTATGACATCGAGGCGGTTGGCCGCTTGTTCGGGACCAGCTTTGAACAGACTGCCCATCGGTTCACCACGCTGCATAAACCGGGGGCGGAGCGGGTGCCGTTCTTTTTCATCCGGCTGGATGTCGCGGGCAATATCTCGAAACGGCTGGATGGTGCGGGCTTTCCCTTTGCCGGGCATGGCGGCAGTTGCCCACTGTGGAATGTGCATGAAGTGTTTTCGATGCCGGGTCGAACGGTGACGCAATGGCTGGAACTGGCCGATGGGCAGCGGTTTTTCTCGATTGCCCGGACGGTAGAGGCGGGCGGCGGTGGATATGGGCGGCCTTGCGTGGTGCGTGCGGTCGCCTTGACCTGCGCCGCGGACCAGGCGCCCAAGCTGGTCTATGCCGCTGGCGCCGATCCGCGCCGGGCGGAGGCAACGCCGATTGGCGTGTCGTGCCGCCTGTGTCACCGGCCCGATTGTGCGGCCCGCGCATTGCCGCCGATCGGGCGCGAAGTGATCGCCGATGATTACCGGCGCGGCGTGGTGCCGTTCGGGCTGGCTGAAAGTTGATCGCACAGCGGGCAATTTCGGTCATCGAGGTTTATTTGTAAAATCGAACGCCTATCTTGAGCGCAAGAGTTGCCAGCCCCGACATGGGTGGCACCCGGAGAACCATTGATGATCGAACTGCGCCCCTTCGCCGGCCTCGGCCATGCCAATCATGGCTGGTTGGATGCCAATCACCATTTTTCCTTCGCCGAATATCATGACCCGGCCCGCGTGCAGTGGGGCAATTTGCGCGTATGGAACGATGATAAGATCGCGCCCAAGAGCGGATTTCCCCCGCATCCGCACCGCGACATGGAAATCATCACCTATGTTCGCACCGGGGCGATTACCCACCGGGACAGCCTTGGCAACGAGGGACGCACCGGCGCTGGCGATGTGCAGGTGATGAGCGCTGGCACCGGGATCACCCATGCCGAATATAATCTGGAGGACGAGGTCACGACCTTGTTCCAGATCTGGATATTGCCGACCACGGCGGGCGGTGCGCCCGGTTGGGGCGCCAAGCAATTCCCGCGCGGGGAACGTGCCGGACAGATGGTCGTGCTGGCCTCGGGCTATCCCGAGGATGTCGATGCCTTGCCGATCCGTACCGCTGCGCGGGTGGTGGGCGCGACGATCCGGGCCGGCGAGACGGTCGATTATCCGTTGGGCGCCGCGCGCAAGGGGTATATGGTGCCGGCAATCGGTATGATCGATGTCAATGGCGTCCGCGCCAATGCCCGTGATGGTCTGGCCATTGCCGATGTTGAGATATTGCGCGTTACGGCCATTGAGGATGCCGAAATCGTGTTGGTCGACGCCGCCTGAGCCATTTTTCTGGGATATGCGCCATGGACAGCGATGCATCGGACAGCCCCATCGACCGCGTGATCCTGCCCTCGGTGCGGGACCTCGGCGATGGGTTCACCGTCCGCCGCGCGCTGCCCAGTGCGCAGCGGCGGATGGTCGGACCCTTTGTCTTCTTCGATCAAATGGGCCCGGTCGCCTTCACCGGCGAACAGGCGTTGGATGTCCGGCCGCACCCGCATATCGGCCTCGCCACGCTGACCTACCTGCTGGATGGCGAGATTATGCACCGCGATTCGCTGGGCAGCGTGCAGGCGATCCGCCCGGGTGAAGTAAACTGGATGACCGCAGGCCGCGGTATCGTGCATTCGGAGCGCACCCCGGCCGAACAGCGCGCGCCAAATCGCCAGGCGCCGGGCACGCTGTTTGGCCTCCAGACATGGATCGCGCTACCCACCGCGCAGGAGGAGGTCGCGCCCGAGTTCCTGCACTATACGGCCGATCAGGTCCCGACGGTCACCGATGCTGGCGTATCGCTGACCGTGGTCGCGGGAACAACGGATGGCATAACATCGCCGGTGCGGACCTTCTCTGATCTGATTTTCGCCGACCTCGTACTGGCCCCCGGCGCAACCTATGCCTTTCGGGCCGACCATGCCGAGCGGGCGGTCTATGTCGTGACCGGATCCTTGCGTGTTGTGGGGCAGGAGGGCATTTTCGCAGCCAGCCAGTTGGTGGTGTTGAAACCCGGGGCGACGACGGTGTTGAGCACGGATACCGGCGTGCGCCTCATGCTGCTCGGCGGGGAACCGTTTGCCGAAAAGCGTTATGTCTACTGGAACTTTGTATCCAGCCGCCCCGAACGGATCGAACAGGCGAAGGAGGACTGGCGAGCCGGCCGTTTCGCATCGGTGCCGGGCGATAACGCGTTCATTCCCTTGCCGTCTGACCCAGTCGGTCTGCGGCTGAAATGAGGATCTGCGCATGATTCAATTCCATCAAGCGGTCGCTATGGAAATGGGCGTTGGGCCTTATCAACTGACTATCGCGGTGGCAGGACCAGCGTGACCGCTTGTTGGCCATCGCCAACTGTTGCCCGTTGCATCAAACGCTGACCTCGGGCGCGCGGGTGGCGAGCGGGATCGAAGCGGAGTGACCGCTATTATGCGACAATTCTGTACATTCTCGGGCCTTGACTTTGCTTGGGCTCCCGGCGACCAAAAGGATGTTCAGGATCGCGTATCCCTCTTGCGATCCTGCCAACCCCGGGGAGAATTTATGCGCAAGTTTTCGATGATTGTTGGCGCGTTGGCGCTGGGCGCTGCGGTCGCGGTACAAGCGGCGGCGCCGGCCGATGTGGTTGAGGCCCGCCACAAGGAATACAAGGAAATGGGCAAGGCGATGAAGGAAACCGCCGGCTCGTTCAAATCGGGCGCGCCGGATGCCGCGCTGATCAAGGCCAATGCGGCGATTATCGCCAGCAAGGCTGACAAGATCCCCGGTTGGTTCCCAGTGGGCACCGGTCCCGGTGTTGGCACCAAGAACGAGGCCAAGGCCGAGATCTGGACCGACAAGGCCGGTTTTGCCAAGGCCGCTGCGGATTTCTCCAGCGCGGCCAAGGGGTTCAAGGCGGCGGCTGACACCGGCGACATGGCTGCTGCTGGCAAGGCGCTGGGCGCTCTGGGCGGCACCTGCAAGGGGTGCCATGAAAAGTTCAAGACCAAGGACTGATCAGCGCGCTGTTGAATGGATGTAATGGGTGATCTGTATGACCGAAACTAAAACGATCCGCCTTTGGGATTTGCCGGTCCGGCTGTTCCATTGGATTACCGTGTTGTTGGTGGCGGGACTGTGGGTCACCCACGTTACCGATCACATGGGCCTGCATATCAAGCTGGGTCTGGCAATGCTGTTTCTGGTGACGTTCCGCATTCTGTGGGGCGTTTTGGGCAGCGAGACGGCGCGCTTTGCAAGTTTTGTGCGCGGGCCCGCTGCAATCCGCGCCTATTTGGCGAGCGGCCGCAAGGCGGATGGATCGCCGGTGGTCGGCCATAACCCGCTGGGGGCGCTCAGCGTGATCGGATTGATCGGTATCTTGGCGGTGCAGGTTGGGCTCGGCCTGTTTGCCAGCGATACTGACGGGATCTATTACGGTCCGCTCAACCAATATGTCAGTTATGATCGGGCGGAATTGCTGACCCATCTGCATGAATTCGGGTTCAATCTGATCCTGTTGCTGGTGGCGGTGCACCTTGGCGCGATCACCTATTATGCGGTGAAGAAAAAGGATCGCCTGATCCCGCCGATGGTGACCGGCAAGAAAACCTACGCCGAACCCGTGGAGCAGCCAAGAGGCGCGCCGTTATGGCGGCTGGCGATCGCGCTGCTGCTCGCCGGTATCCTGACCTATTGGGTCGGCAACGGGGGGCATTTCATTGCGCCCCCGAAGGTCACCGCCGACGCCGGCTATTAAGGGCAGGGGTCGGGGTACAGCGCGTAGATGTCGGCAATCGCGGCATAGGCTTCGTCCGGCAGCGGTGTCAGGCTGGCGGCGATGTCGGCTTTGAGCTGGGCGAGGCTGGTCGCGCCGATGATCGATGATGTGACAAAGGGTTGGGCGTAGACAAAGCCCAGCGCCAGCGCCTCGGGGCTGAGGCCGAAGGCGTGTGCGATGCCCAGATATCGGGCCACCGCTTGCGGTTGGTTGGGCGTGACATAGCGCAGGAATTGCTTCGCAACATCGCGGCGCGATCCCTTGGGATCAAAACCGCCGAGGTATTTGCCCGAAAGATAGCCCGCGGCCAACGGGGAATAGGCCAGCAGGCCGACCCCTTCGCGTAAGGCAAATTCCGCCAGTCCGATTTCGAACACCCGGTTGAGCAGATTATACGCGTTCTGGATCGAGGCCACGCGGGGCAGCCCCTGATCGCGGGCGAGGCGCAGAAATTCCGCCACGCCCCACGGCGTCTCGTTCGACACGCCCACGGCGCGGATCTTGCCGGCCTTTACCAGATCAGCCAGCACGCCGAGCGTTTCCTCGATCGGTACGGCGTTCGCGTCATCGGTGATTGCCTGCATACCGCGCCCACCGAACATCGGCACACCCCGGTCGGGCCAGTGCAGTTGATACAGGTCGAGGTAATCGGTTTGCAGGCGGCGCAGGCTGGTATCAATCGCCGCCTCGATATTGGCGCGGTCGAGCCGGTTGGCGCCGCCCCGCACCGGTACCCAGCGCGACGGGCCGGACACTTTGCTGGCCAGCACGATCTTGTCCCGCTTGCCGCTGTGCGCGATCCAGCTGCCGATATATTCTTCGGTGCGGCCCTGGGTTTCCAGCTTGGTCGGGGTGACCGGGTACATTTCGGCCGTATCGAGAAAATTGATGCCGTGATCGAGCGCGCAATCGATCTGGGCATGGGCCTCGGCCTCGCTGTTTTGCGAGCCCCAGGTCATCGTGCCAAGGCAGACAGCGCTGACCGACAGGCCGGTGTGTCCAAGCGGGCGGTAATCCATGGGGGACCTCTTTTGGCAAATGGGGTTTGGTGTGCTGGGCGTGTCCTAGCCGTGCTGATCGCGGGCGACCAGTGTGCTTTAAGGGGCAAAGCCAGATTTGCCTGCCCCCAAGAAAACTCAACTGGTTTGGTCGGGATTGTGTTTTATGATAAGGCAATATTGGCCATCCGGGCGGATTTCTGCGACAGAATGCCGCAGATCCGCAAAGCCTAGGGAGTGCAGGGCATGAAAGCCGATTCGATTTTGGCAACCATTGGCGGCACGCCGCATGTGCGGTTGGCACGCCTGTTCCCCAACCACGAAGTGTGGGTAAAGAGCGAGCGCGGCAACCCCGGCGGTTCGATCAAGGACCGCATCGCGCTGGCGATGATCGAGGCGGCGGAGGCCGACGGCACGCTGCAACCTGGCGGCACCATTATCGAGCCGACCAGCGGCAATACCGGCATTGGCCTGGCTCTCGTGGCGGCGGTAAAGGGGTACAAGCTGATCCTCGTCATGCCCGAATCAATGTCGATCGAGCGGCGCCGTCTGATGCTGGCCTATGGCGCCAGCTTTGACCTGACCCCGCGCGAAAAGGGCATGAAGGGCGCGATCGAGCGCGCCAAGGAATTGGCTGCCGAGACCCCCGGCGCGTGGATCCCGCAGCAGTTTGAAAACCCTGCCAATATCGCCGTCCATGTGCGTACCACCGCGCAGGAAATCCTCAGTGATTTCGCCGATACGCCGATAGACTATGTCATCACCGGCGTGGGTACAGGCGGGCATTTGACCGGCGTTGCCGAGACGTTGAAGGCCCAATGGCCAAGGTTGAAGGCCTATGCGGTCGAACCGGCCCTGTCGCCGGTGATCAGCGGTGGTCAGCCCGCGCCGCATCCCATCCAGGGGATCGGCGCCGGCTTTATTCCGACCAACCTGCACACCGCCGCGATTGACGGGGTTATTCAGGTCGATGCCGGCGATGCCAAGGAATGGGCGCGCAAATCGGCCCGGCTCGAAGGCTTGCTGGTCGGCATTTCGTCGGGCGCAACACTCGCGGCCATCGCGCAGAAATTGCCTGAGTTGCCCGCCGGCAGCCGGGTGCTGGGTTTCAACTATGATACTGGCGAGCGGTATCTGTCGGTGCCGGACTTCCTGCCCGAACCATAAGGCCTGTGACCCGGCGATACAACGTATCTTGATGATCCGCCACGTTCTCCATGAGGGCGTGGCGGCGAATCGCCCGCAAGCGGGATCGAGGCGGGTGGCACCGAGGAAGACTTGCAGACCGCCCATTCCGAATAGGGCCGGACGGGGTTGCCGCCGGACAGGCGATGATCGCCGAATGGCTGACCGGGTTGCAATAGGGCGCTAATCCAGCGCGTAGCCGGTCCATGCCTTGACCGTGCGGATGATAAAGCTGGTGTGCATCGCGCTGACGCCGGGCAGGCGGGCGAGACATTCGCGGTGCAATCGGTCATAATCGGCCATGTCGCGTGCGGCTGTACGCAGGCGGTAATCCGCTGTGCCGGATAGCAAATGGCATTCAAGGATGTCGGGAAAATCGCCCACCGCGCGCTCGAACCGTTCCATGGCATCGCTGCTTTGGCTGACCAGGGTGATGTCGATCAACACGTTGAGGCCAATGCCAACCTTGGCCGGGTCGATCCGCGCGCCATAGCTGCGGATGATGCCCGCCTCCTCCAGCGCCCGCATCCGGCGGTGGCAGGCCGAGGGCGACAGGCCGATGCGCGCCGCCAGATCGGCAATCGAGGCGCTGGAATCGGCCTGTAGCGCGACGAGCAGGCGGCGGTCGAGGCGATCCATGATGAAATTTCCCGTACAATGGCAATAGGCTGGGATAATATCCTATATCGATTATTTCAAACGGGAAATCGGGGAAGATTTTGCGCCACCATCGCGTTATCTTTCGTTCCACAGTAACCTGCCGCAGGAAAAGGTGACAGCGATGATTGTCGGGACCGTACGAGAGATCAAGAACCACGAATATCGCGTCGGCCTGACGCCCGAAAGCGCCGCCGAACTGGTCGCCCACGGGCATCGCGTGTTGGTCGAGACCGGCGCCGGGCTAGGCATTGGCGCGAGCGATGCCGCCTATGCCGCCGCCGGGGCGGAGATCATCGCCACCGCCGCGCAAGTGTTTGCCAAGGCCGAGATGATCGTCAAGGTCAAGGAACCGCAGGCCGTCGAGCGGGGCATGCTGCGGCCGGACCAGATTCTGTATACCTATCTCCACCTGGCCCCCGACCCCGAACAGACCGCCGATCTGGTCGCGTCGGGCGCGGTATGCATCGCCTATGAAACCGTCACCGATGCGCATGGCGGTCTGCCCTTGCTGAAACCGATGAGCCAGGTCGCCGGGCGCATGGCGATACAGGCCGGTGCCACGGCGCTGGAAAAGGCGCATGGTGGGCGCGGCGTATTGTTGGGCGGCGTCCCCGGCGTGTTACCGGCCAAGGTTGTGATCATCGGCGGCGGCGTTGTCGGTTTCAACGCGGCGCAGATGGCCGTCGGGATGGGGGCCGATGTCACCATTCTGGATCGCAGCCCCGACGTGCTCGAACGTCTGGCCAATCATTTCGAAGCGCGGGCCAAGACGCTCTATTCCAGCCGCGCGCATATCGCGGCCAGTGTCGCGGCGGCGGACCTGGTGATTGGCGCGGTGCTGATCCCCGGCGCGGCGGCGCCCAAGCTGGTGACACAAGCGATGCTGAGCACCATGCAGCCGGGCGCCGTCCTGGTTGATGTCGCGATTGATCAGGGCGGGTGTTTTGAAACCAGCCATGCCACCACCCACACCGATCCGACCTATATCGAGCAGGGCATTGTCCATTATTGCGTCGCCAATATGCCCGGCGCGGTGGCGCGTACCAGCACCTATGCGCTGAACAATGCGACGTTGCCCCATGCGCTGGCGATTGCCAATCTGGGCTGGCAGGCGGCTTTGCGGCGCGATCCGCATTTGCTGGCGGGCCTGAATGTGTGGGCGGGCAAGGTTACTTGCGCGCCGGTGGCAACCGCCTTGGGCTATGCTGTCGTGGCACCAGAGGCGGCGTTGGCCTGAGCCATTTTATCAGCCGCGCTGTTGGCCAATTCAGGGCAAGCAGCGCGGCTTTGTGCGCGGTAGAGCGGTCCGCAGAGGCAAGGTGCATTAGCCACGCTTGCCGGTCGCACGCGCCGATTGGCGTAAGGCGTCCAGGTCGATCCCGTGCCGTGCGATTTTGTAGTAGAACGTTTTTCGCGGCAGGCAGAGCCGTTGCATCGCCGCCCCTGCATCACCACCAGCGGCTATGAAGGCCTCGACGATCGCATCGCGTTCAAAGGCGTCTACCCGGTTGCCGAGCGATAGGGCGGGTTGCGCCGGTGCCGTGTTCTCCTCGAGCCCTTGAACAAAGCGCGCAGCGAAATGGGCCAGTTCGCGGACGTTGCCGGGCCAGTCGTGGCGCAACAGTCGTTCCCGTACCGATGCGGTGATCGGCGGGACGGGAACCCGCAGGCGGTCGGCTGTCTGCTGGGTGAGATGGGCGAACAACAGCGGAATATCCTCGCGCCTTTCGCGCAAGGGCGGCAGGCGTAGCCGCATCGCGGCAAGGCGATAAAACAACGCAGGCGCCATTGTGGTGGGTATCTGCGTGCCGGTTTCATTGGCCGTCGCGATCACCCGGATATCGAGCGGGATCGGAAAACGCCCCCCGACAGGGCGCAGCACCCTGTCTTCCAACACCGGGATGAGCCGGGCCTGCAAACTGTCACTGGCGAGGTCGATATCGTCGAGCAGGACCGTGCCGCGTGGAGCCGCGGTCAGGCTGGCCCCGCCGGTCGCGGCAAATAATTCGTCGACCAACGGCTCGGGCAGGGCAGCACAGGCGATCGTCAAAAAGCGGTGCCGCCCCCGTGTGCCAGCGCGATGGATGGTGCGGGCCAACAATGCCTTGCCGGTGCCTGTCTCGCCCTCGATAAACAGATCGATGTCCGATTGGGCGAGGACCGGGATGATCCCGCGCAAATGGCGGATGGCCGCGGATTGCCCGACCAATGCGGAGGTATCCGCCTGATCGGTGAGGGCGCGCAAACGTCGATTATCGAGCGCCAGCGCCCGCGCGGTCGCCGCGCGCGTGGCCGCAGCGGTCAGCGCCTCGGGATCGAACGGCTTGGTGATGAAGTCCCACGCCCCGGCGCGCAAGGCGTCGACCGCCATCGTCACATCGCCGTGGCCCGTAGTCAGGATGACCGGCAGATCCGCATCGCGGTCCCGCAGCGTTTGGAACAGTTCGATGCCCGATATCTGCGGCATACGGACATCGGTGATCACGACGCCAGGATATTCGGCGCCAATCGCCGCTAATGCCGGGGCGGCAGCGGCAAAGGCATCGACCGCAAAGCCTGCCACTGTCAGCCATTGCGCGGTCGAGACGCGCAGATCCTCGTCGTCCTCGATCAGCGCGATGCGGGATGGCCCCTCCATCATCCGACGCGCCGCAATTGAAGTTCAAAGCAGGCCCCAACGTGTGAGGGCAAGGCCCGCAACGTGCCGCCAAAATCGACCATAATGTCCTGCGCGATGACGAGGCCGAGCCCCAAGCCGCTGGGTCGGCTGGTTGCAAAGGGCGTGAACAGTCTTTCGGCAACTTCCGGGGCGATGCCGGGCCCGTTGTCGGTGATCGTCAGGCGTAGCGTGGCCTCATCGGTGACAATCGCCACGTTGATATGGGGATTTGCACAATCCACCAGCGCGTCGAGGGCATTTTGCAAGATGTTGACGAGCACTTGTTCAAGTCGCACCCGGCCAGCGATCACCCGCAGCTCCACCGGGATTTTTGGCAAGCTGAAAGTCACCCGCGCCAGGTGTTCCTTTAACAACAGGCATGCCCCGTCCATCGCCTCGACCAGCGCGATCGGACCGGTCTGGCCGGCCGATTTGCGGGAAAAGCCCCGCAATTCGTTGGTGACTTCGCCGATGCGTTCAGTCAATCGGGTGATAGCCGCAAGGTTGGCCTCGACCTCTACCGTCGCGCCTTGCGCCAACAGTTTTTGCGCGGTGGCGGCATAGGTGCGGATTGCGGCGACCGGCTGGGCGGTTTCATGCGCGACGCTGGCGGTGATCTGTCCCAACGCGGCGAGGCGGTTGGCTTGCCGCAATCCTTCGCGCAAATTGGCGGCGCTGGTTTCGGCGGCGATGCGCTCGTCGATTTCGCGGCTGAGTTCGGCGGTGCGTTCGGCGATGGCGGACTCTAGGGCGGCTGTCCGCTCGCGCCGCTGCCGGATGCGGCGCAAGACCAGCCAGCCCAGCCCGAGCAGACCCCAGGTCAGCACCGCCGCGCCAATCTGGGCCGAGCGCACTTGTGCGGCCGCTGCGCGCGTGGATACGGCCAGATGTACGCGCCATCCGGCGCCATCGGGGGCCGTGCTTACCAGCAGATAGTGCTCCGTTGGCCGGTCTATGGTGACCTGTCCGTCGGGCGCAGGGTGATAAGGCAGCGCGCGCAGCGCGCCAACGCCCGCTCGGTCGCGCGCGGTGGCTGTTTGTTGGGGCGACAAGGGTTGCGTTGCGGCAAAGCGCCAGTCGGGCCGGCTGGTAACAAGGATCACACCGGTGGCATCGGTGACAAAGGTGACGCCGCCAGCGTGCCGCCACTGGGCCTCAACCCGGTCAAATTCGAGTTTGACCACGACGATCAGGCCTGCCGCATTGCGGCGCGCAAGATAAAGGCCGGGTTTGTGGCTGATGCGGCCCAACGAAAATTGCTCGCCCACGCCATACATCACGGCGTCGAGATAATAGGGGCGCGTGTGATAATCGTGTCCGACAAAACTACTTGGCCGTTGCCAATTGCTTGCCGCCAACGCCCGACCGTTGGGTGCGATGAGATACATCACCGTCGCACCCGTCGCGCCGGTCATGGCCTCCAGCTTTGCATTGAGGCGGGCGGCGCTATCTTTGCTGTGGGCGGCCGCGCTGACATCGCGATCATCGGAGAGAGCCAAGGGCAACAGCCGGAATCGGGCAATTTCGCTGGCCATCAACGCTTGCCGCAATTGTGCATCGGAGGTGGCATCGGCTGCCAAGCGGTTGAGTGCCCGCTGCTCGACATTTTGCCCAATCGCCTGTGCGGCAAGAATGCCAGCGAGCAGGGCAAAAACCAGCAGGAGGGGAGGCGTTGCACGCATGCCGGTACATTTAGCCGAGCACGCACTTGTGTGCAAGTAATGACACATGTCGTGGAATGTATGCCCGAAAATAGCACATTTGCGCCGTGAGGATTTTCCGCAAGCATCTATATAATATATATTTTGTTCGACTGTCCTCCCGCCTTTTTCCGCATCCCGTGACCGGGTAACATCCGACACAAGTCGGGAGCTCAGTGTAAGGGACTACCTGCCGCAAAGGATCAAGGGCCGGTCGAGATGCATTACGATACCGCATTCACGCCACTGCCGGCAAAGGCCGGTCGCTGGTACACACATCTTTATGTTCAAGTGCTGACCGCGATTGCCGCAGGCGTGGCGCTGGGGCATTTCTATCCGGCTAGTGGCGAGGCGATGAAGCCGCTCGGTGATGCCTTTATCAAGGCGGTGAAGATGGTGATCGCCCCGGTGATCTTTCTGACCATCACCACCGGCATTTCCAGCATGCGGGATCTGGGCGCGGTGGGCCGGGTTGCGGCCAAGGCATTTGCCTATTTCTTCTTCTTTTCGACGCTCGCGCTGATCCTCGGCATGATCGTGGCCGATGTTGTCCAGCCGGGCGCGGGGTTCAACATCGACCCGCATACGCTAGACGCGGGCAAGGTCGCGGAATTTGCCAAGAAGGCGCATGAAACCACTGTCACCGGCTTTTTGCTGGGGGTGATCCCGGATACATTCTTGTCGGCCATCGTCGATGGCAACATCTTGCAAGTGCTGTTTGTCGCGATCCTGTTCGGCATTGCGCTGTCGCTGGTCGGCGCGCGGGGCGAACCGGTGCTCGACCTGCTGGACGGCGTATCGATCGCGTTTTTCCGTCTGGTCGCGATCGTCATGAAGGCGGCCCCGATCGGGGCATTTGGCGCGATGGCCTTTACCATCGGCAAATATGGCGTGGCCAGCCTGTCGCATCTCGCGGCGTTGGTTGCGACGTTTTACCTGACCAGCGCGCTGTTCGTGATCGTGATATTGGGCGTGGTGGCCAAACTGGCGGGCTTTTCGATCTTTCGCCTGATTGGCTATTTAAAGGCGGAATTGCTACTCGTGCTCGGCACGTCGTCGTCCGAAAGCGCTTTGCCTGCGTTGATCGAAAAGATGGAGGCGGCCGGTTGCCCCAAGACCATCGTGGGTCTGGTTGTGCCGACCGGCTATTCGTTCAACCTTGATGGGACCAATATTTATATGACGCTGGCCGCGCTGTTCATTGCGCAGGCGTGCAATGTCCATTTGACGCTGGGTCAGCAGGCGCTGTTGCTGGTCATTGCGATGCTGTCGTCCAAGGGCGCGGCGGGGGTGACGGGCGCAGGCTTTATCACTCTGGCAGCGACCTTGGCGATTGTGCCGACCGTGCCGGTGGCCGGTATGGCACTTATTCTTGGCGTGGATCGTTTCATGTCGGAATGCCGCAGCCTGACCAATTTTATCGGGAATGCTGTTGCCTGTGTCGTGGTGTCTCGTTGGGAGGGCAGCTTGAACCATGCCCATCTCGATGCGGCGCTTGCGGGCCGCGCGGTGGCGGTCGAGCACCTCTCACGGGATACCGTCGGCGCTGAGTAAGCCCTGACGGGTCGCATGGGCCGGGACTGTCCTTCTTCAACGAGGATGGCCCGGCCCTTTTTTACATCCGACGGTGCAGTTGCGATAATCGCAACGGAGTTTGCGTGCGTCACCTATTCCGCTTGTGCGGCGGGACGGGTATGGGCCAAATTGCGGTACGCTATTTACCGCCGCATCCCCCGCCGTTGGAAGGATATTCCCGCTTGGTTCCCGCTCGTCCCGCTTCGCATCATGCCGCTGCCCGTGCTCTGCTCGCCGATCCGCTGACTAACAAAGGCACAGCCTTTACCGAGGCGGAGCGCGACGAATTCGGGCTGCACGGCCTGTTGCCGCCCTATGTCGGCACGCTGGACAGCCAGATCGAGCGGCGCCGTCGCGCGTTGGAGGATATGGACAGCGATTTCCATCGCTATGCCTTCTTGCGCGAATTGCAGGATTCGAACGAGGTGCTGTTCCACGCGTTGGTCGAAAGCGACATGGAGCGGATGTTGCCGCTGGTCTACACGCCGACCGTGGGCGAGGGGTGTGAGCGGTTTAGCGAGATCTGGCGGCGGCCGCGCGGGCTGTTCCTGTCCTGGCCCAATCGTCACCGGATTGCCGATATTCTGGCCGATCCGGCGCTCGACCGGGTGAAGGTGATCGTCGTCTCGGACGGCGAGCGCATCCTCGGCCTTGGTGATCAGGGCGCAGGCGGCATGGGCATCCCGATCGGCAAGCTGGCGCTGTACACCGCTTGAGCTGGCATCCACCCGGCCGAAGTCTTGCCGATCTTCCTTGACGTTGGCACCGACAATCGCGCCCGGCGCGAGGATCCGCTCTATGTCGGCTGGCGTGCGGCGCGGGTGCGGGGTGCTGAATACGACGCCTTTGTTGAAGATTTCGTGACCGCCGTGGCAGAGCGTTTCCCCGGCGTCTTGCTGCAATGGGAGGATTTTGCGGGCAAAAATGCCTATGATCTGCTCGCCCGCTATCGCCACCGGTTGCTCAGCTTTAACGATGATATTCAGGGCACTGCCGCGACGGCCGTTGGCACATTGCTGGCGGCGGTGCGCGAAACGGGCGTGCCATTGCGTGACCAACGGGTTGCGCTGTTTGGCGCGGGCGCGGCGGGTAGCGGGATCGCCGAAATGCTGGTCCGCGCGATCATGGCCGAGGGGCTGGATGAAGCGGCGGCGCGCGCGCGGATCTGGGCGATTGACCGCGATGGCTTGATCCTGTCCGATATGCCGCGCCTGTTGCCGCAACAGGCACCGCTGGCGCGGGATCATGCCGACATCGAGGGTTGGGTGCGCACCGGCGCCGGGCCGGTTTCGCTGGCCGAGACCATCGCCAATGTGCGCCCGACGGTGCTGATCGGTGCGTCGGGTCAAAAGAACGCCTTTGACGAAAACGTCGTGCGTTTGATGGCCGCGGGCACGCCGCGCCCGGTGATTTTTCCGATGTCAAACCCGCCGTCGCGATGCGAAGGGCATCCCGCCGACATTCTGGCATGGAGCGATGGTCGCGCTATCGTCGGCACGGGCAGCCCGTATGGCACGCCCGGCATCACGCAAGTCAACAACGTCTATATTTTTCCGGGTATCGGGCTTGGCGCCTTGGCCAGTGGCGCGCGCGAAATTACCGACGGCATGTTCATGGCGGCAGCCCGGCAATTGGGCGCATTGGGCAGCAATGGCGATGAACATGGGCGCGGCCTGTTGCCGCCGATCACGGGCTTGCGCGATGTCGCTCGCAAAATCGCGGTTGCGGTGGCCGAACAGGCTGTGGCCGAAGGTGTCGCCACCGTGGCGCCTGCCGCAATCAGCGAGGC